>CBFHHL010000088.1:0-45989 GCA_965655685.1 Luminiphilus sp.
GAGTGGCAAGGAAGGCATATGTTTGTCGAGAACGGGGTGGCTGAGACTGACCCACGCATGGGTGATGTCTATGAGCACTTTGACGCGAATCTAAGAGATATCATCGACGTCCTATCCAACAAGGGTATGCACGTCGTCCTCTCTACGGTGCCAGTCAATCTCCGCCACTCTGCGCCGTTCTTGTCCTTGCAGGATGATTCACTGACCGAGGAACAACGTAAACAGGCATCGGATCTCAGGGAGCGTGCCACTGATGAGTCCAGAAATCAGAAGTGGGAGGCCGCGGCAGCGTTATGGCGAGAGGTCATTGAGCTCGACCCTATGCATGCCGACAGTCATTTTCAGCTCGCCACCACTCTTGAGCGACAAGGCGATTACGCCGGGGCGAGGCGACACTTTAATCGTGCTATGGACCTTGATGCGCTTAGATTTCGAGCTGACACCAAAATCAATGAGCTTGTTAAAGCTGCTGCCAAAGACTATCCGGATTCAGTACTGAGTTTTGTTGATAGTGCAGCGGCATTTGACCGCGCCAGCGCTCCCTTCGCTCCTGGTTGGGAGTCCCTTGTAGAGCATGTGCACTACACATTTTCCGGTAATGACATTCTGGCAAGGGTCTTTGCGCGAGCCATAGCGACTCACATTGAAGACAGCAGACCGCAAGGCGTTCTCAGCAGTGAGCAAGTGGCCGAGCGAATTGGTTATCCCAACCATGAGACCATCCAAAATATACAAAATTTGCAGGGGATGGCGGAACAGCCCCCGTTTCCGGGGCAAAGTAATTACCAGGATTATCTTGCCCATATGGCCGATGAGCTATCCAAGCTTGAAGGTCAAGTCGGTGAGCCGAAAGATGTTGTTCGGCGACGGCAAAAGGTGCTCGCTGAAGGAACGGCAGACTGGAAAGTCCATTTTGAAATGGCGGCGCTAGCAAAGTACCTCAAAAATAAGCAGGCTCAGTACTATCATTTGACGACGCTTAATAAGGTCTACCCGCATAACCGCGAAAGCCAGATGAACCTTGCTACCTTACTCAGCCAAGACGGACGGTGGGCCGAGGTGATACCCGTCCTTGAGCGTTCTCTAAATTACACCCGTGGCCGGGAGCAACAGGTGGTAGAAGCCTTGGGTTGGTTGGGCACAGCAAAATTACGGGTTGGAGACGCAGACGAAGCCGTGGCAATTCTGGAATCGATACCACGCGATTATCCAGAGCAAATCGGGTTTAGTCTTCGTGCCTATGGAAACCTAATAAAGCATGCAAGCGAGGATGGCGACAGGCCAGCGGTGAACGATTACCTCGAGGAAGTGCAAGCATATGCCACCCGGCTAAAGAACTCGGGTTTAGCGGATGACTACCCGATGCTGGGGCGCCGGATGGCGCAACTGCTGACCATGGGAGGGGATAAGGCGGCGGCGAGCCAATGGCAATAAGTACCCCATTTTTGCCAGTAAGCTAAAACTTCTATTTAATCGTCGTAAATAACGCGATCGTGACGAGGTCATTATGACGGCGGAACTTATTCTAAAGTCGCTGGATGAGGGGGTTCTCTGGCTCACACTCAACAACGAAAAACAGCGAAATCCGCTTTCGAGTGAGATGTTGCTTACCATGACGTCGATGCTCGATGAGGCTTACGACGACGATGCTGTTAGATGCATCGTTATTTCTGCAAAAGGTCCGGTCTTCTCGGCGGGTCACGACTTGACGGAGATGGCGAGGCGGAAGGATGAAACGCAGGAGGCGTGGCGTCCAAGAGTCCTATCGGTTCTTGAAACGTGTGCGACGATGATGCAGCGCATTGTCCATG
The DNA here is from genome assembly GCA_965655685.1 of Luminiphilus sp. Classification (GTDB taxonomy): domain Bacteria; phylum Pseudomonadota; class Gammaproteobacteria; order Pseudomonadales; family Halieaceae; genus Luminiphilus. The sequence goes on from CBFHHL010000088.1 coordinate 1,812, forward strand.
GGCCGAAGGCTGTCATTGCATGCGTGCAGGGAACGGCCACAGCGGCCGGGTGTCAGCTCGTATCGGCCTGCGATTTAGCTGTGGCTTCAAGCGATTCCCAGTTTTGTACGCCCGGCGTTAACCTCGGTGCTTTTTGCACTACGCCGCTGGTTGGCATTGGCCGTAACTTGTCGCGCAAGCATGCCCTGGAAATGGCCTTAACCGGCGAGTTCTTCGACGCGTCGGATGCAGAGCGCTTTGGCTTGATTAATCGACATGTCCCTGCCGATCAGGTTGTAGATGAAACCCGTCGGCTTGCTGAGCGTATTGCCTCACGTTCTCCGCAAAGTATTCGTGACGGCAAAACGGCGTTCTACACCCAAATAGAAATGCCACTCCACAAGGCTTTTGAGCATGCGAATCAGGTGATGGTGAAGGCTATGACGTCAGACGAGTCGCGTCGTGGGGTGAAGGCCTTCTTTGAGAAGCGCGCTCCCCACTGGCGTTGATCCGTTGCTGATAGAAACCGACGAAGCGCTCGCAGCCCTCCTCAGGCGTGTGAACACCATCGCATTGGTTGGCGCGAGTCACAAGCCGGAGCGGGCCAGTTATAAAGTTTTAGCGTTTTTACTCGCTGAGGGTTACCAGGTAACACCGGTTAATCCGGGGCTTGCGGGCCAGGAACTGCAGGGGCAAACCGTGGTGGCGTCGCTGCATAATATTGACCACCCCATCGATATGATCGATGTTTTCCGTGATGGTAGTGTATTGCCGGATCTACTGGCTGAGACCTTAACGATTGGGACACCCGTTTTCTGGACACAGCTAGCAGTGAGGCATGTCGACGCTGAGCGAGAAGCGCTTGCGCAGGGCCTCGACCTCGTTGTTGATAAATGCCCACTGCAAGAGATCCCTAGGCTCCGAGAAAAAGGACTGCTCTGATCTGCCCAGTGGACTCGGATTTATTGCGGTATCCGCCTGAATTCGATAGAGCCGCGGCCCTGAGAGGAGGCCCCAGAGAAGTTTACTGATAGAAAGCCGATATAAAGCTGGCCCATCAAAAAAGTCTTGGGACAGCCAAATAATGCCACCGCATCAGTTGCCGCTAGCAAGTTGACGTAGTTCCAACTGCGCTGCCTTGGAACAACAGGCAGCGTACTAGGAGTCTAGAAACTCACAAACTGGAGCCTTGCGTCTCCTCAAGTTGCGACAGCGACCAAAGTGTCAGTATCGCGGCAATCATGATGTACACCGATACGAAGAAAACACCGAAGTCTCTCCACAAAAGAACTGCTATTGTTGGGGCCAAGGCACCACCCAAAATCGCGCCGATCTGGTAACCGAGCGACGCGCCTGAGTAACGGACTTCTGTACTAAACAATTCGGTGAAGTAAGCGGCTTGAGGACCGTACTGCATACCCAAAAATAGCAGCCCCATCGTGATCGCAAACCCTATGACTATGGGATTACCGGTATCGATCAGGGGGAACAATGCGAAGCCCCAGGCACCGGTCAATATCGCACCCCACTTATAAACACTTTTTCGCCCGATACGATCAGAGAGCCCCGAAAAGTAAAACTGTGTGGGCACCATGATCGCTGCCGCCACCAGTACAGCCATTAACATAGTGTCACGCGAAAGGTTCAGATCGGGTGAGTTGACCCCGTAGGCGATAACAAAGGCAATCAAGATATAGAATGTGACCTGCACCGAGAGAAAAGCACCTGCGGCCAGCATGATTCGTTTGGGGTACTTACGAATAGCCTCAACGACCGGCGATCGCTCGACAGCTACTGAAGGCTTGTCCTTGGCAGCGTGAGCCTCGCTCAATGTTTTGAAGGCCTCGGTGTCCTCGATTTTCAATTGGATATACATCGAAATACCGATGAGTACGATGCTGGCTATAAACGGCAGTCGCCACCCCCAGTCCATAAACGCTTCGTCGCTCATCGAACTGCTCACTCCGATAAAAGCGAGGTTAGCGAGGATGACGCCCATGGGAGCACCTGCCTGCGCGTAAGCCCCGTACCAGCCACGTTGATCCGCGGGTGCGCTCTCGGTCACTAGCAGCATAGCACCGCCCCATTGCCCACCAATGGCGAGGCCCTGAATAAAGCGTAGAGCCACCAGAAGGAGCGGCGCGGCAATCCCTATCGATGCGTAAGTGGGTAGAAAGCCGATGAGCGTTGTCGCGACACCCATCATCATGAGTGCAACCACCAGAGTGCGCTTTCTTCCAATCCGGTCCCCGAAGTGGCCAAAGATAATTCCGCCCAGTGGACGGGCTAAAAATCCAACGGCTAAGGTGCTAAAGCTGATGATTAACAGCACCATCGTTGGCAAGTCTTGTGGGAAGAAGGCTTTTGGAAAGATGACCGCAGCTGCTGTGCCGTAGAGGAAAAAGTCGTACCACTCGATACTGGTGCCCGCGAGCGAAGTCATCGCGACGCGTTGCATGTTCTGCTGTTGGTCTTGCCCAGTTGTCTCACTCATTGTTCTGTCTCTTATTTTTATTTCATATTTTTGTCGCTGATTCGTTACCGCCCATCTCCGAGGCCCTCAGCAGGATACTCACCGAACGCGTCTCGACGCTCTGTATCCATCTAATCGAGTGTTAGACCTTGGGTCAACACCTATGTTCTCGAGGATTTTTGGGAGCGTTCGACTTCGCCTTGCACGTCTTATCTGTGCAATCATTGCCCCTAAATCTGAGAGCAATGGCGAGCACCCAAGACCTTGTGTGCTTTGACCCTGTTGAGAGAGTGTTATGACTGACATGGTGAATGGGGTGTACTTCGACAAGTCTTCTACCCTCGAGCGACAAAAAAGCTATATCAATGGCCGTTATGCTGACTCGATGAATGGCCACCTTTTCCAAACTATCCACCCTGGAACGGGTTTGCCAATCTGTGATGTTGAGGCGGCCGATCAGGCGCTTGTTGACTCAGCGGTGTTAGCAGCCAAACAGGCTTTCACAGGCTGGTCTCAAACTTCGGCTGCCGAGCGGGGTGCCATTTTGCGTCGTGCAGGCGAAATCCTTCGTGAGCGCAATCAGGAGCTTGCCGAGTTGGAAACACTCGACACAGGGAAAGCGATTCAAGAGACGAGTGTGGTTGACGTTATCAGCGGCGTTGAAGTGCTCGAGTACTACGCGGGTTTAACGCAGAGCTTGCAGGGAACCCATGTTGATCTACCCCCCGAAGCCTTTGCCATCATGCGGCGGGAGCCCTTGGGCGTATGTGCTGCCATTGGTGCGTGGAACTACCCGATTCAGATCGCGCTTTGGAAGTCAGCGCCGGCGCTTGCTTGTGGAAATACTATGGTATTCAAGCCTTCCGAGGTGACGCCGTTGACAGCACTGAAGCTCGCAGAGATATACACCGAGGCTGGGCTTCCCGATGGCGTATTCAACGTGGCACTCGGCATGGGGGAGACGGGAGCGGCACTGGTGAAGCATCCTGATGTGGCCAAGGTTTCGTTAACGGGCTCAGTGCCTACTGGTAAGCGCGTTGCGGCCATGGCGGCTGAGTCTCTGAAAAACGTCACGTTGGAGTTGGGCGGTAAGTCCCCGATTGTGATTTTTGACGACTGCGATTTCGACAGCGCTGTTAACGCAGCTCTTGCAGGTAATTTCTATTCTACGGGTCAGGTATGTTCTAACGGGACCCGCGTCTTCGTGCACGAAACTATCTTTGATAAATTTGTTTCAAAGGTGGTTGAGCGGACTCAGTCGATAAGCGTGGGTGACCCGTTCGACCCCAGTACGCAAATGGGACCCTTGGTGTCTCAGCAGCAGCTCGATAAGGTGGCTGACTATCTGGATCAAGCTCGTTCTTCAGGAACGGTTGATGTTCTGTGTGGGGGCGAAGTCCTGAATGCCGATGATCTGGGTGGTGGTTACTTTGTGTCACCAGCCGTCGTTGCTGCACAGACTGATGAGCATTCCGTTGTCACTGAGGAGGTCTTTGGCCCTCTTATGACCATTCTGAAATTCAGTGATGAGTCTGAGGTCATTAGTCGCGCCAACGACACCCGGCTGGGTCTCGCTGCCGCGGTGTTTAGTCAGAATTTCTCGCGAGCACATCGCGTGGCCAACCAGCTTCAAGCAGGCATTGTTTGGATAAATGAGTACAACATTACCCCCGCGGAAGTTCCCTTCGGTGGTTATAAAGAGTCCGGTATCGGTCGTGAAAATGGACTGCAAACCATAGAGCACTTTACGCAGACGAAAACGATTTATGCCAATCTGGGAAAGGTTGAGCCAACGTACTAGCTTGGCGCACCACAGAGAGGCACAAGCGCGTTACCACCGGTAAATTGCAAGTTCACTAGCAAGGTCCAAACAGGGTTGGTAGAGGGTTAAGTCGGAAGACCAGTGGAACGCCGAGTGCACCTTCACAAAAAAGCCGAATAGAAAACCGATAAAGTAAGCGCAAGGCAATAACATCATTCCTGGTGCAACGGGTAGAGATTCAACTATGAAGACAGAATACGACTACATCATTGTTGGCGGTGGCTCTGCAGGTTGCGTCTTGGCAAACCGACTGTCTCAGGACCCTGCAGTGACTGTCTTGTTGTTGGAAGCGGGTGGCAGTGGTCGGAGTATTTTCGTCGATATGCCCAGTGCCTTTGCAATACCCATGGCCTCAAAGGAGTTTAATTGGGGTTATTACAGTGAACCTGAAAGTGGGCTGGATGGCCGTGCGATGGATGCAGCGCGCGGTCGAGGGCTCGGTGGCTCATCAGCGATTAACGGGATGGTTTATGTGCGCGGCCATCCCAGTGATTTCGATGAGTGGGAGTCGCTTGGCGCAGAGGGATGGAACTACGCGAACTGTCTGCCCTATTTTCAACGTGCTGAGACTTGGATGCGCGGCGCCGACGACTACCGAGGTGGCGATGGCCCTATTGGTACCTGCAATGGTAATAACCGAAAAAACCCGCTGTATCAGGCCTTTATTGATGCAGGCGATGAGGCTGGCTATGGCTTGACCGACGATTACAACGGATACCGCCAGGAAGGCTTTGGTCCAATGCATATGACGGTCAAGGATGGCCTTCGTGCCTCAACCCGACGCGGGTATTTGGAAGTTGCGCGCGGTCGGACGAATCTAACAGTGATCACGCGTGCTGAAGTCGATCACATTGGGCTCCAGGGAACCCACGCGACAACGGTCACGTATTGGCGGCACGGCGCACACCACGAGGTCTCTGCGCGTCGGGACATTGTGCTCAGTGCGGGCAGTATTGGTTCTCCCACTATTTTGCAGCGATCGGGGATTGGTCCACGTGAAGTGCTTGAGCAGGCGGGTATCGACGTGGTCCACGAATTACACGGAGTGGGGGAAAACTTAACGGATCACTTGGAGGTTTACTTTCAGTATCGCTGCAAGGAGCCCATTACGCTTAACGGTGCTTTGGATCCTCTATCGAAGCTAAAAATCGGTATTCAGTGGTTGTTTACCAAGACCGGTCTTGGCGCTAGCAACCATTTTGAATCCTGTGGGTTTATTCGAACCCGCGCGGGCGTTGAATGGCCGGATATTCAATATCACTTCCTGCCAGGTGCGGTTCGTTACGATGGCAACGCTGCATTCGACGGACACGGCTTTCAGGTCCACGTAGGACCCAACAAACCGGACAGCCGTGGCCATGTTCACATCCGCTCAAAGGACATTCGCGAGGCGCCGGAGATCGTTTTTAATTACCTTGCGACCGAGAAGGACAGGGAGGATTGGCGCATCTGTTTGCGGCTCACCCGTGAAATTCTCAGCCAGCCTGCACTTGACAGGTACCGAGGGGCTGAGATTCAACCTGCGATTGACTTGTCCGACGATGCGGCTGTCGATACGTGGGTGCGCAAGAATGTTGAGACGGCCTATCACCCTTCCTGCAGTTGTCGTATGGGAGCAGAGGACGATCAGCTCGCGGTTGTGGATGCAGATTGCCGAGTACGCGGTATCAAGGGGCTTCGGGTGGTTGATTCGTCCGTGTTTCCCAGTATCCCAAACGGTAATCTCAACGCTCCTACGATTATGGTGGCCGAGCGCGCTGCGGCCATAATTCGTGGCGAGAAAATGCTTCGGTCCGACGTTGCTCGCTGGCACCCAACGAATGCGAAAGCCACTCAGCGTGAGGGTGTTGCCCAACGACCTATGGGTGCTGACATGTTGAGAGCGGCGCCTTGATGACGGTGTTGTCGGTGGCTATGGCTATCGCATTGGTAACAACGTTATGTGTCGTAATTCGCTGGCCACATTATCGATGCGTTGGTGACGCACCGCTCTCGACACTCGCGTTTTTGGCGATTTTGTTCACGTCAGGCCTTGATGTCGGACTCATTATGTTTCCGCTCATCGACTTTGAGACCTATGCCGCCGGGGCTGATTATCAGTTTGCAAGTCCGCTTGTGGTGGAGTTCGGTTTGTGGGGTGGTTTGGTTTGGGGCTTTTATGTTCTAACGACGTTGTATTTCTGCGCTATCGAGCCGCGTATCCGGCTGTTCGAGCGACCGTTGATCAAACTCGCTCACAATCTCGTTGTTATCGCGACCTGTGCGTTTACAGCCTACCTATTTCTGGCGTACTTGCCGTCGTATTTGCCTGGCCTGAGTACTTCGCTCACTTATTTGATGGTGGTCACGGTCGTATTGCTGGCCGTGATTTCAAGCACGCGAATTATGGTGCTCAAATATCTCAGCGTCAGTTCTACCTTGTTATTTTTCGCGCTAATTTTCGTCGTTTGGTGGGTCTCTGGACGCGATGTAAGCGAGTTAGCAAATGACGTTGTAAGCCTAGGAAATTACTCAAGACATCTCGATAAGTTTTTAGTCCCTATCAACGATTACCACGGTTTTTATCTTAGTTGGTGGTTTGCATGGTCGATTATGATCGGGCAGTTTGTCGCACGTTTCACGAACGGAATTCCGGCGTGGAAACTCGCCTTAGCCATCCTGATCATTCCATCAATCCCCATCGCCCTGTGGTTCTCCGTTTTGTTCGGACTTTTTAAGGGGGGTGAGACTGTGACCTCCGGACTTAATTGGCTAATGATGGGCGTGGGTGTTCTTTTTGTTATCAACTCGCTTGATTCGCTAACCCGACTCTATGCGCTGAACCTTGGTTTGACCGTTTCGCATTTGGGTCATGCGACCTACATCTGCGTGCACACGGGTCTGCTACTGGGGTTGGTTGTTTTGTATCAGTTCACGCCGCTCAAAATCGAGTGGGTAGGTATGGTCGTGATTGCCCTATATACGGCAGTTTATTTTTTTATTTTTCGTTACCGGCATCAGCTTTCGTAGGAGAACAGCCGTCGCGAAAGTGCCTCAGCGTTGCCATGTCAAACCAGCCAAATTTGGCTTTCTTTTCGGCGTTATCAATGGGTTTATCAATGGTCTTATCAGTGCAGCCTCGCGCCCGCTTGTTTAAGCGTTCTCTGGAGTGCCGTGATCGAAAGATCCTCGAAAGGCTCGTTGAGCTTAACAGAGAGCGCAGCTGCTGTGCCTGCGGCTTGGCCGGTGACGGCGCAGCACATCATGTTGCGCGTGGCCGCATGACTTACGCGGTCACCGCCTGTAATTCTTCCGGCGCAAATAAGATTCTCGACGCCTTTGGGCAACAAGGTTCGATACGGTAGATGAAAATACCGTCCCGTCGTTGGCAAGATCAGGATGCCATAGCCATCGATAAATTCAGGGAAAATACCCACGGATTCCTCGAAACGAGCCTGCTCGCGCACGTCTAACTCTGTCATGTTGTACACCGCATCGATTTTGCGCGTATCGCGAATACCGAGTGTCATACCGAAGTTCCGCAATTTTGCGTTTTCACATCCCGGTTGAAAGGCTTTTAGCGCCTCGACGGCCATCATCGCTTGCCGACGTCCTTCCATTTCGCCACGGGTGAGGTCATCTGGGTCGGTACCGTCGTAGCCTAGAAGGTGTACGAGGTTCATATAAGTCAGGTCGCCCGAGTCGTAGAGCGCTCCCCAAGTACCGGAAATCGTATCGAGATTTTTGGGGATCAAGCCTTCTTTGCGCGCTCGCTCAAAAGGTTTGCGCAAGAAAGGTGAGAACATCTGATCTTCTTTTCCAGTGGTTTCTATAGTCCACTGCCCATAGGCCCAGTCAGCGTAGGTATGAGGCTCGGCTTTGACATGATCGATAAACCGCTGTTTGTCGACGCCACTTAAAGAAAACATTACCGAGGCGCCAATCATTTCCTCTTTAGGCTGCTTAATGGTTGGTGCGCCAGCGCGGTGTGCGACGTCCGCATCACCTGTCGCATCCACCACCCGCGAGGCGATAATGGCTTCTCTACCGGCTTTACTCTCAACGATCGCTCCAGTGATGCGATTGCCCTCCATGATGGGCGCAACGAAGAGCCGGTGTAGCATTGGGGTAATGCCCGCTTCACTCACGAGGTCGTCGGCTACTGCTTTGAATGCTTCACCGTCAATGGCGTGGCTTTGGGATTGCGGTTCGGCGACCGAGGCTCCTGCGGCTTTGGCGCGTTCCTCAAATTCGATACCAATACCCTCGCTATCAACAGTTGCTTCGTGGCGGTACCAAGCAAAACCCTCTACGCCAACGGCCGTGATATTGCCGCCAAAGCATCCATAGCGTTCGAGAAGGGTAACCTCAACGCCTGCCCTTGCGGCCGCAAGCGCCGCAGCGAGCCCCGCTGGGCCGCTGCCAATCACCAGTACATCAGTCTGGTGGATGACATAAATTTCTCTTGCGGGTTCGATAATCTTCATAAGGTTTACTCAGGATGTCCTTATTGAGGGTGCGTTTCTGACCAACGCACGCATCCCACGCCATTAATGCCTGAGGATACACCCAAGTGGCCACTACCGTGCGTCAGAAGAGTTTTGATTCCCTGCAATGTGGTTATACCTTCATTCATTAGTGTCGGGGGACGAGCACGAACTTAGGGTGGACACGACACGCAATAGCCTTGAGGAGCCTCCTAAGATCTTGTCTCCAAAATACGGTACTCTCTCGTAACATCATAAAAATAATCTAGGATAGAGCCATGGCGCCAGCGGTAGATCGCGTTAACTTTTTTCTAACCTTAGTGGTCATGTTGGGACTTGCGATACCTCTGTTGGTGTTCCCTGAAGCGAGCGCTCTAGCGTTGCAGACGGCCTATGACTGGATTGCGAGTACCTTCGGCTGGCTCTACATTCTCACAGCAATCTCGGCGTTCGCTGCGGTCCTGTACATTGCGCTTGGGCCGCACGGTAAAGTCACTTTAGGCAAAGAAAAACCTGAATTCAGCACCCTGAGCTGGGGAGCGATGTTATTTGCTGCGGGCATTGGTGCAGGGATGATGTACTGGAGTGCCATCGAGTGGGCCTTCTATGTCGATTCGCCCCCGTTTGGTGCTGAACCTCGATCACCCGAAGCCTACGTGTGGGCATCCTCCTTTGGTCTACATCATTGGGGACTCGTTGCTTGGTCGTTCTACTGTCTGCCAACGCTCGCTATTGCCTACCCCTACTATGCGCGAGGGGTATCCAAACTAAAGTACAGCATTTCTGCTCCGCACTTTATCAAAGGTGGTGAGTCGTCCCTTGGTGCGCGCCTCATGGATAGTTTTTTCATGATTGCTTTGGTTGGCGGTATTGGCAGTTCGTTAGGCTTCTCAACCCCCCTGATCGCGGCTCTCATATCAAGGCTCACGGGGATACCTATTAGCTTTGGTATGGAGCTTGTTGTGGTAGCTGTGTGTGTGGCTATGTTTGGCACCAGTGTCTGGCTCGGTCTAACCCGCGGTATCAAGCGGTTGAGCGATTTCAATATGATCCTCGGCTTTGTTCTTTTGGCAGCTGTCCTAGTGGCAAGCGATACTGTTTTTCTGCTCCGAATGGCGATTAACTCGATTGGCCATACATTGCAAAACACGTTAGCCATGATGTTCTGGACGGACCCCATCAATAACACGGGCTTCATCGAAGACTGGACCATTTTCTACTGGGCGTGGTGGTTGGCGTATGGTCCATTCATCGGTATTTTTGTTACCCGTATCTCCAAGGGCCGGTCATTGCGCGAGGTGGTGCTTGGGATGTTGGGCATGGGCTCGATGGGTGTTTGGCTTTTCTACCTCATCATTGGTAACCACAGTCTCGGACTCCAGTTAAGTGGGGAGGTGGATGTCCTCGGCATCATGATGAAGTCTGATGGCAATCAAGCTATTATCGCGGGGCTCGACGTGTTGCCTGGCGCCGCGCTGTTCATCGTAGCCTTCATTTTTCTGACCAGCATTTTCACGGCAACGACTTATGACAGTGCGTCCTACGTGCTGTCCGCCAGTGCGACGAAATCGTTAAAGCCGTCAGAGGATCCTGCGCGATGGCACCGTGTTTTCTGGGCCTGTGCGATCGCGATTTTACCCATTGGCCTCATGTACGCAGGTGGTCTTAAAACGGCGCAGACGGTTGTCCTGGTGGTATCGCTACCACTGGTATTTACCTTCTGGCTATCCGGCATCTCCTTGCTCAGATCGCTCAAGGAAGATCATGGTGACGCTCAGGGTAATTCAGCCACCTAATGGTTTGGACGCGGTATTCGCTTATGGGTACATGGCGAAGCGGAAGTGGCTATGAGTGATCAGCCAGTAGCAATCGTTACCGGCGGTGCGTCGGGTATTGGGCTGGGGATTGCCTCCGCATTGATCGCTGAGGGTTACGATGTATTTTTGCTTGATAATGATCGGAGCCACGTCGATGAATGTAACGCCAGCCATCCGCTAGCGCGTGCACGATTATGTGATGTATCTCACGCTACGGCAGTCGCTGCAGCGGTCGATGGTGTACTTCAGGAGGCGCGCAGGATCGACCTGCTGGTGAACAATGCTGGGATCTCGGGACCAACAGCGCCCGTCGAGGCAGTCGACCCATTGGAGTGGCAGGAGACGTTAGACGTTGGCTTGACTGGGGCCTTTAACCTGACGAGGTCAGTCGCGCCGGTAATGAAGGCAGCATCATCGGGTGCGATTATCAATATTGCCTCGAACGCAGGCCTCATGGGATGCCCTAATCGATCGCCTTACGTGGCAGCCAAGTGGGGCTTGATCGGGCTTACGAAGTCCTGGGCGATGGAGCTGGGGCCTTACAATGTGCGAGTGAATGCGCTGTGTCCTGCAAGTGTTGATGGCCCGCGGATAGAGGCCGTCATGGCGCGTGATGCACAGGAGCGCGGCGTATCGATCGATGACATTCGACGGAGTTACGAGCGTCAAAGTTCGCTCCAAGGCTTCACGCGAGTTGAAGATATCGCCTCGATGGTGTGCTACCTAGCCAGTGACGCAGGTATACGAGTTTCGGGCCAGGCCATTGGGCTCGATGGCCATACTGAGACCTTAGGTAACGCCCTTGGCAACCCCTAGCTTCCCAGCTGCTTTGCGACCTCCAATCAGTCACTTGCCGATCACTAGAGGCGTGCTTCGATTCTTTGCCGTGTTGCTAATCACGGTTCTCGCCAGCTGTGACTCTGCGACAGAACCTCCCATAGTTGAGATAGCCGGCACTCGCTACCTTGGGCTCGACCAGGACGCGGGGGTACAGGCATTTCTGGGTATTCCATTTGCCGAGCCACCGGTTAATGCGCTGCGCTGGGAGCGACCTGTGCCCATTGAAAGCTCGCTACCCGAGGTGGATGCAACTCAGTTCATGCCCGCGTGTATACAAACTGGGAGCGGTCTCGCGTGGTATCACGGCATGATGTCGCGTGTCGGTGTTGATCCAAGCCTAATGGCGGGTCCTGAGTATTCAGAGGACTGCCTCTATCTGAATATCTGGACTGACGGCGACTATTCTGAGCCAAAGCCAGTGCTGGTCTTTATTCACGGTGGCTCGAACACCGGGGGTTGGAGCTATGAGCCTAACTATCACGGCAATGCCCTTGCTAAGAGAGGGGTGGTGGTGGTTACGGTGGCGTATCGACTGGGTGTATTTGGCTGGCTGAGTCATCCGGATATGACCATTCAGAACCCGGGCTTACACGACCTTATCGTCGCGCTTGAGTGGGTGAACCGAAACATAACGGCATTTGGTGGCGACCCCAGCCGTATCGTTGTGGCTGGCGAATCAGCGGGGGCGGACAATGCGCTGCATTTGGCGCTGGCGCCTGCTATGCGAGATAAGATCGCAGGGGTGATTCATCAAAGCGCTGGCTGGTCAGTGACGAGTACGCTCAGACCGGAGGATGGCTTCGCTTTAGGTGAATCATTGGTAGCCCATCACTTCGGTACAGACGGCACTTTTACCGACTTGAAGCGTATACCTGCTGCTGAACTGCTGGATTCGCAGCTTGACCTGTTCAGTGAACATTACTTTAGTCCCATTCCAGACCCTGAGACCTTGCCCGTGCCGCTTGAAGATGCCTTGGTGGGTGAGACATTTCCGGCGCTGAATCTTATTCTCGGGTCAAACGGCAATGAGTCGTTGATGTACATCCCCGAGGGTGCAGTTCTGACGGATTATCTGCAAGGCTATTTTCCCCGACAAACCTGGGATGACATCAAGGTTAAGCTCGGCGCCGACCTGTCAGAGCTCGCACAAATGGATCGATTGCGATCGGCTGTACAGTACACCTGCCCAAGCCTTGCGCTTGCAAAAGCGGCGCAGGCTGTGGGGGGGGCGGCCTTCGTCTATCGTTTTGATCGGGTGCGGGAGGGTTTTGATGCCATTGGCGCCTATCATGGCGCAGAGCTCCCCTATGTTTTTGACACCCACGACGCATGGTTACCCACTGATGATGTTGACCAAAAGATTACCCATGCTTTGGTTGACTACTGGGTGGCGTTTTTAACGGATGGCTCGCCCAATGCATCCCAGTCTGGTGGCCTGGAAGCCGGTCGCCTGTTCTGGCCTGCTTGGACCCAAACACAACAGGCGCTTGTCATCTCTGACGAGGTCTCTACTCGAACGCATCCCGATGCAGCGCTGTGTGATTTTCTTCGTACGGTTCAAGTCTCCAGCGCGCGTCACTGAGTCGAAGTAATAAAGGCTACAAGTGCGTTGACCTCCCGGTCGGTCAGTTGTTCTGTGTAGGCTGGCATGGCACCGACGCCCTGGGCGATAGCGGTTCGAATGCGGCGGGCATCGGGTCTGAGTTCATCAAGATTCGGACCAATAACACCTCTGGCGTCAGCAGCCTCCAGGCTGTGACAAACACCACAGGGTGGACTTGCGGTCTCTACGAATAAGCGCTTTCCCAAACTGTCTTCTTGGTTAGTCTTGCCAACATGCTTCGCGGACACGCTCGCGGCAACTGTAACACCCATGTCGACCGGAGAGGCGACAGGGCGTTGCGCGCTCACCGAATTTCCCGCAACTTCCACGGCCAACCCATGATCGCGCCAGCCGTTGTGTCCATAGCCTCGGTGATTGGCAGGGAAATACTCGGGTTGACTATCGCCTGCGCTATCAGTTGCCTTACTAACAAGTAAGTACTTGCCCTCTGACAGATCGGCCTCGATTGAAAACGTCCGCCAGGCATTGGGTCCAAGGTCAGGGCCGTACAAGCTCGCGCGCTGCCAGCTCGAACCACCGTCGGTCGAGACATCGACATGATCAATGCCGCGCTCCCCTGAAAATGCGACGCCAAAGAGCTGATGTGTGCCCGGGGCTAATACCTCGCCACTGGCCCCTGGTCCGTTGAGCCAAGACTTGACCGGCATACGGTACATCGACGGGTGACTCGCATTTCCGCGCTCGCCAAGAGCCCGCATCCGGTAGCCCGATTGCTGGATCTTGTTACTCGACTCGTCGGACGAGGCTTCGACGCGTTTCACCCATTTGACGTTATTCACGCCGAAGTAGCCCGGCACAAGCAGTCGTAGGGGGCCACCATGCACAAGGGGTAAGGGTTCGCCGTTCATCTCCCATACCAACAAGCAGTCATCGAGCCCTTTATCTATTGGCACCGATCGTTCGACAGCGACAGCGCTCGGTTCGATCACCTGGGGTAAGGGTTCGCCACCGGTTGCGGTGATAAAGCGCGCCTCACTGTGGACGCCGCCTATATGTTCAAAGACAGTGGAGAGTTTGACACCGGTCCACAGCGCGCACCCGGCAGCGCCAACTCCCCAGGGTGAGCCCGAGGGCGAATGAGCAAAAAACGCGCGTCCATTACCCGAGCACTGGAGCACGCTACCGATGGTGGTGGTTGGCAATGCTTTGAGCTCAGCGAGGCTGAAGGTTTTCGACCGCTCAGCGCCTTCAATTGAGACGGTCCAACGGTCTGGGTCAGCGACAATCTCCGCCTCTGGCATGGGCAGATTATTGCGCACAAAAAATTGTGAAATAGCGGTTATGGGTCCCTGTCCGTAGGCGCTCCGGCGAGTCTCTAATGCCAGTGGTAAGTCGTTGTGCTCGATGAAGTCACGCGATGCTTTGTTGGCCGGGAGTAGCCGCTTTATTGCAGACAGGGATACCTGCGGCAATAGAACAACACTAGCTGCCAGTGCCTTTAGGACTCGTCGCCGTGACGGTGTTTTCCAAGTCGTGGACATAGTTTCTGCTCGCAATCCTTTTGTTAACTTGCGCGCCTGGGGTCAGAGGTTGTGTTCGTGCGTTACTGCAACAGAGCCCAAACGATGACGCCCAACGTCAATAAAATCAATGCTCGGTGCATGACAATACTTTGTTCGAAGGCACGACTCATCATGACGCCCAACCCACACCAAACAATGGCAAAAAACACCTGCGCAAGCAGAAAACTGAGGGGGACAACCATCAGACGCTCCCCAGTTGATTCAAAGCTGTCGGCAAACTGTGTGATGGCAAGCGTGGCCATCATCCAGGTCTTTGGACTGAGCGGGTGGACAACGCTACCTGAGAGAAACGTAAAGCTTGCACTCGAGCTACCGGGTGCAGGCGGCGTCCAATTCCGAAGTGCCAAGTAGGCCATATAGGCTGCGGAGCCATAGACAAAGAGAGTGGCGATGGTGGGGTTTGCCTCAAGTAAACCCATCAGTCCCAGTCCCAGAGCGATGTTGAGTGCGAGCTTTCCTGCGGTCAGACCCGCAATAAACGGCAAGGTACGGGCCAGGCCTTGCTGTGCGCCGGCCGTCATCAGCAGCATATTGGCGGGTCCGGGTGTGGAGACCATAAGGATTATGAACATCCACAGCGACAGGTATTGATTGATCAGGTCCACGTCGATGACCGACTCGTTGCCTAGCGGGGGCGCAGGATACGACAGATCGCTTGCTTTCGTCAGTAAACCCAGAAGCCTGCAGGCATGAGGATGTGCTACTGTCGAAAAAAATAATAGAGGTAGGGCAATGGATCTGTCATACGGTCGTGAGTACGACGCCTTCCGTGAGGAAGTAAAGTCGTTCATTCGTTCCCACAAGCACAAACAGCCTAAACCGGGTGACGGTATTAAAAGCCAAGCCCTGCGTGACTGGCAAAGTCTTCTTATAGAGCACGGTTATCACAGTCGAACCATAGCCAGCGAATACGGTGGGTATGGTGCAGAGCCCGACATCATCAAGTCGCGCATCATTGCAGAGGAATTTGGCGCTGAGCGGGTGCATCGCGGTTTTAACGGGCAGGGCGTTACCATGCTCACGCCGGTCTTGCTTGAGATGGGTACTGAAGAGCAAAAAAAGGCGTTTGTTGAACCGACAATTAAGGCGGAGATGATCTGGTGTCAGGGTTACTCAGAACCCGGTGCTGGAAGTGATTTAGCCAGTCTTACGACCAGGGCAGAGCTCGATGGCGACGAGTGGGTTATCAATGGACAAAAGATCTGGACCAGTACCGCACACCATGCGGACTGGATATTTTGTTTGGTGCGAACGGAACCCGACGCACCAAAGCACCTCGGTATCTCGTTCTTACTGTTCCGCATGGATACACCAGGGATCGAAATTCGACCGTTGGTGGATATGACAGGCGACGCCAATTTTAACGAGGTCTTTTTCACTGACGTTCGTGTGCCGAAGCATCAAATTGTTGGTGAGCGCGGGCAGGGCTGGCAGGTAGCAAACGCGATCTTGGGTCACGAGCGAGGTTCTCTCGCCACGCCAGATGCTGCAATGAATCGCCTTAACGGCGTAAAACGCTTGATGCGAGAAGAGAGTGTCAACGGCGAAGCCATCATCGATAACCCGGTCTTTCGCGATCGACTCCTAAAGCTCGAGGGGCGCGTGCTCGCCATGCAATATAACGATATGCGCCTGCTGTCCGCCAAAATAAACAAGAATCAAGACGTGCGACTAGCCAGCATGATCGTGAAGCTCATCGGTACCGAATTGCGCCACGAAATTGAATGTCTTGGCATCGATGTTATGGGGGAGATCGGGCTCAGTTACGGTGATAACCCGCATGTGCGAGGTCAAGGTTCATGGCAATACCAGTACATGTTTTACCTTGGGTTGATCATCGGTGGAGGAACCTCGCAAATACAGAAGAACATCATTAGCGAGCGCGGACTTGGCATGCCCAAAGAACCGAAGTTTCCCGCCGCTGGCGCGAAGTAAGAGGAGGGATTAACAAATGGAATTTGGGTTATCACAGGATCAAGTTCTCCTCGATGACAGTGTCAGAAACTATCTATCATCAGAGGTGTCTATCGATGTCGTGAGAAGGATTGCGTCAGGCGAGCAATCGGACGCTGACATTTGGCGGGGTCTCGCGGACATGGGCTTGGCGGGTATCATCATTCCGGAAGCGCAGGGTGGTGCCGAGCTCGGCATGCTTGACGCGGTAGCACTTGCGGAGGCTTTGGGATACGCCGCCTGCCCAGGACCTTTCTTGAGCACGGCCGTTATGTCAGCGCATTTGCTTAATCAGGCTGGTGCGACAGATCCCCTCTCCCGTGTGGCGAGCGGCGAATACCGAGTAGGCATTGCTTTTAGCGACTTTGTTGGGAGCAGAAAAGGCGCGGTGTCGGTGTCGGACTCCAAGCTGAGCGGTCAGAGCCTGTATGCTCTGGATGCCGCAGCAGATGCCTATTTAGTCGCCCTGTCAGACGGTCGTGTTTTTATGGTGGAGAGCGAGCATCTCGAACGCAAGGCGCTTACTACGATTGATGCCACTCGTGGCGTTTGTGAACTTCGTTTTGATCAGACGCCCGCCTGCCTTGTGACGGACGACGAACGGTTGGTGCGCGATACGATCTACCGTGGACGCGCTATTCAGGCGGCGGATACTCTCGGTGCGGCGCAATATATGCTCGATCAGGCCGTCGGCTATTCCCTAGATCGAAAGCAATTCAATCGAGCGATAGGCTCTTTCCAAGCTGTGAAGCATATGTGCGCCGAGATGGCCTCGCAGTTGGAGCCCTGTCGCGCCTTTGTTTGGTATGCCGGCCATGCGTTCGATGAGTCGACGGAAGATGCGGCTACTACAGCCTGTCATGCCAAGGCACACCTCTCAGAGGTTGGGCAGTTTGTCGCGAAAACGAGCACTGAAGTGCACGGAGGTATGGGCTTTACTGATCTTGTTGGTTTGCATTACTGGTTCAAGCGGATTGGCTTTAACCGACAACTATTGGGTTCGCCTGAGGCAGTTCGTCATGAAGTGGCCGTATTGCAAGGGCTCTGCGAGGCCTAGATAGTATTCTCAGCTGAGAGTTTGTTTTTGATGCAAAAAGGTTAATAGCCTAGAGGTAATTGAAATGTCCGGCGAAGTTAACTTGAAGAATAAAAACTGCCAGAACAGACGCAGGAACGAAAAGAACATGAAAACCCGGCTCAAGCTGATTGGCATCTCGATGCTTGCTGCGCTGGTATCGCAGCTTGCGGCTTGCGGAGATAGAAGCGAAGAGGCTGTTGGTACAGACCTAAAAATAAAGCAGCTCACCGAGGGCCAGGTGACTGGAATTGCCTCGCCGTATGACGAATCGATCACGGTCTACCGTGGACTCCCTTACGCAGCCCCACCTGTTGATGACTTGCGCTGGCGGGCACCCGCGGCGCCGGTTGCTTGGACAGGTATTAGATCGGCAGATACCTTCGCTGACAGTTGTCACCAACCCCGCCATTCCTCAAGTTTTGTCTGGCGTCGCGAGGATTTCTCTGTTTCGGAAGATTGTCTATACCTCAACGTTTGGTCACCTGAGAGTGCGGGTAAAAAGCCCGTTATGGTGTGGTTTCACGGTGGCTCGCATGTCAGCGGGCAGGGTCATAGTTTAATTTTTGATGGCACCACGCTCGCTCAGCAGGACGTGGTGGTCGTAACGATCAACTACCGCTTGGGTCCGTTAGGTTTCTTAGCTCACCATTGGCTATCTGATGAGGTCTCCACCGAGACTGGAGCGGGCACGTCTGGTAACTATGGGCTGATGGACAAAATTGCCGCACTTGCGTGGGTGCGCCGCAACATTGAGGCGCTCGGCGGTGATCCAAGTAACGTCACTATATTTGGCCAATCCGCGGGCTCTCAAAGTGTGTGCTCGCTGATGACCGCACCGGCCGCGCAAGGACTGTTTCACAAAGCTATCGGCCAGTCAGCGGCCTGTGTAAACCCCCTAACCAAGGCAGATGCTAATGGCTACCAGCGCGGTCAAGCGCTAGTCGATGCTTTGGGCGCTTCCTCCCTTGAAGCCCTTAGAGATGCCGAGCCCGATGCGCTGCTGGCCGCGATGACAGCCTCAGATTGGGAGTCGGATAGCCGTATTGTTGTCGACGGCAATGTGCTACCAAAGTGGCCCGACGAGGCCTTTGCGGCGCAAGAGCAAAGCAAAATACCGCTCATGCTGGGCTTTCTTGCGAATGAAGGGTACGAACTTTTCACGGTAAATACCGCGTTAACGGAGTCTGAGCTACGAGGGTTTTTGTCGTATGTGGCGGGTGAGCGCGCCGATGAACTCGCGGCGCAGTACGATGCTGAAAACATGACTCCAGGCGAGTTACGGCACGCGATCTCTACCGATTTATTCATGGCTTACGGTATGCGACGGTGGGCGTCCTACCAAGCAGACAGCGGCTTGGATACGTTTTTCTATTTTATGGATCACGTGCCCCCGGCGTTTCATATTTACATGCCGGATCAGCCGTTCTTGGCACTTGAAAATGGGCCGCGAAGTGGGGGTGCATACCACTCGGGTGATTTGGCATACGTCTTTGGCACGCTTGATAAAGTGGGGTATGACTGGAACGACGCTGACCGTAGAGTCTCAGAGCAGTTAGTGCATCACTGGACCCAATTCGCCAAGACAGGGAACCCAAATGCGCCGGGTACGTCAGAGTGGCCGGCATTCAACACCGAAGATCTTCACACACGAGTTATCAACGAGGCACCGACAACAGTGAACGGTGTTCGAAATTCTATCATTTCCATTTTTAATGATGCCCATTGAGGTTTTCGTTCTTGGTTTGATGCTGCGTTCTTAGAGTAAATTATGGCGGCGCCTTGGCTTCACTGCTTCGGGTGACTGTGTTGAAACATGAGGCTGTCTTTATGAGAAAACTACTAGCTACAACATCGATCGCATTCACGCTTTTAGGCTGCGGTGTTTCAAGTGACTCGGAGGCCACTAAAACAGCGGAGCTTGCTGTCGCAACTCCGGATCTGGTCACCCTGACCTTACCCGTTATCAGTAACCAACTCGCCGAGGGCAAGCTCTCCTCGGTCGAACTCGTTCAAGCGTACCTCGATCGGATTGAGGCGATCGATCGAGCAGGTCCCACACTAAATGCGATTATCTCGATCAACGACCAAGCTTTGGTCCTAGCACAAGAAAGTGATGCGAGACGCAAGTTTGGGCAGGCGTTCAGCCCGCTCGATGGTGTTCCTGTGTTACTTAAAGATAATATCGAGTCGAAGGACGAACTGGCGACAACAGCAGGCTCTACCGCTTTACTGGATAATCTGACGGGGCGTGATAGCCCATTGGTGGCAGCGTTACGAGATTCTGGCGCTATTATTCTAGGGAAAACCAACTTGAGCCAGTGGGCGAACTTCCGTTCCTCGCACTCGGTATCTGGGTGGTCGTCTGTGGGCGGCTTGGTGAAGAATCCTCACGTGTTGGATCGACAAGCCTGTGGATCAAGCTCCGGTTCAGGGGCGGCTGCCGCTGCAAGTCTTGCAGCCGCAACGGTGGGCACTGAAACGAATGGGTCGATTATTTGCCCGTCACAAGTGAACGGCGTGGTAGGCCTCAAGCCCACACACGGCCTTCTCTCTACAGATTTCATCGTGCCTATTTCGGCCACCCAAGACACGGCAGGACCAATAACTAAATCTGTTGGTGGCGCTGCACTTTTGCTCGATGGAATGACGAGGTGGACGAACGCTTACTTCGAATCTCTCGACCCCTCTTTAGTCCAAGGCATGCGGATTGGCGTTTTGGATTTTACTCGCAACGACAGCCCCAGACTGAACGCACAGTTCGACGCTGCAATCGCTCGCATGGAAGCCGCAGGAGCGGAGATAGTCAGGATTACAGATCATGAAACACCGCCGGAGTACTGGAAAGCGTCTCGTCTGGTATTGGAGTCAGAATTCAAAGCGTATCTAAATGCCTACCTTTCTGGGTCGCCTGCCGATATTCCCGTCCGAAGCCTTGCGAATGTAGTGGCTTTTAATGAAGAGAATGCGGCTGTCGAGCAGGCAATTTTCGGGCAAGATATCATGGAATCGTCATTAGAGGCACCGTCACTTGATAGTGACGAATACCGAGAAGCGTTAGCGTTGATTCGCTTAGTGACGCGTGAAAACGGGATCGACGCACTTCGTGAAAAGTACAATGTTCAGGTCCTTATGGGACCCAGTGGGCCTGTGTCGCCCAGAGCTGATGTGGTGAACGGTGATGTTTGGCCGGCTTGGGCGGGTGCGGGGTCGATGGCCGCGGTGAGTGGTTATCCGAATCTGACAGTCCCCGTGGGAACAATCGCCGGAGTGCCGGTGGGTGTCTCGTTCATGGGTGGCCGTGACCAAGATTCTTTGTTGCTGTCAGTTGGGTTGGCGTTTGAGCAGGCGGGGAGCGGGTCTCCTGTGCCTGAATACAAGCCCTCGGTGAACACAGAAGACATGCGGGCGTTGTAAGCACCCGCATACCTGTAACCACCCGCATAGTGTCGAGCGATCAGTCCTCCACGAGCTCAATAGGTGCTTCATTGAGCTTCACCCAGTGACGCGTATCCAGCAGATAGCGGGTCTGATAGTCGTCAAGGTAGTCGAAGAAGTTATGGGTGTGCCCCATCACAAAGCGGCCTCCGTCCACGTCGATCATGTCCCAGTAGCGCTTGTTATAGAGCACGCAACCCTCGGTATCCGCTGATGGACACAACGATTTATCGTCGCGATCGGTGCGGCGATAAAGATTGATAATCATCTGCTCGAACTGATTGTCCCAATCGCCTGCATAAGTGATTGCCTCGCTGGTAGTCACCACGCCGTCGCCATTGTTGTCAAAGGTCCATGTGCTTTTAGCTGTGCCATCTTCATTGATATCGATCCAGAAGCGTGAGTTTGCGTCACTGAGCCAGCTCCACTCCAAGCTGTAAATGCCCGGTGTGATGTCGTTCGCATTGGCAACTCGCTTGCCTCCTCGCCCAACACTCATTCCTATGACATTGCCGGCGTCATCTCTCTCGACGACACCGAGTAATAACTTGCCCAAGGGAATGAACTCGAGCGATCGAGACGTCTCCGTGGTAATGAGCAGATGTCCCTCCGAGTTGGTCTGCCAATCGAAGCTGCCGAGCTCTGCACCCGCACCGACGTTTGCAGGATCAAAGAAGACAAAGTCGAAGGTGATGTCGCTTTGGAAGAACAAACCATCAGGGTAGTCTTCGAAGAATCGGCCCGGTATGGGCAAAATCCACTCCTCAACATCAGAGGGTGAAGAGAATACATCGCCGTTAGCCTCGAAGAAAACCTTGGATCCTCGGCCTGCACCTTTCGTGCCGTCATGATCAACTTCCACTTCAGGAGGTATTGCTGAGACTTCGGGATACCGCTTGACGTGTTGGGTTTGGATGTTTACGACGTCATAGCCGTCTCCCTCAGCCACGAAGGTGAGCGTTGTACTTTTACGTACCGTTTCTTCATAAACCTCCTCCTCTATGCTGTCGCCATCGGTGTCGATCATGACAATGCGAGCGTCGACGACCCAATCATCGTAACTAAGCAGGACTTCATTGTCCGTCTGGGTCCAAAAGAAGGGTTCCTGACCTAAGCGAGCGTTTGTAAATTCAACTCCACTACCGTCGGCATAAAATTGAAGGGCGAGCGAGCGGTAACCCGGCTCATAGATAAATAGCCTGTCTAACGGATCCTGTCGGCTCGCCAAGTTTGTAGCTGCTTTAGCAACGGTTGCTTGCTTCGCGGAGGGAAGCGTTTCAGGGTCATCCGATTGAATCGACGATACGACGGAGTAAAGACGATCAACCGAGGTGACAAGGTCCATCGTTGACGCATCGTCAGCCAGTATCATCGACTGCATCGCGGGATCTGCCACAGCCAACTCAATAGCGGCGGAGGCAATCAGCATCTCTTCGGAGTTGACGTTGAGGTTGTTTGATCGCCACTCGGCAAATGTCGACGGAAATACCCCATTGTTTTCGATTGTCGCAAGGCCAACCGTCGCGGTTGTAACGCTTGTGATGTCTACGGCTGAAAGCTCATCACTCGTCAGTCGTGCGTCATTTCCCGCTAATGCTTTCAGAGTTTCCAGGTCACCAAGAGCGCTCGCGAAGGCGATGTTTTCTTGGTCGCCGTTACCACGAGCATTAACGCTAACAAGAGCATTCGAGGCGTCGGAGTCAATCTCTAGTTCATAGCGTCCTTGCGAATCTATGGTTGCAGAAAAGCGTTGGTTGCCGAGATCGACAAAAACATCACTGCCTTCGCCAAGAGAAGAGTCAACCGTGCCTATGAGAGTAAAAACGAGTTCTGGTGGCGGCGCTACGACTTCAATGACGCCATCGTTATTGGCCGAGCCGCCGCCTCCACCGCAGGCTGTAAGGGTCAGAAGCGAAGATAATAGGGATGCGTGTGTCGTAAATAGCCGCTGCATGGAAGTCTCCTCACACGCTTATTTAAGGTTAATTACAATAAGGCGCGAGCATAGGTTGGAATCCGTTTCAAGAAAATGACATTGCAGGGAGTTTTCTGTACAAAAAATAAACATTAGGGGCGGTCGGGTCATGCCTCTTTCTGTGAATTGGTAATAAATTTTATGATGCTAAAGCGCTTTTAATTTGGACATACGAGAGCGCTTGATTGTGGTTTGATTGTTGGTGGCCAGTTGTCCGTATTCATTTAAGGCCCCGTACTGGAGCCATCTAATTCCCGTATCTTTCGGGCCTGAATAGCGATAAATGAACGAGTTGTAAGGTGCGAGCTAGATCCAAAAGCGACAAATCAGACTGCCGCAGAAATTGCCAAAGAAGCTGTGAAATAAAAATGCCACATTCAACCGATACGGTCACTCGTGGGGGCGGCGTTTGCGGTTCCACCTCGCGGACGACTTGAGCTCCTAGAATAATAAACTGGAGCAAAACAATGAAAAAAGTAAAACAAGTTGTATTGGGCTCAGTGGTATCTGTTTTGGCGCCTTTCGTAGCGGCGCAAAGTGGCGACACCTTTACAGGCGGAATGGACCCTTCGGAGCCGATGTCGGTTCAAGTGCAGTTGTGCACCCTAAACGAAGGCAAGAGCATGCGTGACTATGATGCTATTTCTGCGCGTTATCGAAAATGGGCCACTAAAAATGACGCCGAGGTCGCGCTCGTTCGTCAGTATCCCTTCGCGACACACAACAATCCTGCGAATCCGTACTACGCTGACTTTGTCGAGTTTTTGATAACGGATTTCGATAATTCCGGCACAGGTTGGGATAAGTGGATGTCTACCAAAGAGGGGCAAAAACTCAATGCTGAGTGGCGAGAGACGGCAACCTGCAACGTGAAGTTCGCCGCTTTGTTTACCAACTGGGCGGATGTCGAGGCGATTAATGCCGACGACTCTCGCATGGTGACATGGAACTGGTGTACCCGTCGTGAAGGGGTCTCTCATGACGACTTGAACAAGGTTCACGCTCAGGCAGTTGAGAATTACCCGGAAGGACTCGGAAACATTGGTTGGTTCACTATGTACCCACTCATGGGCGGTGCTGACGCGGCCGGAGAATTTGCGCATGTTGTTGTTTATCCAGACATGGCTGGCGTCATGAAGCGTATGGATCAATTCGCCAATGGCGGTTGGAGAGACCGTATGGAGTACTACAAGATGGCAGACTGCACCGGCGAGGCCTTAATGATCGAAGAGGTTTTGGGGCGTCCCAGTAACTAAAGTAAGTAGATCCCTAAACGGTGACCAAAGGCTGCGCTTAGCGTAGCCTTTTTCATTCAAGGTGTTACGCAATTTTTTTCCTGTGGTGTTAGGCAAAAGCGTAGGAGGGTCTTACTGTTAAGGTCCCCTCTTAAACTGTGAGCGGGCATATTTTTGTTTTGCACTGGGGCACTACGAACGCTAACGTAGGTGTAGGTATGAACAGTAATAATGAAAGACGTACCTGAACGGCCTCACAACGATTAGGAGATCATCTCATGGCTTACGAATGTTTCGAGTTATCAGTATCCGAGGGCATCGCCCACATCCGGTTTAACCGTCCAGAGAAAGCCAATTCGATGATTCCCTCGTTCTGGACTGAGCTACCAGCGGCGGTTAATGAGCTGTCTCGCGATGCCGCATGTCGAGTCATCGTTCTTTCGGCGGAAGGTCGGCATTTTTCCTCTGGTATGGATATCTCTGTATTCACCGAGGGCGGGCTGGACGGTCCGGCGTCGGGTAGCCGCTTTGTGCGTGCTGAGGCGTTTCGACATCACTGCATGGCGCTACAAGATGCGTTTACTTGCTTAGAAGAAGCGCGTATGCCCGTGCTCGTGGCGATTCAAGGTGCAGCTGTTGGCGGTGCCATGGATTTGATCACTGCTTGCGACTGTCGTTACGCCACGCGCGACGCGTTTTTCTCAGTACACGAGACAGCAATTGGTATGACGGCCGATGTGGGTACTTACCCTCGCTTGGTGAAGCTGATTCCCGAGGGCTGGGCGCGTCAAATGTCTTACACGGCAGAGCGGGTGAGCTCGGAAAAGGCCCGCGATATTGGTCTGGTAAACGAAGTTTATGATTCGGCTGAGGAGATGCTCGATGCGGTCATGACTATCGCGCGACAAATTGCAGCACACGCGCCCTTGGCCGTTTCTGGCGCTAAGCGCATGGTGAACTATGCGCGTGATCACAGTACGGCCGACGGGCTTGATTACATCGCCACATGGAATGCTTCGATGCTCGACGGCGAGGCGATCCGTAATACTTTCATGGCGCAAGCGAAGGGCGAAAAGCCGCAATATGAGGAGCTGTTGGCGGTCAAGAAGACAGCGGGCGAGTAACTGACGGCGGCTTCGGTCGGCTTTGTACGAATTTCTTTTGTGTAACAAGCTCATTGAAGGGTGGTGGGGGTTCTTAATGTGTCGGGGCGTTCTTCCTTGAGGGCAGTCGCATCGCCTTTCACGCGCTTCTCGGCGTTTACTTTAGTTGCGCTTGTCATCGCGGTTGTCATCGCGATGGCTGTCACCATCGTGCTGTTTGAGTTTCGCGCACCCCCTGAGCGTGACGCGTCAGCCTGGCACGCCTATCTCACGGAAGAGGAGCTAGGACATCCACTAGCCAAGTATTGGTTTCGGCGTGCAGCACCTGATTCGCGTGTTTTAAGCGCGTTGAATAACGGTCCGCTACCTTCGGGTGATGCTCTTAAATGGGAGGATCGAGAGCGACTCATTGAGCCTGGGTATCTTGGTGGTGAGAACGGCTGGGCTAAGTTTGATGATGGCTCGGCTTATGTCGCGGTGAAAACATTCTTTCCTGGTGCCACGGCGGAGATGATCGACTGGTGGTTCGAATGGGCACAGCGTGAAGAGGCGATCCGTTACAAAATTTGGTATCCGGGTGCGCATTACGACATGTCCCAAGCCTCGACACCCAATGCGCCAACCTATAAAAACCCGAAGCCCTATTGGGGTAAGAGTCGTTTCCCCGTTGAGGACGTTGGTGTAGGCGTTTCGCAGTTGAGGCTCGACTTTGTCTCGCCGTCGGAATTCGGTTTTGACAAACTGCCCGAGTACTCGACGATGCTGGCTGTCAGGGTTGGTTTGCCCAATGGGCTCTTGAAAACAACCGATATGATCCATTACGTAAGGCCTGTCGAGGGTGGCGTTGAGATGCGCAGCCGTTTTTGGATTGCGCGCGAGTTCGAGGCCATGGCGGGAGGATTGGGCTTGGCAGCCTTTCTGGCGGATAACCCGCTTGTGAAATCCGTAGTGGTACCTGAGAATTTGCCAAAGGAATTGGCACTACATTGTGCCAATGAATATGCTCAATTGGCGTCTTTCTTGCCCGAAGTCTTCGCGCTGTATGGCCCCCAATCGCTAAAGTGAAGTTGTCGGCTAAATGAGAACGCATTCTCATTGGCTTGAGTTTCCAATGAGCGTCAGTTTGATTCGACTCCGCCATTACGGCGGGGACAACAATAAGCGTATGAATTCCATACCTAGCGGGGCCGATCGTGTCGGTTTGACGGTCATCATAGTTAGGAGTTTTTGTTGGCCTCGGCGGACTATTTTCTGCGATGGGTGACGTGCTCATGTGTGCGATACTCTCGATTGAGACGCACCCCGTTAAATGACGCTACCATCCAACGGGATTTACCTTATAACCACCTCTGAGCTATTTGATTTTGCATTAGCGCAGTCTCTACCCGAACCGCTGATGTGCAAATAAATAGACGCTGAACGACAAAATTACGAGTGATCATTCTAGAAGACATTACCCTTCGCCGAGGCCCTAAGCTGTTAATGCAGAATGCTTCGGCAACGTTGCAGCCCGGGCAGAAGCTTGCGCTGATTGGTGCTAATGGTACGGGTAAAACGAGTCTTTTCTCGATGCTCTTGGGAGCCCTTGCCGCGGATGGTGGCAGTATTCGTGGAATGTCAGGCTTGCGCATCGCACATATGGCACAGGAGCTTGAGGCTAGCCCTGAAACAGCGCTGAACTTTGTCATGGCGGGTGACGCCGCTGTGTTTGAGCGACTTCAGAGCATCGCCGAGGCGGAGGGTAACGAGGACTATGAGCGCGCTGCAACGCTCTATCAGGAGCTCGACGCACTTGATGGCTACGGCGCAGAGCGACGCGCAGAGCAACTCTTGCTTGGCTTGGGCTTTGATCGCCACGAACTTAATAACACCGTAACTGACTTTTCCGGTGGGTGGCGCGTGCGATTAAACTTAGCGCGCGCGCTGATGACGCCTTCCGATGTCTTGTTGCTAGACGAGCCGACAAACCACTTGGATCTCGACACAATGCTGTGGCTTGAGCAATGGTTGCTTAGGTATGAGGGTACGTTGTTGATGATTTCTCACGACCGTGACTTTATTGATGCGGTTTGCGAGCGCACCTTGAGCCTTGAGCAGCAGCAATTGGTTACGTATCGGGGCGGGTACTCGGCTTACGAGCAGCAGCGCGCGGAACGCATGGCACAGCAACGCGCAGAATTCGCGCGTCAGCAGCGTGAAATCGCCCACATTGAGGATTTTGTGAGACGTTTTCGCGCAAAGGCCACCAAGGCAAAGCAGGCGCAGAGTCGACTGAAGGCACTAGAGCGTATGGAAACCCTTGCGCCGGCGCATGCTGACTCGCCGTTTTTCTTTCAGTTTCCCGAGCCGGGAAAGACGAGTGATCCTCTACTCTCGGTTGATGAGCTGACGCTTGGTTACGGCAGCGATATCATCTTAAGAGGTGTGTCATTCTCTCTTCATCCCGGTGACCGGATCGGCTTGTTGGGCAAGAACGGCGCGGGAAAATCGACGTTACTCAAGGGGCTCACGGGTGCTCTGCAAGGTCAGAGCGGTAGGCGAGTTACCGGAGCGAATTTGCGCATTGGCTACTTTGATCAACAGCAGCTAGATGTATTGGACTTAGATGCGAGTCCATTGTTGCACCTGCAACGTCTAAGCCCTGATGCTAGAGAGCAAAGTATCTTCGACTTTTTGGGCGGTTTTAATTTTAAAGGTGAACGTGCCAAGGAAATTATTCGCCCCTTTTCTGGTGGCGAGAAGGCACGCTTAGCGCTGGCTATGGTGGTTTGGCAGGATCCGAATGTACTTATTCTTGATGAGCCGACTAACCACCTCGACTTGGAGATGCGTCATGCCCTGGCAATGGCCTTGCAGGGGTATACAGGGGCCATCGTTCTTGTAAGTCACGACCGCCATCTACTGCGCCATGTTGTTGAGTCGCTGTGGTTAGTCGAAGACGGTTCTGTGAGCGAATACCCGGATGACTTAACGACCTATGAAAAGTGGGTCTTGGCGGGCGATAAGACGTCTACTAACGCTGAAGCCAGTGCGGCCGCGGGCGCTTCTTCGGCTGCCAGTGTGTCAGGTAATACAGTATCTACCAAAACAAAGGGGGCTCAGGCGCCTCGCGAAAAAGGTTCAAAAGGTAGAGAGCAGCGCCAAACCAGTGCCGAGCAACGCGCGCGTTTAAAGCCACTACGTCAGGAACTTCAGAAAACAGAGAAAAAACTCGAACGTCTTCAGGTTCAATTAGCGTCACTACAGGAGGTCCTCGCTGATCCCTCGCTCTATGAGGCTGACCAACGGGATAAACTTGCGTCCATTGTCAAAGACGAAGGGGCGTTGAAAGCCGAGCTTGAGAGTACCGAAGAGCTTTGGATGGAGCAGCAGCAGGGAATTGAAGATGCGAGCTAGTCCAGCAAGAAGGGGTGATAGCACGCTGCCCCAGAGGGCAGATGCAATACAGTCCGTTGAGCGCAAGACACGCGCATGGCTCTCTGAATTCGTTGTGGGGCTCAACCTCTGTCCTTTTGCGAGGCCCTTATTAACTTCCGATGCACTCCGAGTGACTGTGTGTGAAGCCACCGTCGAAGAGGGTGTCGCCATAGCATTACTGGATGAATTAGGTCGTCTGGAAACGGCGTCTGAGACGGAGATCGCAACGACCCTTGTCGTATTTCCGAATGCCCTAAAAAGGTTCGAAGACTATTTGGCCTTCCTTAATGGCGCAGAGCAGCTTCTCGAGGAAATGAGCCTCGTTGGGGTACTGCAGTTAGCGAGTTTTCATCCTGATTATCTGTTTGCTGGGGAGCCAATTGACGCCGCGAGCCACTACACCAACCGGGCACCGTTCCCGATGATTCACTTGCTTCGTGAGGCCATGATTACCCGAGCTTTAGAGACGTTTCCAAATCCTGAGAAAATACCCGAACGCAATATACAAACAGTCGAGGACTTGGGACGAGAGCGCATTCACCAAATGCTCGCCTCGTTGGTTTGATAGCCGCCTAAATTGGCTAGAAGGGCGCTTTGCCGCTCTAGAGAACTCCGCTTAATTCAAGTGGTCGTGCCGTCACTTCGAGACTCTCGTTTGATGCTTCTAGGCAGAGTTTTCCCATGGCACCGATTTGTTTATTAGCTTGGATTGCGATCGACCATATCTTTTTTGAGCCGTGGCCACGTGAGCAAGAAAAAGAGTGAGCAAACAGCGTAGAGACTCGCAGTAATAAGAATCGCTGATTGCAGGCTTTGCGCGTAGACGGCACCGCACGCCTCTTGCAGATTTGTCTCGAGTAAACCAACAACCTTGGGGTGACATTGGCTTCTGGAGAGTTCTTCGACCGTCACACCGAGGTCAGTAATGCCATTCACAAAGAAGACGTCCGAAATGGCACCGATAAACAAGGGGCCAAAGCCATAACCAAGAAGGTTAACAACGAACAAGAGTATGGCTGTCGCCGTGGCGCGTACACGCATCGTCACTACACCCTGGCCAATGGTGTATTGCGCAGCCAGGTAACCATATTTCGAGAAGCCTGCAATGCTGAGTCCGATGCCCGCCCACAGTAAGCTTTCGGTTGTGAAGGCGAATAAGTAAAAGGGTACCGAGATGCCAAGCCCAATGGCGGGAACCCACGCAATCGCGCCGGGATACTTTTTATACAGTTTGGTGGCGATCCAGCCGGTGCCGAAGGTGCCAAACGCTGCTGCTAGCGCAACAGGGGTATTGATCCAAATCGCAGCTTCGCCAGCCGTAATACCGTGGGATCTTACAAAGAAAATCGATTGAAACGAGCTGATACCATAGCCACAAAACGCGGCAATCGTGGCGCCGGCGGTCATGAGCCAAAACGCGGGTTTCGTCATCAATTCTTGCAGTGCTTCGCTTAACGGTATTTCGTCTCTGCTTTTAGATGCGGAAGGATCAGTGTAACCACGGGGTGGTTCGGTAACGGTTAGTTTGAATATCAGCGCGATGAAGACGCCGGGTAAGCCCAAAACGATGAAGGCAGTGCGCCAATCAAACGCATCGGTTACCCAGCCCCCAATCAAGTTGGCGAATAAGCCACCGAGCGTGACGCCCATGGCGTAGACGCCGAGTGCTTGGGAGCGATCTTTGGGCGCATAGTAGTCCGCAATGAGCGAGTTTGCAGGTGGCGTGCAGCCTGCTTCACCAATACCTACCCCCACGCGACATATTAGTAAGATCCAGAACGCACCTATGGTGATGGAGCCCACGGTGACCTCTGTGGCAAAGCCACACAGAGCGGTCATTAACGACCAGAGTGCAATACAGATCGTCATGATCCAAACGCGATGGCCGGTATCAGCGATGCGAGCCAAGGGAATGCCGACGATGGTATAGAGCAGAGCAAAACCAAAGCCGGTCAACAGGCCAAATTGTGTGTCCGAAATACCGAGTTCTGGCACTAAGTCTGGGCCTACCACGGAGAGGAGCCCACGATCGACAAAGTTCAGAACATAGATCAGCGTAAGAGCACTTAGGACATACGTGCGGTAGGGCTTTGAGCCATATCCCGGGTTTTCATTTTCAGGTTTTGAGTCGGAGAGCGCAGCGGCGTCTGTCATTCAGTTACATCCCAGAAAGAACGAGCATTTTTTATTAAAGTTATGCGCGTGGCGTCCGGTAGCAGCCTGCTCGCGTAACGCTACGCCAACGATGTCGTCTCGAAAGTATGCCCCACTACTTCTGCAAAGTAACCCTTAGTCGGTGATGCCTGGTACCTTCCGCCTCAAGCAATCTCAGAATCAACGGCGTTGCTCGAACGTTGTTTTGGTCGGTCACAGGACCTTGAGGCTGCCGTTACGCTGTTGTTCTCTATTTTTCTGCTGAACTACTCTGTTGAAAGTAGCGTCACGCCCACTTGAGGACAGTTGCATGAGTTCGTTGCTCGTGTTGGATATGTTGGTTTTTCGCGTATTTGGAGAGCAGCGGAGTGGTTTGAAAGAGGTCGTGACCTCACATACCGAGATCCTTGGAACATAGTGCTCGCGTCAGCTTGTCCTTGCGGAGATGGCCTGAGCATAATCTCCTTATAAAGCGCGGACTTCACCGGAGACGAGAAATGGAAATCAATAATAAAACGGCCGTCGTTACAGGCGGCGGCAACGGCATAGGCAAAGCATTGTGTATGGCACTAGCAGAGGCGGGCGCAAGTGTCGTGATTGCCGATATTGAACTGGACGCTGCACAGGCGGTGGAGGCTGAGATCAATGCAGCGGGTGCCGGCTGTCTCGCAATCGCGGTGGATGTCACGGATGAGGACAGCGTTATCCGTATGCGTGATAGCGCCTGCGACGTATTTGGCTCGGTCGATATTCTGGTAAACAACGCTGGTGTCATGCATCCCACCAAACCGCTTTTCGAGACAACCAGCGCTGATTTGGACTGGGTGATGTCGGTGAATGTTGGTGGTGTGATGAACGGTATCCGCTCGTTTGTGCCCCTATTTATGGCGCAGGGTGCGCCGGCGTGGATTCTTAATACCGCCTCGGAGCACAGTCTCGGCGTGCCGCACCTCGGTGGGGGGTTATATACAGCATCCAAGCACGCGGTACTGGGCCTGTCAGATGTTCTTCGTCGCGAGTTGCCCGATCACATAGGTATTAGCGTGCTGTGCCCTGGCATAGTCGGCACCACCTTGTGGAAAGCGAGTGAGCGTCGCCAAGATCGTTACGGTGGGGCAGAGGCGGGTTCTGCGCAGGCGGGTGCAGCCATGCAACATATCGGGATGCCGGTAGAGGATGTTGCTCAGGCCACAATCCGCGGCCTTGATGAAGAGACTTTCTTTATCGTGACGCATCCGCATGCAGTCGAGTTTGGCCAAGCCCGATGGGGCGAGATCGAGTCGGCATTTGCTGCGCAAGCGCCACGATTTGAGGGCGATGAAAAGTACGATCTCAATAAGCTCTTAGGGCAAATTACGGGCCGATAACACCGATTTTGCAGTCTTGAGTCAGCCACATCGCTACCCGCGTTACCTAAACATTGTAGGTCTTATGGTTTGCGGTCGGTCACTTCCAACGCTTACACTGAGGCAGATCAATGGGTGTATTAATAGGTGGGCACCGAGACGAATATTTGATGCGTGATTGAAAAGTCGGGAAGTACCCTCAGCGGCAGGTTGGAAAATGAAGAAAGTTACAGGGTGTGGCGAGTCGGCAAGTATATTTAGGTGAATATCAACTTAAGACTTATGGTGCAGTGAGTTGTAACAGCACGAGTGAGTCCCGCCAGCCCGCAGCGGGCTTGTTTATTGCACCCACGTGAAAATCGAAAGCAGCCAGATTTTTTTGTCTAAAATTACGGGTCTGGTTGGTACCGATTCGCACCGGTTCTCTTTTCGAGTGGAGAGACACCGAAGCGCTCTTTAAATTGATTAGAAAAATAATTTTGATTTGCGTAGCCAAGCTTCGTCGCTATTGAACCGATACTTTCCTCCGTTTGCGTCACGTAAAGCAACGCCCGTCGAAGTTTAAGCTCGAGAACGTACTTACCGGGACTTACCCCGTACCGTTGTCGAAAGATACGATTAGCTTGTGGCACACTAACACCGAAAATTTGGGCAATCTCATTCGCATCAGGCCAATTCCCTTCTTCGCTGAGACGCATTTCTAATCGCATATGGCGCTCGTCCGTTTTCCTATTTTTTAACGCCGCATATTCGTTAAAAATACGTAGGATTTTTTCCACAGCATCAAGACTTGCTTCCGGTTCCGAGGTCGTTTCCAAATGCTTGATATCTAGCAAGCCTCTGAACGACGCGACGCTGACTGCAAGTAAATGGGTCGCGTGCGGACCCAGCCCGTAAACGTTTAGGAAGTCCGTGGTATTTGTCGAGACTGCAAAGAAACGCTTGCTCCCAGGACGTCTTCCGTCAACACGCGAGGTTACCCGTAGGCGGGGCGGTATAAGAACAATATCGCCTCGTCTTGCCGTGATGACGGCGTCCTTTGTTGCATAGAGAAACGTTCCACTGGTTATTGCTTCGATAATGAAGACATTCTCCGACCCAATAGGGCGCTCACATTTTGGCCCCCAAATTTCCGCGCCCGCGAGTTGTAACGCGAGCAGCCAAGAGCCCGATTGGCCCTGCTCGGCTAATGTAGGGCGCCAGAGGTGAAGTGTTGTGATCTTTCCGGCATTGATGAGATCAAAATTCATAGATTATTCATAATTTAGTCATTTCAAAGAGCTTAGAATGATAAAAATTTATACATTTATTGGTGGGGATATGCAAAAAAATCTAGTTTCTTTATTGGTCGCCTCGTTTGCCACTCCGCTTCTTGGTGCGCCTGCGGCTTGGTCCCAGACTGAATCAGCGCAACTCGAAGAGGTTGTTGTTACTGCACGTAGGCGACTGGAGTCCGCATCTGACGTTCCTATTTCTATCACTGCGTTAGGTGCTGAGTACTTGACTCAAGCGGGCGTAGAAACGATCGAAGACCTCCGCACCCATGTTCCTAGTTTTGGCGTTTCCGTCGCAGGGTCATCAGTGAATACCCCGATCATCTCACTACGAGGCCAACGTATTGCTGAGTCAATAATTACCCTCGACTCGTCAATACCCGTCTACGTATCGGAAGTGGCGATGACACCGACGCACGGCACCAATTTAGCGTTGTACGACGTTAATAGTGTCGAGGTTCTCAAGGGACCACAGGGAACACTATTTGGACGAAACAGCACTGGAGGCGCGATGCTCATTAATCTCGCCAAACCCGGTGCTGAGCAATATCTCAGAGTAGATGTTGGAAACTACGGTAAAACTGCAGTCGAAGGCGCGGTTGATCTTAACCTGAGTTCAGCGAATGCGCTCCGGCTTGCTGCGAGAGTCAACCGTCGCGACGGTTTTCAGGATAACGTAGCAGACAACGATTTGGCAGGTTCGAATGCGTTTTGGGACGCAGATGACACCTCCTATCGTCTGACTTGGCAATTTAAACCGAGTGAAAATCTTGAAAACATCCTTACTTTTAACAGCGAATCATCTGATACCGCTGCACGAGTACCTACACCGCTCGGTTTCAGGCCTCAGGCGCAACTCGGTGGTTTGGTCAACATTATTCATAACGGTGGCCTCGGTTTTATCGGAAGCCCTGCTGTTGATGCTGCACTTGAGCGTCAGGCGGAACGTGCTTGGACAGATGTTGAAACCGATCTCAATGCAACCGAAGCGCTCGATCAAGAATTTATATCGAATATTCTGGAATATGCCCCAACAGAAGATGTAACAGTGCGGGCGATTTTAGGGTACCGGGAGCTTACGCTTGAAAACAGTTCTGACGTTGACGGGACTGCGCTACCCATTTTTGGTACGCAGACTTCTACAACAGCCTCTACGACTTTGACGCCACCGCTGTCGGTCATAGAGGCTGAGCAGACGAGTTTTGAGCTTCAAGCCCTAGGTTCATTGGCTAGTGGAGGCTCGTGGTTACTGGGTGTTTCTTCCTATGAATTGGACGCCTCGCAAAGCTCGCCAACTCAGGTTATCGGTGCGAACCCCGGCTGGCCGCCCATTCCGGCTCCCTCTCCGCAGCTCGGAAGCGTTTGGTTATTTGCTCAAAACGGCTTTTCGCAAAACTCGCCCTCGGGAGATGTCAAGAATGAAGCTTTGGCCGTCTTCGGGGAGGTTGATCTTCATCTGTCGGAGACGCTGACGTTGACGTTGGGCGCTAGGCAGACGTGGGACGACCGCTCCGTAACAGTCAGTAACTCACGCCTAGGTCGGTGCAGTGTGACAGATGAGACCGGGCAGCCATTGAGCGGAGCCTGCGAGAGAACAGAGTCAAAGTCTTTCTCTGCGCCGACGTGGCGCGCTGCGTTATCATTTGCGGCGAGCGAGGCCACAAATGTCTTCGCTTCTCTTTCTACCGGTTATCGAACTGGTGGTTTCAACCTGCGCGGGTCTGACAATGCAGGCCTTGCGCCCTACGACGAAGAAACAGTCCTCAATGCTGAAGTTGGCTTGAAATCAAACTGGGTGTCATCCTCTGGTGCTTCAGTCGCGCTAGATCTTGCTGCTTACTGGCAGGATTACAAAGATATTCAAAAGACCCAGCCTGCTGTAATCGATGGCACATTCGCGACGTCGACGGTTAATGCCGCGAGCGGTACCGTTCAGGGCCTGGAGGCTGCTTTGACGTGGTCGCCAACGCCGCGAGTGCAGTTTAACATTGCTTACGCATTCACCGATGCGGGTTACGACGAGTGGTTGCTGCCCCAGCCTGATGGGAGCACGCTGGATATTACAGGTCGGCCCTTCACCTGGATTCCAGAGCATTCTTTGAGCGCTATGGGTCGTTTTGATCTCCTGTCGTCTGATGTCGGAGATATCGACCTTGTCACGCATATTTATTGGCAGGACGATGTCTTTGCGTCTGACAAAGATCCATTCGAAACTGAGATATTGCGCGACTCTCAAGTGGAGTCAGCCTACAGCGTGCTCGACTTGCGTCTGAACTGGGGGAATGTCATGGGCAGTAACGTTGACTTATCTGCCTACCTGAAGAATGCAAGCGATAAAGCGTACGGTGTTGGTGGCCTCAACGTGCTGCAGGATTTAGGTTGGGTATCACGTGTTTACGGCGCACCAAGGACTTACGGTGTTGTTGCGACTTACCGTTTCTAATAGGGCGCTATGCTTTGCTGCCTTGCTTGGGTTACTGATTTCCCAAGCAAGTGCAGCAGAGTCCACACCCACAAAGCTGGTCGTTTTGGGCGACCGCACGGGCGGACACCGAGACGGTGTATTCAGTCAGGGCTTAGGGCAGATCGTAGAGCTAGATCCAGATCTCGTTCTTTCGGTGGGTGATTTGATTGAAGGTTACTCATCAAATGTGGCCGTGATTGACGCCGAGTGGGATAGTGTTGACAGCAAACTAGCCGAACTCGCTGCACCGCTTATCGTCGCACCTGGGAACCATGATATCTCTAATCAGGAAATGGCGTTTGTTTGGAAGAAGAGGCGTGGTGATAGTTTCGCGAGCCATCGACTCGGCGCATTGCACGTCTTAGTGTTAAACACAGAAGACCCACCAACACGATTACCGGATGATATCGTCACGCGCCATCACCGCCTGTCAGCTGCCATGGAAGCAAATGCTTTGGAAGCACAGGCCAGGGTTTTGGACGCCGTTCGAGGAACCGAGAAAAGAGTTCTCCCGGGCTCAGCCAAAGTGAGTGCAGCGCAAGTAACCTTCGCGTTGGAGGCGCTAAATCGCAACAGCGACGCCGAATCCACGATCTTGCTAATGCATAAGCCGTTGTGGAAGCATGCTCCGACAATTTGGAAGCAGCTGGTCCCGCACCTTCCGGCAAACAGCCTCGCCATCGCAGGACACGAGCATTATTACGAGGCAGGTAACCACAACGGTATTGAGACTATCATCATGGGAACCACGGGCGGTGTTTGGCTGCAAGACGGCCCGGGTCGGGTTGATCACCTCCTGCTTGTTGACGGTAAAACGCTGGAGACGGAGAGCGTGCGAGTCGAGACTGAGTTCGACGCATTGTGACGGCTTTGGCCGCCTCATTAGAAACTGTACGCAACCGTCAGCAAACGGCCTGATGTTGGGTGGTGTTCACGGTCATCAGCTTGAAGCTGAGTGAAATTGTAATCAATGATCCCAATGAGATATGTGCTTTTTGACGCCGTGCGGAACGGTCTAGAGCTTCCATCTAGTCAGGTTAGCTATGGCAGTCGTGTTAGTGAGGTTTTCTGTGGCAGGGGTGTGGAGCTGAGGTGATAGGCGGCTGTTTTTATTGGCCCTCTGTTATGGATTCCGCGCTGTCGGTGCAAATGTAGGCTGCCGACTCTGCAGGGCTCCTGCTACGGGCCCGACTCTGCTGGCCCCACGAATCCAATATAGACACAGCGCTCACGGCGGTTCATTAGATCTGGCAATTACACGGTCTTGTCAGTGCAAGTTCTAATGACTACGGGAACGAATTTGTGAACGCTGGAGTAACAACAGCGTCCGTTGCTCACAGGTGCTGTTGCACACACATATCCTTCCAGAGACAAGAAAGCGCTCCGAAATTACCAGACAAAAAGGCAGAGCGGGCTGTCTTTACGCGAAGCGAGTGCCGTTACATGGATGAAACGGCAAGATGTAAAAAAGGGGGCCATGAGCCCCCTTTGTGGTTATGGCTTTCCGAACTGGCTTTTAGAAGGTGTAACGTGCAGTTAGTAGCCAGTTAGCGGGTGTACCTTCGATGAGAGTTGGATAACCGAGCGAGCCAGCAGTATTGCCCGCGTCAATCAAGTACTCTTTATCGAGAATATTCTTGCCGTACAAACCAAGTGTCAGTGCCTTAGTGACCTGGTACTCAACACTTGCGTTTAGCAAGCCATAGCCCTCTTGTAGGGTGTCTGGGTCGTTAGAGGCTTCGAAGTAGACGTCGTCAATGTAGTTCCAGCTGAGAGTAGAGCGCAGCTTGTCGGTATTGAATCGCACACCCACCGCGTAGGAAAACTCAGGAGAGAATCGATACTGATTACCTTCGTAGTTGATGATGCCGTCGACGTCGTCGTTCTTTCCGTACTCAGCATCATTAAAGCCGTACGTTAGGTACGCTGAGAATGCGTCATTAAACGTGTATTCACCTTGGAATTCGAAGCCCGAGATTGACGCTTCATCGTAGTTAACTTGCTTTGGAAGACCTGTGACAGGGTCGTCGATACCGACAACGAGGTTCTTGTAGTCGTAGGTGAAGTAGGCCGCACCGAGACTCAAATTCGCAGCAACGTAATACACGCCAACATCGTGAGAGTCGACTGACTCACGTTCAAGCGATGTGCCGACCAAGACAGTTTGGCCTGAAGGTGTTTGGCCTTGTGCGAAGTTGTAATAAACGCTCAAAAAGTCACTTACCGCGTAGTTTGCGCCGAGTTTCCAAAGAACCTCAGAAGCCTCATCAGCCTCGCCGTTTACCTCAGTCTCCTCGTCTCTAACGCCCAGAGTCAGAGTCAGCTGATCCGTGACATTAAGGTCGACGTTAGCGAACAAGCCCGAAGTTTCGGTTTTGGTTGGCTGAAGAAATGCGGTGTAGTCAGCGAGTAGCCCAACACCGGCCGGCACGGCCTCACCGGTAAATGGATTTACGGTTACGGGGTTTAATGCGTACGTGGTGTCGGCAACAGCTTGTCGTAAGCTTTGAATGCCGAGGGCGTCTGGGAAGACCGTATCGTCGCTGAAACTTTGAAAACCTGTAGGAGGAATAACGGTGCCTTGCGCAAACTCATAGGCTAGACGGTGTTGTAGATCGCCGTAGACCTTGAAGAAGGTGTACTCGTTTTCCACAGTCAAATCGTTGTAACCGAGGCGAACGGTGAGCAGATCATTGCTGTAATTTACGAAAATCTCGTGGCCAGTAAATTCTGACTCATAGCCGTAGTCCCGCTCGTCAATTCGGAGTGGACCACCGTCGACTTCGTAATACTCGTAGAGATCACCCTCGTTCTTGTAGCCGTTGTAATTGAAGCTCAATTGCTCATTCAGCTCGAAGGCAGTCGTGAGTTGATACAGGGACATATCACGTTTGATGCTGGTTTCAGCCCCGCCAAAGTCTAACGGGTCAGAGGCAGACGCGGTCCCACCAACGGGCAGGAAGTACTTGCTTTTAAAGCCGATACCAGGACCGTCGTTGTCCTCATTGGCCAAAATAATGTCCGCAGAGAATCGATCAAGCTCGATGCTGGTTGTGAATCGAATATTGGTACCCACACGCGCATTCTGATCTTCACCGTTGAGGTTTTCGGAGTAGCCGTCTTTGTCGACTGAAAACGCCGCAAGGCGCATTGCGATATTGTCGTTGATAACCACATTCGCCAGACCTTGAACACGTCGTTCGGCGAACGATCCGACACCTGCCCCGACCGTAAACTGGTTACCGTCGAAGCTTGCCTTATTTGAAACCACGTTTAGCGCACCGATAACCGCAAACGAGCCAAAGGCTGTTGGCTGAGGTCCTTTGAGGACCTCTACCCGCTCGATGTCGTGTAGAAACTGACTGGCGAAAATTCGGTCAGTGGTATTCAAACCATTAAAGAAGGCACCGAGCTTCTGTTCACCGTCTTCGTCACCTAAGCCACGAATTGTGTAGCTGGGGCCGGCAACAGACTGCTCTTGAACGAGCATGTTAGGAACAAAATTTGAAAGTTGGTTCATCTCCCTTATTTCCTCATTCTCGAGGAAATCAGCATCAAATACGTTAATAGTAGTAGTTACGTCAAGGATGGACTTCTCAACTTTTTCTGCTGTAACAATCACAACTTCGACTTGATCTGAGTTTTGCGCTAACGCACTAGAGGCAACCATTGCCGCTAGCAAAGATGTTATGAACCGATTCGGTTTCATTAAATTCGCTCCTGATAAGTGGGTATTAACGACCGGTGACTCCGGTCGACGCGGAGTATCGCCATCGTTTGCTACATTGGAGTTAACGTGTGATGACAGTTTCGTGTCGAATTGAACACGTCATCGGTCTGATGAGTGTACAAAGATAGGCCGGCAAAAACGGGGCTCAGTGGATTCCAAAAACAAAGTGAGAGCTTGGTTTGGGGGAAGCGAGCGTGTGAGTCGTCGTTGACCTTACTCTGACGGCCTGCCGGCTTTGATTTCCACCTGAACGTCCATCGCGTCCAAGGTCGCTCTTACGTCATAAGCAATCCATGCAACCCAAAGCAGAGCGGCCAGTGAGACCCACAGCGTCGGTAGTAAAATAAATGCGATTACCCACAGCGCAATAAAGAACGGCCAGCGCTTGAAGGCTTTGGCGAACCGCTTTGGCGTCGACTGTGCACCGGGAGAATAGGCAAAGGATTTAACACCCAAGAACCACGCGTTCGTCACCAAAGCGGCGATGAAGACAAGCTTTGGCGGCGGCGCCGCATCGATTTCGGGATTCTCGTCTAGCGGCGCATGGGAGCCACTGCGACCGGAGGCCAGCGATTGCTCAATAGCGCTCCACACGTGGTCGGGCGTAGGTCTTGCCACTGTGCCGTTCAGGTTTTTCTCGGACGGCACGGATCGCCATCGATAGAGAATCTCACTCGCTTGGTTTATCACCAGTACGCCGGGTTGAAAAAAGCCTCTTGGATGTTCGACTTTCCAGTTTGCACCCCGTTGCAGAAACTCGGTTTTTCCGCGGCTGGCATAAAGGGTCAGCCAGTCTCTCTCGTCACAGACGCGCGGTATTTCCTGGTGCGGATCGCCAATGCTTTCGAAATTCAGATCCCAATGAGTTTGTGCCTGATCCGCTAGGTGCTGTGGTTCGCTCGTGATGGCGTAAACCTCACCACCGGCCGCTCTCATCTTGTCGACAATTCCGTCGTCAATATAGCTCCGTAACTCGGAGCGACAGGGTGGTCACCAAAAGCCTCGGTAGAAGAGTAAAACAACAAACGCGTGCTGGGCAATCGCCGCGTCGAGCCAAGGAAGCCGAGCGCCTGGGGGTGGGTCGAGCTCGGCTTGTGGCTTGGTCTCTTGCGTGGGCTGATCGCTAACAAATTCGATGGCCCATGGGCTGGTCGCGCCTTTCAGACGGAAGGAATGTTGCTCACAGCGATCACCCCCGCACAAAATCAGCTTGAGGTCGCCAGTTTGATCTAGAGCGCTAGTGGCATCGATGATGCCTGTCGCGCTAAAGGTGTCGCCTGCCGCATGCGCTGAGTCATTAAAAAAAGCCACTGCTGCATCAACGCGTTCGCTGAGTGCGTCGGGGATTATTTCGCTGACTTGATGGGACATTGGCCGCTCATTATCAGTTTTCTCATCCAACCTAAATAAAAAGACGCGCTAACACAAGTTCATGTTCAGCACTCGTAGCTTCCTTATTCTTGGCTGCAGAAAGGGTCTATCTGAACCATTCTGACCGATGAACGGGCGCTTGGTCGTCCGCGCCGGACTGGCGCGCGCACCGGTGTAGCGGCGGTTAAAGGCATTCGGCGCGTACTGGGTTGTCACAGCCTCTAACGATAAAGAGGGTGACCTTGCAGCGACGCTCTTTTTTTGCTCATAACGGATGTTTTTGTAAATACGAGAATCCGACGGCGATACAGTATGAATCCTTTCTCGTATGTGTTGGATGGGCCCTCTTCTTCCACTTTCTAGATTATTATGTGCGCGACAGCAGGGCGACGCGAGAGGACCGGGACGAGTTCCTAGCGCGATGTCCATTTTGATGATTTGGGAAAGTTAGATGGCAGAGAGTGAAAAGGCAGTGGTGTTACTGAGTGGCGGACTAGACTCGTCTACCGTCTTAAAAATTGCTCAGGCCAAGCACTCCGAGGTTTATGCCCTTTCCTTTAGATACGGACAGCGACACTCGGTTGAACTCGACTGTGCCAAGCGTGTCGCTGACTCAGCCCAAGTTGCGAAGCATGTAATCCTTGATATCGATCTCAGACAATTCGGTGGCTCCGCCCTCACGGATGATATCGATGTTCCAAAGGATCGGTCCGACGCCGACATGGCGGATGAAATTCCCATTACCTATGTCCCTGCCCGAAACACCATTTTCCTATCCTTTGGCCTCGCATGGGCTGAGATTTTGAAGGCTGACGACATTTACGTTGGGGTCAATGCGGTCGATTACTCGGGCTATCCCGATTGCAGACCAGAATTCATTGCCGCTTTCGAGGCGATGGCTAACTTGGCGACCAAGGAGTCCGTCGAAGGTCGAAGCCACATCAAGATTCACACGCCGTTAATCGATCTGACCAAAGAAGAGATCATTCGCCAGGGATTGGCACTGGGTGTTGATTACTCGCTGACCAGCAGTTGCTACGACCCTGCGGATGACGGCAACCCTTGCCGTGCTTGCGACTCCTGTTTGCTACGGCAAAAAGGGTTTTCTGAAGCGGGCGTAGCGGATCCGCTGATTGATAAGTTTTCTAGCAAATGACGCAAGACCAAATGTTTTACACCGCTGCGGCCTCGATTGAGGCGGCGCGCTTCGTTGACATACTGCCAAACGGACATCGATCGAAGGCGATGCATGGTCACAGCTTTGGTGTTCGGGTCAGAACCGCCCTAGAGGACGGGTGGGCGCCCTACGTTGGCGGTGAGGTTGACGCGCTGCAAGCGGAATTAGCGCGACGTGTTTTGCCGCTGGATTACAGCTTGTTGAACGATCACCTTCCCGTTCCAACCGATGAAAATCTTGCACGATGGATCAAAGCGCGTTCTGAGGTATTTGCCTCGGGTGTCGTAGGGGTTCAAAGCACCGCAAACGAAGGTGTCGACCTCGATTGTGACGGAACGGCTCATGTTTGGCGGCGATACCGTTTTGAGGCGGCGCATAGGCTGCCGAACGTGCCTGAAGATCATCAGTGCGGCCGCATGCACGGTCACGGGTTCGAAGTGATCTTGCACGCGTCTACAAATATTGAATACGGTGATATGGGCGTCGATTACGATGTGCTCGACACCCATTGGGCCAAGGTCTCTTCCGATCTTCATATGCGATGTCTCAACGACATCCCCGGGCTTGAAAACCCGACCAGCGAGATGATTTCCGCGTGGATTTGGTCAAAGCTAAAGCCAGAATTGAGCGAGTTATCCTGGGTAACGGTTTATGAAACCGTCACTGCCGGATGCCATTTTGACGGTGCCAACTTCCGCATTTGGAAGGAGCAGCGGTTTGAGGCTGCCGTAAGACTAAAAAACGCGCCTGAGGGTGCTCCCCAAGCGCAGCTTCACGGCCACAGTTACTTGGTTCGATTACATTTGTCCGCGGACTTGGATCGCACGCTCGGTTGGACGGTGGACTATGGCGACGTGAAAGAAATGTTTAAGCCAACCTACAAGCAACTGGACCACTATCGGCTCGATCACCTCGAGGGTGTTGGGGATGGGGATTGCGCGTCGGTCGCCTTGTGGATGCGCGCGAGACTCGGTGGCTCACTACCCGCGTTAGATCGGATTGACTTGCAACAGACACCCGGGAACGGCGTTACCTTGACCTGGGGTTCGCTTGGGCCGGCTTTGCCCATTTAGAGCAGACAAATGACGTATTCGGTTAAAGAGCTATTTTTCACACTTCAGGGAGAGGGTGCCCAAGCAGGTCGTCCCGCCGTGTTCTGTCGATTTGCCGGTTGTAATCTCTGGTCGGGGTTGGAACGTGATCGCGCTGAGGCGATTTGCAACTTTTGCGATACCGATTTTGTAGGAACTGATGGTGAGGGTGGCGGAAAGTTTAGCTCCCCGGACGCGCTGGCCTCCGCCGTAGAGCGTCAATGGCCATCCAGAATTAACACCGCAGGCGTCCCCTATGTCGTCTTCACAGGTGGGGAGCCGCTTTTGCAACTGGATCGTGAACTCATTCACGAGTTGCATGCGCGAGGATTTGAGATTGCGGTTGAAACAAA
The DNA here is from genome assembly GCA_965655685.1 of Luminiphilus sp. Lineage (GTDB taxonomy): Bacteria > Pseudomonadota > Gammaproteobacteria > Pseudomonadales > Halieaceae > Luminiphilus. Next base: position 45,512 of record CBFHHL010000088.1, read on the forward strand.
CGGTACTATCGATGCGCCGCCGGGGATTGATTGGATTTGTGTGAGTCCAAAGGCGAATGCCCCGCTCAAGCTAACAAGTGGGCAGGAGTTGAAGCTGGTTTACCCTCAAGACTTAGCAATGCCTGATCGCTTCTCTGAACTTCAGTTTGACTATTTCTTCTTGCAGCCGATGGATGGTCCGATCGTTAGTGAGAATACGGCTGCTGCAATTGATTACTGCAAAGCGAATCCTCAATGGCGTCTGAGTATTCAAATGCACAAACTCGTTGGAATACCGTGAGGTTGGATCGTCTGGATTGAGTCACGGCTGCTGAAAACAAAAAAGGGTCACCGTGCGGCGACCCTTCTCTGGTTTTGGTGGAGGCGGCGGGAGTTGAACCCGCGTCCGCCAGTACTCTGCCTTTGGCTCTACATGCTTAGTTTCCGTTAATTAATTTAACGGTCAACAGCCCAACGGTCAGGACGTAGACCGCGAGTC
>CBFHHL010000089.1:0-16466 GCA_965655685.1 Luminiphilus sp.
CAACCACAACCCCGGTGTAATCGTCGAGCAAGGCATGATCGCCATAAAAAGCGCAAGCATCCTGAGTCAGAGGGTCGAGCAAACGACCCAGTGATGACCACGTCTTCCCGTATATAGAGTGGGCATGAGCCGCAGCTGTGACGTCAGGTCGTGCTGCATGAATTTGGCTGTGGATTGTGAAAGCAGCACCGTTCAGTATCCCACTACCCTCAACAATACTTCCGTCATGATCCACGCGGATTAGGTCGGACACCCGCATCATTTTAAACGAGCGCCCCATGGGATTAACCCAGAACGTCTCTGGATCGAGTGAGTCGCGGACAGTGATGTGTCCTGCAACACCCTCATCAAAACCAAATCGGCCGAAAATACGAAGCGCCGCAGCTAGTCGCTGCTTGCGAAACAGTTGCTCGTCGAGAGGCGAACGTTCGACGTTTCCCATATTCTCGTCTGCATTCATGATGAGGCTATTGACTTGTTGATTCATCTACCCGCTCCTGTTGTTTTTTCTTTACGATGCTCACCCGCAAGCTTGGGCAATTCAGCATCGGTCGGTATCGGTAATCCGTGTTGTTTTAAGTGTGCCACATAATCAGTGAGCTCGGCTCCATTCTTCGCCGAGACCTCCTCTGGTCGCAAAGGCTCACCACATTCGCTACACGCCAAGACCGCGTGGCAGTCACGGGCACAGCCACTGTGCCAGTAATGGACAGGCGGATCCTGCCCCTCGCTCAACCATTGATCGCCCCACTGACTCAACGTCATCAGCACGGGATAAAGTCCCAGTCCCTTTCTGGTGAGTCTATATTCGAAGCGCTCAGGATGAGTGCTGTATGGAACTCTGGTTAAGACGCCCTCGTCAACCAACATGGAGAGGCGCTCAGCAAGCCGATGACGTGTCACACCTAAATTTTTGTGAAAGCCTTCGAAACGACGTGTGCCCTTAAAGGCGTCACGAATGATCAGCAACGTCCAACGCTCTCCTACGATAGAAAGAGCACGAGCAACTGAGCATACCTGCTCATTGATATTTTCCCATTTCATTTTGGAACTCTGCTATCGGGCTTGAAAAATAGCAAGTAACAGACAAAAAAAAGCCCGGTCGATTGACCGGGCGTTTAGAACACTGGGCAGGTTCATCCAAACTGATTCATGGTGTTATCAGTACCACCAGCTTTCAACGCGGCGTCACCTGAGAAGTATTCTTTGTGGTCGTCACCCATGTCGGAACCTGCCATGTTCTGGTGCTTAACGCAGGCGATGCCCTGACGGATTTCCTTACGTTGAACCCCAGCGACATAACCGAGCATACCTGCTTCACCGAAGTACTCCTTGGCAAGATTATCGGTCGATAACGCCGCTGTGTGATAAGTCGGAAGCGTGATGAGGTGGTGAAAAATCCCTGCCTCACGCGCTGCATCGGCCTGGAAACACTGTATACGGCGGTCCGCTTCAATCGCGAGTTCTGTCTCATCGTAATCAACGGCCATCAGTCCATCACGCGCATAGCTCGAGACATCTCTACCCTCCTCTGCCCAAGAGTCGAATACCTGCTGACGGAAGTTGAGCGTCCAGTTAAACGAAGGGCTATTGTTATAGACCAACTTCGCATTGGGTACCTGCTCGCGAATGCGATTCACCATGCCTGCAATCTGACCAACGTGTGGCTTCTCGGTCTCAATCCACAGAAGGTCTGCACCGTTCTGAAGCGATGTCACACAATCAAGTACCACCCGATCTTCACCGGTATTGGGCTTGAATCGGAAGAGGCCTGAAGCGAGGCGCTTGGGACGCAGTAGTTGACCGTTTGCCTTTACAACTACGTCGCCGTTAGCCAAATCGTCAGCGCTTTGAACAACGTCGCCATCGAGGAAACTGTTGTATTGGTCACCGAGATCGCCTGGCTCGTTTGTCACTGCGATCTGCTTGGTGAGGCCCGCACCCAATGAGTCAGTACGCGCAACGATAATGCCGTTCTCAACACCAAGCTCGATAAAGGCGTAACGTACCGCTCTTATCTTGGCTAGAAAGTCCGCGTGAGGCACCGTGACTTTACCGTCCTGGTGACCACACTGCTTTTCGTCTGAGACTTGGTTTTCAATCTGAATGGCACACGCGCCCGCTTCGATCATTTTCTTAGCAAGCAAATAAGTCGCCTCTTCGTTACCGAAGCCCGCGTCAATATCGGCAATGATGGGGACAACATGCGTCTGAAAATTATCAATCTGATTGATGATCGCACGCTCTTGTACGTCGTTGTTCGAAGCGCGCGCCGCATCAAGCTCGCGAAACAAACCACCCATCTCACGGGCATCGGCCTGACGCAGGAACGTATATAGCTCTTCAATTAACGCGGGTACGGAGGACTTTTCGTGCATCGACTGATCTGGAAGAGGACCGAATTCAGAACGCAGCGCCGCGATCATCCAACCTGATAGGTACAAGTAGCGACGGTTTGTGTCCCCAAAGTGCTTCTTGATCGCAATCATTTTCTGCTGACCAATAAACCCGTGCCAACAGCCGAGAGACTGCGTGTACTGCGACGTATCCTGCTCGTAGTTGTCGATGTCACGGCGCATGATGTCTGCCGTATACTTCGCGACATCCAAACCTGTCTTGAAGCGGTTTTGCAACCGCATACGCACAGCGTGCTCAGCGTTAACGCCGTTTGTAGCTGTTGCGATACCGGCTAGCTTTACAACTTGTTCGAGATAGTTGCTCATAGTGCACCCCCGTATTTCACGGATTAATTGTCGATGTGCGAACTATGATCTACGACGCGTTATTTTTGAAATAAATGAGTTATATCTCTCTCATCAAAAATATGAATATATGGTCGTATCACCTCGAGGATTTATGACTTTGTCTTTTTGGTCTTTCGCTTTTTCTCAGATTTTTTGATGTGGGACACCATTCGTCGCCGGCGCTGGACCTGCCTTTCGGTGAGCTTGTTGCGGCGTCCAGCATAAGGGTTATCTCCGGTACGTAGTTCAATGCGTATTGGCGTGCCGGTAAGCTCTAACTCGCGGCGAAAGCTGTTCTCGAGATAACGAACATAACTTTGCGGCAAATTTTCAGTCGAATTACCGTGTATCACAATGCGCGGAGGGTTGTGACCGCCCATGTGGGCATAGCGCAACTTAACCCGCCTCCCGCCTACCATGGGAGGTGGGTGGCTCCCTGTAATATCTTCAAGTAATTTGGTCAATCGCGGCGTGGTCAACTTACGCGTTGCAGACTCGTAAGCTCCGTGAATGGATTCGTAAAGATGACCAACACCTGTACCGTGCAGTGCGGAAATAAAATGGATGTCTGCGTAGTCAACAAAGAGTAATCGGCGCTGAAGCTCAACTTTCACGCGTTCGCGCTCGTCAGCATCCATGCCATCCCATTTGTTGAGAGCGACTACCAAGCCGCGTCCCGCTTCAATACATTGGCCCAACAGATGTAAATCTTGCTCAACGACACCCTCATGCGCATCCATCAGCAAAATAACTACGTTTGCCTGATCAATTGCTTTCAGGGTTTTGACAATTGAGAACTTCTCAACCGTCTCCTTAACGTTCTTGCGACGACGAACCCCGGCGGTATCAATAAGTGTGTACGCGTGACCATGGCGCTCAAACTCTATAAAGACACTATCGCGCGTGGTTCCGGGCTGATCGAACACCACCACACGCTCTTCTCCGAGCAATCGGTTAACCAGAGTTGATTTGCCAACGTTGGGTCGACCAACAATGGCAACACGAATGCCACTATCGAGCTCTGTAGCCTCAGACGCCTCACCGTCGAAAGGCTCGAGCACCTCGGCAATCATCGAACGCAGACCACGATTATGAGTCGCCGCGATCGTGTGCAGTGCACTAACGCCTAGACTGTGAAAGTCACTCGCGGCGACATCTTCGCCGACCCCATCGATTTTATTGACAACAAGTTCAAAGGGCTTATTTCGCTCACGAAGGAGTCTTACCAGTGCCTGATCACCGACTTGAAGCCCGGCACGACCATCAACCATGAGCAGCACCACATCGGCCTCATCAATGGCAGCAAGTGATTGCGCTGCCATTGCAGCATCGATGCCTTGCTCTTCGCCGGTGATACCACCCGTATCGATAACCATGAAACGCTGCTCACCGAGCTTACCCTCGCCGTATTTGCGATCACGAGTTAAGCCCGAGTAGTCCGCAACAAGTGCGTCGCGCGACTTAGTCAACTGATTGAACAGCGTTGACTTCCCTACATTGGGACGTCCAACTAAGGCGATGACGGGTATCATTCGATTAGTCCGATGACTCTAGTTCGAATGCGGAAAGCTTACCTGCGTCATCCAAGATGTATAACCGACCATTCGCTGAAATCATATCAGCGCGTGCTGGACCCCCTGCTACCTTAGCGCGCCCAACAATCCGACCATCGACCTGTGAGAGCAGGTGTAAATAACCCTCAAGATCCACGGTGGCAACATAACTTTTAATGGGGGTAGGACGTGAGAGCTGACGATAGCCAAGTTCAATGTTCTGCCATCGCACTCCCTGTCCGTTTCGGAGGAAGGCACTGACCGTACCGTCGACGTCTGCAACGTAAACGTTGCCAAAGCCAACCGATGTACCGGTGACCGAGGAAACATTTTGCTGCCAAATCTTTCTGCCCGTGCGGATATCTAGCACAGCAACCCGACCCTGGTAACCGGACACAAAGAGCTCGATACCTTGAACGGTCATTACCCCATCGATGTCAACAATTCGATCAATTTCTGAACCACCTTGCCGTATGCCTATTCGAGACTCCCAAGAGGTGTTGCCCGATTCAACGTCAACAGCCACTACCTTTCCGTCAGCGAACCCAGCGATCGCATTACTGCCCACAAGTAATGGCGTGGATGTGCCTCGTATAGTCAACACAGGAACATCACTGGTATAGGTCCAGGCTGGCGTATCAGCCTCCTGCTCAAAACCAAGTAGCTTCCCGTCGTAGGTTTGGACAATAACCCAATCGTCCGAGACGGCAGGCGGCGCCAAGACCTCTCCCGATACAGGCGCTTCCCAAACCACTGAGCCATCATCAGCTGAAAGCTGCATGATCGAGCCGTCAGCACCACCGAGATATAAACTACCATCGTGGTATCCAACACCACCTGAAATGGGTCTCTCCAAGGAGACGCGCCAACGGGCGTCCCCGTCTTCAGCGCTGATAGCGGTCACATCACCGTCACTCGACGCTGCGTAGATAATTCCATCTGCCAGAATTGGCGTAATCTTGAAGAATCCGTCGCCCTGACCATCGCCTATCGATCTAGACCAGCGCTTTTTCACCACTACCGTGGCATCGATACTCTGAAGCTCTACTGGAGCGGTCAGGTCCTCCCCGTCAGAAGAAAACCAATCCTGCACGGTGCCAAATGTACTGCAGCCTGTCGTCGTTACCGATAGAGCGGCAATCAAAAGAAACCGCGATAAGCTCATTGAGTTATATCCTCAGAAACCACTGGCTCCTCACGTAATGACAGGCTACCCACTTTCAAATCAATCAACCCCGATTGACCGCCGAGGGATAACGAAGCTGTTTTAGCTGTCTGATAAGCCTCAAGTGCGGCAGCTTCCCTCCCCGCTGCAAGATGAATATCCCCCAATACCTGAGCATAACTTACAGGAAAGGAGTCACTACCCATCTCAAGCATTGCGATCGCAGCATCTTCTTGGCCCAGCGCGGCTTTTACTTTTGCAAGCCTCAACTGGGCTAACTGTCCAAGTGTGGAATCAAGATCAACAGCTGCCATTACTTTATCAAGCTCGGCTTTTGCAAGCTCAAAGTCTCCGCTTTCAGCCGCAGCCGCGGCGACTTGCAGGGCCGCAAACTCGGCAAACACCACCGAACCGCTTTCATCACGAATAGACTGCGAGAGGGCCGCCAGCTCATCGGCAGACCGACCTTCCTCTCGCTCCATTAGAATAGCGTCGTATTTATCCGCCGCAGCCATTGCGTTTGCAGAGGTGTAATCCTGATATTGCGACCAGCCGAAGGACCCGCCGAGCGTCAGCACCACGGCACCAATGACTGAGACTCTATTCTCCTGCCACCATTGTTTAATTGCGTCTAGTTGCTCTTCTTCTTGAAGATGATCTGCCACGCCTTACTCCTCAACATCCTGTGCCCGAGCTTCCAGCTGGGCTAAAAACTGATTCAATCCATCTCGATCGAGAGTCATTTGCTCATCCTTCGATCTGAGCGGCTTTAGCGTAACGGTACCCTGAGCGATCTCTTCAGCACCGAATACGACGGCCCAGGCCGCGCCACTCTTGTCAGCTCGCTTGAACTGACTCTTAAAACTACCGCCGCCAAGGTGTTGGACAACACCTAACGAGGGAAATTCGCTGCGTATTCTATCTGCCTCAAGCATAGCTTTGCCAAGTGCATTTTCATCACTACTAATGACGTAAAGATCAGGGTCAGCCGAAGCTTCAACTTCGAGTGTCTGCAACAGGAGTATTAGACGCTCAAGGCCTGCGGCAAACCCACACGCGGCTGTGTCGCGACCGCCGAATTGGCGGACCATACCATCGTAACGCCCGCCCCCGCAGACCGTTGCTTGTGCGCCTAGTCGGTCAGTAGTCCATTCAAACACGGTCTTGTTGTAATAATCTAAGCCACGCACCAAGTTCGCGTTTGCGACAAAATTGAGACCCGCGAGACTCAACAGCTCACAAAGTCTGTCATGGTGAGCACGCGACTCATCATCCAGAAAGCCCGTCATCGACGGTGCGTCTGCGAGCACCGCTTGCGTCGATGTGGACTTGCTGTCGAGAATTCGCAAAGGATTAGTATCAAGTCGACGCTGGCTATCCTCGTCCAGTGCATCGAAGTGCCCGCGCAAATATTCAGACAGCGCTGCCTTATATTGCTGTCGCACCTCGTTGCTCCCAATCGTATTGAGCTCGAGAGTGAGCACATCATCAATCCCCAGACGCTTCCACCACTGCCGGCACATCAGCAACACTTCGGCGTCTAGATCCGGCGTAGGGATGCCGAATGCTTCGACACCTAATTGATGAAATTGCCGTTGGCGGCCTTTCTGAGGCCGTTCGTAACGAAACATTGGCCCCATATACCAAACCCGCTGAGGCGACTGGATTAGATTATGCTGAACCATGGCGCGCACTGTACTGGCCGTGCCCTCGGGTCGGAGCGACAAGCTCTCATCGTTGCGATCAGGGAACGTATACATTTCCTTCTCGACAATGTCGGTAACCTCGCCGATCGAGCGCGCAAACAAATCAGTGCTCTCAACGATAGGCGTTCGAATTTCTTGATAACCGTGCGCGCCCAGCACATCACTCGCCGTCTGCTCTAGCATCTGCCACAACGGGGTGTCGTCGGGGAGAATGTCCACCATTCCCCGAATCGCTCGGTACTGACTCATTGACTCTTTGTCCTAGTGACTGCTGGAGATAATCTCCGCATCTTCGCGGGCGCGCTGCGCTTCCAGATTTTCAGCGCGCCTCCTGATAGTAGCCTCGAGATGATCGACAAAGTTATTGTTGCTTACTTTGTGATCCGGCTCTCCATCAAGATAGATCAAATTATTCGGCGTAGCGCCAGTCATTCCCACATCAGCTTCTCGCGCCTCACCCGGACCGTTGACAATACAACCGATGACGGCCACGTCCATTGGCGTCCGAATATCCTCAAGCCGACGCTCAAGCTCATTCATTGTACCGATGACATCGAAGTTTTGTCGCGAACAACTTGGGCAGGCGATGAAGTTTATACCATTTGCCCGCAACTTAAGGCTTTTAAGGATTTCGAAGCCAACCTTTACTTCTTCAACCGGATCTGCAGCCAACGAGACACGTAGCGTGTCGCCAATGCCCTCCATGAGTAGCATGCCCAGCCCTACGGCTGACTTGACTGTTCCGCCGCGCAAGGCCCCGGCCTCCGTAATACCCAAATGCAGAGGCTGCTCAATCTGAGCTGCAAGTCCACGATAAGCCGCAACAGCCATGAATACCTCTGACGCCTTCACGCTAACCTTAAAATCGGGAAAGTTGTGCCGATCTAATATGTCCACGTTCTTGAGTGCTGACTCAATTAACGCTTCCGACGTAGGTTCAGGGTACTTTCGCATCAACTCCTTACCCAAGGAGCCGGCATTGACACCAATACGAATAGGGATACCTTTATCTTTACAGGCTGCAATAACCTCGCGAACCTTTTGTTCTTTCCCAATATTCCCGGGATTAATCCGGAGGCAGTCTACGCCGTACTCAGCGACTTTCAGGGCAATTTTGTGGTCGAAGTGAATGTCCGCCACCAATGGTACAGGGGACAGCTTACGGATCTCTTTGAACGCCTCCGCAGCATCGATACTTGGAACAGAGACACGGACGATATCGGCACCGGCTTCTGCAATAGCCTTAATCTGACCCGCGGTTGCCTCAACATCGCAGGTCTCGGTGTTCGTCATACTCTGAACGCTTATGGGTGCGTCTCCACCCACAGGCACATTGCCAACCATAATCTGACGACTGTTACGGCGCTTGATGGGCGAAGCCTGGCTCATGAAGAGTTCCCCTAATTTTTTATCCTATTATCGCTGCTCCAACTGCGCAGCCTTCCAGACCTTGTAAATAGGCGCCTCAGCATGAAGATTTCTCAGGGCCAGCAGATTACTGGCTTCTAAATCCGCGTCACCAGAGAGGCGCGCTATCTCCACACCGAGGATCAGAGCTCTCGCGCTTTGAACACGCGCACTCTGCCGGTAGCTTCCATAATACCCACTCGCGGCCTCTACATCACCCTCGGTTAGAGAAATCTGTGTCAATTCAAGCAATGCAGTCGGATTACCCGAATCCATAAACAAGCTTCGAGTGAAGGCTTGGCGAGCCTCATCTGTCTTATTGAGCTGTAACAAGGCAAGTCCAAAGTTAACAAAGGCCCGAGGTCTACCGCTGTATAGGGTGTCGGCAGTCACGATACGAAACTCACTTGCAGACTCCTCGTAACGCCGCTGAGAGAAGAGGAAGGCCGCATAGTTGTGCGCGCACGCGAGTCGGCACACAGTTCTAGCGCGCGGACAAAATTTGCCTCAGCAAGCTCGAACTCTCCCGTACTCTGGAATAGGAGGGCGAACGCCTCTAATACTTCGGGATTACGGTCGTCGATGCTCGCGGCCAGCTCTAAGTTGCGCTTGGCGTTATCCCAATCCCCAGCGCCAATATATTGTCTAGCCAACGCGACGCGCCGTGAAATTACCTGCTTCGAATCAACGGTGACCGGCTCAGGGCCTTTGGTCTCCGTGACACAGCCGACGATGGCAATAAACAGGATCGGTAACAGTCGCTTGATCATGAGGTGGTTCGCTCTTATTGTCGGGCCGGGTTTGCGTTTACTGTTTTTTCGCCGCTAATTCTTATATGCGCAAGTGTTTTCTCGCACTCACTACTCTACCTCTTTGTATTGCGCGCGGTAACGTACAGCACGCTTTGTTCGATCATTCACATCACCGACTAATTGCCCGCAAGCGGCGTCGATATCGTCACCTCGGGTAGTCCTTACTGTGACGATGAATCCCGCTTCCATCAAGACCTTCCAGAAACGCGATACTGCATTACCGCTTGGTCGCTTGAATCCTGAGTTTGGAAAATCGTTGAACGGTATCAAATTGATCTTGCAGGGATAGTCCTTGAGTAGGACCGCCAACTCTTGCGCATGCTCCACTTGATCGTTAACACCTGCAAGCAAGGTGTATTCAATCGTGACAACGCGCTTCCGGTCAGTTTGCGCATCAATATAAGCGCGAGCTGACTCGAGCAGTTTCGCAATTGGATATCGCCGATTGATGGGAACGATCTCGTTGCGAATGGCATCATTTGGCGCATGCAGTGAGACGGCAAGACTGACATCAGAGAGTTCCGCAAGGCGATCTAACGCAGGCACGACGCCTGACGTCGACAATGTAACTTTGCGCTTTGAGAGGCCATAGGCAAGGTCGTCGCACATGAGTTCCATCGAACTCACTACGTTATCAAAATTGAGCAGCGGCTCACCCATACCCATCATGACGACATTGGTGACAACGCGGCCTTTACCTGCCTGCCATCCATCGTATGAATTGATGGCCAACCAAACCTGACCAATAATCTCAGCAGCCGTTAAATCACGCTGAAAGCCCTGTTTGCCCGTGGAGCAGAACTTACAATCAAGACTGCATCCCACCTGAGAGGAGACGCAGAGGGTTGCACGGTCGCCCTCCGGGATAAGTACGGTCTCGACAAGCGCACCGCCATCAACCTTTATCGCCCATTTGCGGGTGCCGTCGGCGGAGTCTTGTTGGCTCTCAATTTCGGGGGGAGTTATTTCTGCATAAGACTCCAGACGGTCTCTGAGGGCCTTGCCTAGATTGGTCATGGATTGAAAGTCTCGAACACCCTGGTGATGCATCCACTTCATCACCTGCTGGGCACGAAACTTTTTCTCACCAATTTCACCAAAAAAGCCTTCTAGCTGGGCACGAGTCATGCCCAGCAAGTTCACTTTGCTGGCCGGAGTGGACGTTGCGATTAACGCTTCCGGCATAGTCGCTTGGTGTTACCGGCTACAAAGATCGCTGGCGGCGAAGAAATACGCAATTTCGCGCGCGGCAGAAGCTGGCGAATCAGAGCCGTGGACTGCGTTCGCATCGATTGAGTTAGCAAAGTCGGCGCGGATTGTGCCAGCTTCAGCTTCCGCAGGGTTTGTCGCACCCATGAGTTCACGGTTCTTTAGGATGGCGCCTTCGCCTTCCAACACCTGAACAACCACAGGGCCGGAGGTCATGAAAGCCACAAGATCCGCATAAAAAGGACGCTCTTTGTGCTCGGCGTAAAAACCTCCGGCAACCGCATCTGAAAGGCGCAACATCTTTTGTGCAACGATCTGTAAGCCAGCGGCTTCAAAACGCGAATTAATCTGACCTGTAACGTTTTTTGCAACAGCATCGGGCTTGATGATTGAGAGTGTTTGTTCGACGGACATGATTATCTCCTGAAGATCGAAAGAATTCGAAGGCCATTTTTGCTCGCAGGCCCCCAGCGCGCGCGGAGTATACGGGCTTTGTCTCACCCTGTCATTGCACCAAATGTGTGCTTATTAATGCTTCTCCGACGCGTGATTGATTGTGTACTTGGGAATCTCAACCACGAGGGGTTCGCTACCAACAATCGCCTGACATGAAAGCCGCGACTCAGGCTCGAGGCCCCATGCTTTATCGAGATAATCTTCTTCTAACTCATCAGCCTCACTGAGCGAGTCAAAACCCTCTCTCACAATGACATGACAAGTCGTGCAAGCGCATGACATCTCGCAGGCGTGTTCAATATCGATATCGTTGGATAGCAACACCTCGCAGACGCTCTGCCCGCTCTCAGCTTCGACAGCAGCGCCTTCTGGGCAAAAATCTTGGTGGGGTAAGACGATGATCTGTGGCATTCGAATTCTCTCTACTCTGAGGCTTCTAGCTCTGAGACGGCGACGCCGCTCAAAGCACTCTTGATACTTTTATCCATGCGACGCTCCGCAAACGCGAGTGAAGCCTGCCCAAGCACGTCGGTATGCTCACGAATCGCGTCGATATCGTCACCCTCCATAACCACAAGGAGTTCTCCCGAGATCGACTCAAGTTCAGTGCGCTCTGCGGGACTCAACAAATCGCCATCAGCATCGAGTGCACCCGCGAGGCCGTGGAGCAAAGACTCTGCTTCTACCCTCGCCTCTCTCAATTGTCGCGCTTGCATGTCTTCCGCTGCATTTTGCTGACTCGAGCGCAACATGTTCGCGACTTCCTCATCCGACAAGCCAAAAGAGGGTTTAACAACCAGGCTCGTTTCTGTGCCTGTCGTCTCCTCACGCGCAGACACCTCCAATAGGCCATCCGCATCGACTTTGAACGTGACTAGAATGCGCGCCGCCCCAGCAACCATCGGCGGAATTCCCCCAAGCTCGAATCGTGCAAGCGATCGACAATCCTCTACCCGCTCACGCTCACCCTGGAGCACATGGACAACGAGGCCCGTTTGCCCATCCTTGGCGGTAGTGAACTCCTGCCCCTTCGCAACCGGTAACACCGAGTTTCGCGGGATGATCTTCTCGATTAGCCCGCCATAGGTTTCTAGTCCGAGCGACAGCGGGATCACATCCAGCAAAAGCGCTTCATCACCATCGCCATTACCCACCAAAACATCGGCCTGCATTGCCGCACCCACAGCGACGACTTGATCGGGATCCAGCGTGCAAAGTGGCTCACATCCGAAAAAGCGCTCCACCTCAACTGCGATGACGGGCATGCGCGTCGAACCCCCTACGAGAACAACCTGTGCAACCTCTTTAACACCGGCATCCGATATTGCCCGACGACAGGCATCGAGCGTTCTATCCACCAAGGCACGGGTGAGATCATTGAACTGCTCCCGACTCAACGTCAGTAGCGTGCAATCGCAACAAAACGAGGGCGGTACGACCGAGACTTCTGCCGATTGCGTCAGTGACTCTTTGATGTCGCGAGCGAGTCCTGAGAGCTCTCGGTGCTGAGCGTAATCCAAGCTATCCAGCGACCAAGACGTCGACAACCAATCAACGATACGCTCATCAAAATCATCACCGCCCAATGCGCTGTCACCACCCGTCGCTAGGACGCGCAGCAATCCTTGCTCCATACGTAATATGGAGATATCAAAGGTGCCGCCACCCAAATCGTATACAGCGATCACGCTTGACTCTTCAATCGACTCATCGAGTCCATAAGCAACTGCCGCGGCGGTCGGCTCATTCAACATGCGTAAAACGTTTAAACCCGCAAGCTCAGCCGCCTGACGAGTCGCCTGGCGTTGGCTATCGTCAAAATAAGCCGGTACGGTGATGACAACACCATCCTCGGAAACCCCATCGGCCTGAGCTCTTTTCGCGAGTGCTCGCAGGATCTCAGCGGAGACCTCCACCGCTGTCTTGGCGCCATAATTAGTGTCGAAAGCGAGACGGTCAGAATCCACCAACCCTAAGGTCTGAGCCTCTGCAAGATCATCGCGCGAGCGCCCCATTAAGCGCTTGGCTGATACAACCGTATTTTTGGGGTCTGTGCTGACAGTGGCCTTTGCCTCGTACCCGACCACCACCTTCTCGGAGAAGTGAACGACCGAGGGAAGTAAAACGTTACCTTCACCATCGGGAATAACATTGACACCAGCAGGTGTTTTGACCGCGACCAAACTATTCGTCGTGCCGAGGTCGATGCCAAGCCCACGCTTGCGCTCTCGCTGAACTGACTGCCCGCTATCGGGTTCTGAAATTTGCAATAACAAAGCGCTTATCCTCTATGATCGCGCACGCGCTAACTCGTCGCTGAGCTTTTGCTGAAAGTGAAACTCAACCCACGCAGCAGACGCTGCTGCAATATCACCCGCCTCGTAGCACTGGATAAACTTTGCTTGAGTACTGACATATGCCGCCTCAATCTCAGATGTAAGCTCGGCTGCGTCGGCTGCAGTCAGAGCGTTATATTCCTGCACCCTCTCTCGCAACATCATTTGCTCGAACAAAAACTCAGGCGCCGCCGGCTGGCGCTCCAGCTCGGGCAAATCAATACCTGAGAGTTGCAGTAGGTGACCAGCACGACTCACCGGCTGCTTTAACACGTTAAAGGCCTCATTGATGTCAGCAGCGCGCTTTGCTGCTGCTCGCTGCTCAAACGCTGGAGCCGCGGTAAATCGATCAGGGTGACATATCGTCATCAACTGCTCGTAGCGATGCTCGAGCGCCGCAAGATCAATAGTAAATGCGGGTTCGAGATCAAATGACGAGAAATAATTGGCCACGAGACCTCGCTTTGAAACTGTCTATTTTCAACGCTATTGGTTGGGGCTAAACAGTGAAACTCTCACCGCAGCCGCATTCGCCAGCAACATTCGGATTCCGAAACTCGAGGCCCTCGTTGAGTCCTTCACGCGCGAAATCAACGATCGTACCATCCAGATAGACCAAGCTCTTGGGATCGACAAAAACACGCACACCATCAGTTTCAAAAACCGTGTCGGTAGGGTCTTTGTCGTCTACAAACTCAAGCACATAGGCGAGCCCCGAGCATCCTGAGGTCTTAACCCCAATACGAATACCTTCGCCTCGGCCACGAGCGGCAAGCTGCTTGCCGACGTGTTCAGCGGCTGCGGATGTGACGCTAATCGCCATTATGAGCCCCGCTTGTCTCGGAAGTTCTTAACCGCAGCCTTGATCGCATCCTCTGCAAGCACTGAGCAGTGGATTTTGACGGGAGGCAACGCAAGTTCCTGCGCAATCTCCGTGTTTTTAATCGCTTCAGCTTCCTCGAGTTTCTTCCCTTTTACCCACTCAGTCAGAAGTGAGCTCGAAGCAATGGCTGAGCCACAACCATATGTCTTGAACTTGGCGTCCTCGATGACACCTTCATCGTTGACTTGGATCTGCAACCGCATAACGTCGCCACAGGCAGGTGCGCCTACCATACCAGTGCCTACACTGTCGCTATCTGCGTCCAGTTTCCCTACGTTGCGAGGGTTTTCATAGTGATCGATTACTTTTTCGCTGTAAGCCATAACCTACTCCTTTAAGCGCGAACTACTGATTAGTGCGCTGCCCATTCAATGGTGTTGAGATCAATGCCGTCTTGGTACATATCCCAAAGCGGCGAGAGCTCACGTAATTTGTCGACGGCGTGCCGCACGCTCTGTGCGGCCTGATCAACATCTTCTTCTGTGGTAAATCGTCCAAAACTAAAGCGCAGCGAACTGTGAGCCAGCTCATCGTTAAGTCCGAGAGCTCTAAGCACATACGAGGGCTCGAGGCTTGCAGAGGTGCAGGCCGAACCACTGGAAATCGCGAGATCCTTGAGGGACATGAGTAGCGACTCACCCTCAACGAATGCAAAACTCGCGTTGAGAGCGCCCGGTAAACGGTGATCGCGCGAGCCGTTCATGTGGACTTCAGGGATGTCATTGATCGCATCCCAAAATCGCTGGCGAAGACCTTTCAGACGATCGCCCTCCGCCTGCATTTCCTCGTTTGCGATACGCGCCGCCTCACCAAGACCGACGATTTGGTGGGTTGCAAGTGTACCCGAGCGCATACCTCGCTCGTGACCGCCTCCGTGCATTTGCGCCTCAATACGTACGCGAGGCTTACGACGCACATAGAGCGCACCAATACCTTTTGGACCGTACATTTTGTGCGCCGAAATCGAGAGGAGATCGACTTTCATTGTCTCCATATCAAGCGGCAGCTTACCTGTGCTTTGCGCCGCATCGACGTGATAGATCACACCACGCTCACGACATACCTCGCCAATTCCCGCGATATCGTTAACCACACCGATCTCATTATTAGCGTGCATGACACTAACTACCGATGTGTCCTCGCGCATCGCCGCCGCAATCATTTCAGGCGTTGTTAGACCCTCTTCGTTTGGCTCTAGATACGTGACATCAAAGCCCTCTCGCTCAAGCTGCCGACAGGTGTCCAGTACGGCTTTATGCTCAATCTTGGAGGTGATGATGTGCTTACCCTTGCGTTGATAGAAGTGCGCAGCTCCTTTGATCGCAAGGTTGTCAGACTCCGTTGCACCAGAGGTCCACACGATCTCACGCGGATCGGCGTTGATAAGCTCCGCAACCTGGCAGCGCGCATTCTCAATGGCTTCCTCTGCCTTCCAGCCGTACTGGTGTGATCGCGACGCCGGGTTGCCAAACACACCGTCCATCGATAAACACTTTGTCATCGCTTCGACAACACGGGGGTCGACAGGTGTCGTTGACAGGTAGTCTAGGTAAATGGGCACGTTAATCGTTTCGGCCTTTCCCATAACACTCTTTTCCTCAGACCCGTGGGTCTATTGATCTCTTATGGTCAATGGCTGCGCATCAACAATGCCCGCCATGTAACTACTTGCTCTAAATCCACCTCGTTTAACGAGGTCTTCGAGACTGATGCCACTTAAAAAACCGTGAATCTGATCTGAAAGGTCTTGCCAAAGGTGGTGGGTCAAACACACCTCACCGTGGTTACAGTCGCCTCTGCCCTGACAGTTAGTCGCATCAATCGACTCGTCAACCGCATCGATAATTTGCGCGACGAAGATTGTCTCGAAGCCCCTGGCTAACTGATAGCCACCGCCAGGCCCTCTGATACTGCGAACCAAATCTTCCCTTCGCAACTTTGAAAACAACTGTTCGAGGTATGACAAAGAAATCTCTTGCCGCTGAGAGATATCGGCAAGAGTGATAGGCTGCCTGTCTCCATGAATGGCGAGATCAAGCATGGCTGTCACCGCATAGCGGCCTCGAGTGGTCAGTTTCATTCGTTTCGCATGACGCTCTTACTTACGTAATACCCGACTAGTTTAGTCAAGAATTATCCGCGCTACCAGCAGAACTGCTTATTTCGTGTGATTTTCCCGAATTACCCGCCGCGTT
>CBFHHL010000090.1:0-37494 GCA_965655685.1 Luminiphilus sp.
AAACTGATGCGAGTCGCGTGCACTGGCTGATTCCACAATCAAATTGGAATCCGCGCGAAGGCCATGGGCAATCAGGTGGTTGTGAACAGCACCAGTCGCGAGGAGGCTATGGATAGGCACACAATCATCGCCAAAATTACGATCCGATAAAACGAGCACGCTAGCGCCGCCCGCCACATGAGCACCTGCCTCCTGGCAGAGGGTCGCGATGGCATCTTTCAGCGAAATTTTTTCCGGATTGTAAGTTGCGTCAAGTACTTCGACCTTTAAGCCACTTTCATTCAAGGCCAACACTGCTTCGAACTTACCTTGCGACAGTACAGGTGACGTCAGGCTAACTCGCCGGGCGTGAGCTTCGGTCTCCTCAAAAAGGTTGGCTTCACCACCGAGATCAACTTCAAGCGACATCACAATCGCTTCCCGAAGTGGATCGATAGGTGGGTTAGTTACTTGAGCGAACTTCTGTCTAAAGTAGTCGTATAGTGATCGTTCTCTCGCAGACAACACCGCCATAGGCGTATCATCACCCATTGAACCGACCGCCTCGTTCCCCGACTCTGCCAATGGCTTGAGTACCTGGTCTCGCTCCTCCAGCGTCACTTGGAACATTTTCTGATAGACATCCAGCATGTCGCCTTCGATCGGAGCGGTGACCGTGGTGTCGTAAGAAGCTTCGATATGCCGCGCATTATCCCGGAGCCACTGTTTGTAGGGCTTACTACTTTTTAACTTATTATCAATATCTTTCGTGTGCAGTACTTCGCCTGTCTGGGTGTCAATCACAAGAATTTGTCCCGGACCAACACGACCCTTGGCAGTAACTGTCTCAGGCTTGTAGTCGTAAGTTCCAACCTCTGAGGCAAGCGTAATAAAGCCGTCCGAAGTCGTCACCCAACGCGCAGGACGGAGGCCATTTCTATCGAGCAAGCAACAGGCGTAACGACCATCAGTTAATACAATACCTGCGGGTCCATCCCACGGCTCCATATGCATCGCGTGATACTGATAAAACGCCTTCAAATCTGGATCGATGTCTTCGATATTTTGCCAAGCTGGAGGGATTAGCATGCGAAGCGCTTTCGGAAGATCAACACCACCAGTCACTAGAAGCTCAAGCATATTATCCAGACTCGAAGAGTCGGAACCCCGCTCGTTCACCAATGGCGTCACGCTGTGAAGATCAGGTAATAAGGGTGAGGACAGCTTGGGGGTACGAGCCCGAGACCAACTTCTGTTCCCCTGAATCGTATTGATTTCACCGTTGTGCGCAAGCATCCGGAACGGCTGCGCTAGCGGCCAACGAGGCAATGTATTCGTCGAGAAGCGCTGGTGAAAAACGCAAATCGCAGTCTCAAGGCTTTCATCCCCTAGGTCAGGGTAAAAATGCTCGAGGTCCGCGGGCATTACAAGGCCTTTGTAGGAGATAACACGATCTGAGAGGCTGCAAATATATAAATCTTGATCATCCACCATCGCCATCTCTACGCGACGGCGGATCATGAACAGCTTTGCTGCAACCTCTTCACGGCTGGCGTCACCCGCTTCCAAAAATACTTGTTCGATTTGTGGAAGCTGCTCGAGCGCAATTTGACCACACACGTCTGGCTGTGTAGGCACTACACGCCACGTGGCGACTTCAAAATCAAACTCTTGTGCAGCAGCGTCAAATGCTGCGCGCACTTTTTCTTGCGCCTCTTCCGCTCTGGACATGAAAACCATACCCACGGCAAAGGTGGTTTTCAGATTTCGGCCTAAAACGTCGCGGGCAGCAGCGCGCATAAACGGCTCAGGCATTTGCAGAAGCAGACCACAGCCGTCCCCCGTTTTACCATCGGCCGCAATACCGCCGCGGTGGGTCATGCAGGTAAGCGACTCTATCGCTGTCTGCAATAGCTTGTGGCTTGGTACACCCTGCTGATGGGCGATCATTCCGAAACCGCAATTGTCTCGAAACTCTTCTGGATTGTACAAACCGCGCGGCTGATCTTTCGGGCCAACGGAGTCGTTCACGATGTCTAATGACTTCATGTTAGAACTTGCTCGCTTGATCTAAACGGGACTGTCTACCTAGGCAGCATATGCGCAGGCCACAGCCAAAAAGGGCGCGCAGTTTACACTTTTAGTAGCCTTTCTACAATTTACCGACAGCGGGTCACTGCTTAATGTATCCATGTATCAAAGGTTTACAGACAAGCGCCGATTTCAGATTCACTCACATCTTCAACAATCGTTGCTTCGCCGAGTGCAGATAGAAGAATGTAGCGGACGCGGCCCGACTGAACCTTTTTGTCGCCTTGCATCGCAGTTAGAAACGCTTCAACCGTCATGTCGCTTGGCGGGGCGCAGGGCAAGTCAAAGGTCTCTAAAAATACCAGTAAGTCGTCGAGTGTATCAGCGGAAACGAGGCCCCTTGAAACAGAAATTCGAGTGGCCATCACCAAGCCCGCTGCGACTGCCTCGCCGTGCAGCCACTTACCAAAACCCTGCTCCTTCTCGATAGCGTGACCGAACGTATGACCCAGATTCAGAATAGCTCTGACACCGCCCTCTCGCTCATCGCGACTAACAATATCGGCTTTTATGGCGCAGCATCGCGCAATGACACGGCCTAGCACATCAGGGTCCCGTTTTTTAAGCGCCTTCGCATTATCAAGCAGGTCGTAAAAGAAAGCTTTATCCGCTATCAGACCGTACTTGATAACCTCGGCCAGGCCCGCCGCAAATTCTCGGTCCGGGAGTGTTTCTAGCGACTGCGTATCGCATAAAACGGCAATTGGTTGGTGGAACGCACCGATAAGATTTTTCCCCATTGGATGATTAATACCCGTCTTTCCACCCACCGAAGAGTCAACTTGCGCCAACAACGTGGTTGGTATCTGGATAAAGTCGGCGCCACGCAGAAAGGAGGCCGCTGAAAAGCCTGTTATATCGCCTACAACACCGCCACCTAGCGCAATAAAAACCGTGCTTCTCTCATGCTTTTCCTCCAACGCAGCAGTAAGAACCTGCTCGAACGCATTCATTGTTTTGAACTGCTCACCATCTGGCAGCGCAACGACGGTCACTTTTCTTCCATTACCGAGAGCATTAAGCACCTGCTCAAGGTATAGCTCAGCCACGGTATCATTGGTTACCAAACAAACGCTTCTATCATGAAGTATATTAGGCAACAGCTCACTAGAGCCTAGAAGCCCACTCTCGATATAAATCGGGTAGCTGCGATCCGTGCGGTCAGGATCAAGCCTTACATTAACAGCGGGATCAATAACAACAGCGGAGGACGTTGCGCTCAATTTACTGACCTCTAGCCTCGGCAAAGTCTGCGAGTTTACCAGCGATAACGGTCGCGAGTTTTTTGGCAGATCCGGGAGTAGACATGACAGTTATATCTGCCACTTCCTCGTATAACGGCCCGCGGACCTCAAGCATCTCACTCAAAATGGGTCGTGGGTCTTTTCCCGCAAGCAAAGGACGCTTATCCTTGTCGGCTGTTCGCTCAACCAACGTATCAATAGTTGCTGAGAGATAAATGACCGTGCAGTTCGCCTTCATCCTCGCTCGATTCGCTTCGCGCAGAACCACACCGCCACCCGTTGCCACCACCACATCATCGTGCGTCGTATAATCCGCAACAACGGTTTCCTCGCGGTCGCGAAAGCCCCTCTCACCTTCAACATCAAAGATCCAGGGTATGTCGGCGCCTGCGCGCTCCGCGATCACCTCATCGAGATCAAGGAAACGGGCATTGAGGCGCTCAGCCAGGTATTTACCGACAGTGGATTTTCCAGAACCGGGCGGACCAACCAAAAAGACGCGCATGTTTCACCCTGTGCACACAAGCCCTAGAGCTTAATATAGCAGACCCTCAGAGAGAATACGTGGCGTAGTAAAGATCAATGTTTCAACCTTTTTATTAGTGTTCGTGGTGCTCCTGAATAGCGATCCCACCCCCGGCAAATCACCCAGTACAGGCACCTTCTGAGTTTGCTGAGTCTCTTTATTCCGAAAAACACCACGCGAATCAATCGTTTCGCGCCTGCAAGCAGCGAGTAGAACGTCAACCTGATCTTCCCGTCCCGGCGTGGGTCTCTGAACCTCAAAGTCCAGAGCCACCTCTTCAAGCGGGTAGGGAATGTACTGATCAGCCTCTAAGGCTATTTGAGCTTCCATTTCGTCATCAGTGAGACCAGCCGGCATGGAAATGACTTTGCTGATTACCGACGAACCAGAGACGGCGGTAACAACTTCATTAGACCGTGTTCGGCTTTGATGCATGACACTTTGAATAACTGTCGCTACTTCACCAACATTATTGATTTTTTTTCATAGACAGCGCCATGAGGAAGCGAGGAGACAGCATAGGACTCTACCCGAAACCCGCCATTAGATTCCGAGAGTTCTAACAGCTTAACCGTGGTTGAGCTGATATCAATACCTACCCGCGTAGGTTTTTTTACCTTTTATCATCCTATCTAAAAATGACATGGATCAGCCTTGGCGCCCCCATTGCAGTAGCATCATGCGATGTGAATTAACTGACGGCAACCACCAAATTGCACCACAGGTTGAATTAAAGTGCTAATAGAAGGTTAAAATATGACGAACCACCCCAATTTCACCCTACGGGATGGGGTGTGATTGAGTCGGAGACCTTCGCTTGGCCCGTATAAAAAAAAGTTTGCACGCACTCGCGCTAATTACTGCTGCGGCACTTTGGTGGTTGGCGGGGTTGTATCTATATTTAAGCCCCAAGTTGCCTGAGGCTGAGTCGCTTCAAGACATAAAGTTACAAACACCGCTTCGAATTTTAAGCGCAGATGGTCAGCTTATTGGACAATTTGGGGAGCAAAAGCGCATTCCAGCGCGTTACGAGGATCTTCCAGAGAATTTTGTTAATGCGCTGCTAGCTGCCGAGGACGATGGCTTTTTTGAACACTCCGGCATCGATTTTTTGGGCCTTGCGCGTGCGGTATCCGAGCTTGTCACTACGGGGAGCAAGCAGAGCGGTGGCTCAACCATCACTATGCAGGTGGCGCGAAATTTCTTTTTGACCTTGGATCAAACGTTCATCAGGAAATTTACCGAAATCCTGCTTGCCCTCGAGATTGAGCAACGCCTCAGCAAGGAGCAAATCCTCGAGCTCTACGTGAATCGCGTGTTCCTTGGTCATCGCAGCTATGGTTTTGAAACCGCCGCGCAAACCTACTACGGGCGCTCATTATCCGAACTAACGCTTGCCGAACACGCTATGCTAGCCGGGGTGCCCCAGGCGCCCTCACGCAACAATCCGCTCAGCAACCCCTCGCGAAGCGAGGTTAGGCGCAATTGGATTTTAGGCCGAATGCTGACGCTAGGTATGATTGACCAAGCCGCGCACGACGCCGCTGTAAAAAGCGTCGACGTCGCGTCATTTTATGGACTAAAAGTAGAAGTAGACGCTGACTATGTCGCAGAAATGGCGCGACAAGTTGCCGTAGAAAAATTAGGCAATGCTGCCTATAACGACGGCTATGTTGTTCACACCACCGTCGATGGAAACCTGCAGCAGGCGGCACGCAACTCGGTGATCGATGGACTCATCACCTACGACAATCGTCACGGCTGGCGTGGCCCCGAGCAACAGCACCCTCCAATCGAAGATGAAGCGCCAGAAACACGTACCAAGCGTTGGGAACGGGCCTTAAGTGCGATGCCCGTCGTTGCCGACCTTTTACCCGCGATCGTAACGTCCATCGACTCTGAGGGTGCTGAATTGCTGATTAGAGGCGGAGAGCTGGGACGGTTATCATGGCAGAAGGATCTTCAAAAAATACGGAGATATATAACCGAAGACCGTCTAAGTGCCCGTCCAACTGAGATAGAAGATCTCGTTGCGGTTGGAGACCTTATCCGGGTAAGCAGGGAAGAAGAGGTCTTCAGGTTAGCTCAGGTACCGAGAGTGCAAGGTGCATTGGTATCATTGGACCCGAACGACGGGTCCATCAAAGCCCTCGTGGGCGGTATGGGTTTTGTCTTATCCAAGTTCAATAGAGCCACGCAAGCAAAACGACAACCAGGCTCAAACTTCAAGGCGTTTCTCTATGCCGCCGCCATCGAAAATGGAATTCATCCCGCGACGTTAATCAACGACGCTCCCGTGGTTGTAGGAAATCTGACCGATGAAGACTTGTGGCGGCCAGAAAATGATAGCGGGCGATTTTACGGGCCGACGCGGGTGCGAGAAGCGCTCACATTTTCGCGAAACTTGGTATCCATTCGGGTCCTTCAGCAGCTCGGCGTGAAAAAATTGATCGAAATGGCTGATCGTACCGGCTTCGACGTTGAAGAGATGCAGCCCAACCTTACTCTTGCGCTGGGCACTCATGCCTTCACGCCACTGGATATAGCGCGAGGATATACTGCGATTGCAAACGGCGGATTTCGAGTTGAGCCCTGGCTGATCGACCGGATTGAAGATGTGGATGGCAATATTATTTTCGAAGCTGATCCGCTCGTTGTCTGTCATGAGTGCGGGAGGATGCCGGCTAGCGATACGGCAGGCGAAATTTCGCGGATTGAAGATCTATTTGAACCCGAAGAACCCAAGGCTCGCGAGGCGCCCCGCATTATTGATGAGCGTGTTACTTACGTGCTCACGTCGATGCTTGAGGACGTGATTAAGCGGGGAACAGGACGAAGAGCCCGGGTACTAGAGCGCGATGATCTGGCAGGAAAAACCGGAACTACCAATGGTCCCAGGGACGCGTGGTTCTCTGGTTATAACAGAAACCTAGTGACCACCACTTGGGTAGGGTTTGACGACTACAGCCTGTTGGGTCGTCGGGAGTTTGGCGGAACAGCTGCGCTACCAATTTGGATTGACTTTATGCGGGTTGCCCTGCCCCCTGAGGAGACAGCTGCAGAAATGCCACCAGGTGTAGTGCGACTTCGAATCGATAAAGAATCAGGGGAGCGAACAAACTCGACGTCTTCTTCAATCTGGGAGGTATTTCTAGAGGAATTCACACCGACAGGAAAGCCGGGCCGAGGTATGGATAACGACAATGACGATCTGGATGGACTGTTTTGATTTTTTCTAGAGTACCGGACGGCACTAAGAAAAACGGAAATAAAAAAACCGGCGGTGATGCCGGTTTTTTTGTGTGTGCGGGTCAAGTCCGCGACTACTTCCGCAACAGTTGTGTAGAAGCGTCTTACTTACGCAAGCTTCTACCAGCAAATCGTTTATTGAAGCGATCCACACGACCGCCAGAATCGACGATCTTTTGTTTGCCGGTAAAGAAAGGATGGCACCGACTGCACACATCAACAGTGATATCCTGAGCGAGCGTAGAGCGCGTTTTGATCTCGTTGCCGCAGCTGCAACGAGCCGTGATGTCTTCGTAACGCGGATGAATATCTGCTTTCATGTTGCCCTCAACCTTGCGGGTCCGGTAAAAAAGAGCGCGGATGATACCAGAGCCTATTGCCAATTCAAGTCTTAATGTTTGGGAGATTGCGGTTCCCGCACCTCTTCATAGGACCTTTGAGTATTTACCTCCCACCGGCGTAACGCCACCTGAGGCAGGGTCTCGAGTGCTCGTCCCTTTTGCCGGTCGTGAATCAATCGGCTTTTTCCTTCAATCGAGAGCATCAACACTCAACGACCCACAAAAGCTTAAGCGCGTAACGGACGTGGTGGACGAGCGGAGCTTGCTTGAACCTACACTTCAGAAGCTCCTAGCCTGGGTTACTGAGTATTACCTTATCCCGCCGGGCGATGCCTTAATGATGGGACTCGCACTCAATGAGCGAAAAGGTAAACATCCATGGGAAGCACCACTTAATGCGCTCAAAGCCTGTGCTACAGAAGAGAATTGGCGTGCCGAGCTTGCTAGGGCGCCCCAGCAACTGCGTGCACTTGAACTCATAGGCAACGGCATTATCAGCCTGGAGACGCTCGAGTCGCATGGCATTTCGAAAGCGACACTGCGCAGTCTCAGCAAAACGCCATTCGTTGAGAGAGTAAGCACACCCAACGAATCAAATGTTGGTAAAGCCGATACCCCAGCGCTTAGCCCCGCTCAAAGCCAAATAGTAGAAAACGTTACAAAGACTCTGACCTCATTTGTCACGCACCTCTTGGACGGGGTGACTGGCAGTGGCAAAACGGCGGTTTATATAGCCTGTATAAAGCGCACGATTGAAGCAGATGGGCAAACATTGGTTCTGGTCCCAGAGATAGGTCTCACTCCCCAAACTCGATCGCGCTTTGAGGCAGCGCTTGGGTTCGAGGTGCCAGTCATCCACTCGGGCATCTCAGATTCCGAGCGCGGTAGAGCGTGGGCTATGGCTCGTTCGGGCACTGCACCAGTCATCTTGGGGACGCGCTCTAGTGTTTTTTGTAGTTTTAAATCACTCAGCCTGATCATCGTTGATGAGGAGCACGACAGTTCTCTAAAGCAGCAGGATCATCCGCGTTATTCGGCGCGGGACGTTGCCGTAAAGCGTGGACAAATCTGTAGTTGCCCTGTCATTTTAGGCAGCGCTACGCCCAGCCTCGAAACGCTCGCCAACGCACTTGCTCAGCGCTACCACCACCACCGTCTAACAGAGCGAGCAACGAAGGCGGAGCTGCCTCAGATCAGACTTGTGGATACTCGGGGGCTGGCGCTCACGGCAGGCCTTAGCGACGAGGCAATCGACGCCATTCAGCAAACCATTACTCGTGGCGAACAGGCTCTCTTATTTCTCAATAAACGTGGCTTTGCGCGATCAATTCAATGTGAGGACTGTGGATGGACTGCCGAATGTGAGAACTGTGATAGCACAATGGCTGTCCATAGATCACCGCCGCGACTCAGTTGCCACCACTGCCTTTACTATCGTCCAACACCGAGAGCTTGTGACAACTGCAACAGTATTCGGCTAACGAGCAAGGGCGTTGGTACGGAGCAGCTTGAGGCCTTTTTGAACCAAAAAATACCTAGCACCCCCCTGTTTAGGGTTGATAGCGACAGTGTCGTAAGTCTCTCGGCTCTCAAGGAGCTTTTAATAAACATTCAGCAAACCGCTTCCGCGATGCTTTTGGGAACGCAAATGCTTTCCAAGGGACATCACTTCCCCCGCGTTACCTGCGTGGTAATCGTGGATTCTGATAGCCTGTTGTTCAGTCCAGACTTCCGTGCTGAGGAGCACCTGTTACAACTTATCACACAAGTCGCGGGACGATCGGGGCGAGCAGCGCTTCCAGGCGAAGTCTTGATCCAGACCCGCAGCCCGGACCATCCATTAATTAAGAACGCGGCTACTACACCCTACTCTGATCTCGCCCAAGAACTACTAACACGGAGACGCGCGTTAGGACTGCCGCCACATGGCGCACTAGGCGTCATTCGTGCCGATGCCAAGAACGAGCATGATGCAATAGAGTTTCTATCTCAATTGAGGACGATATTGGAGGGTAATGACAGCTGCCGACTCTTAGGCCCCATGCCCGCATTAATGACTCGCCGAGCAGGACTGTACCGCTATCACATCGTGGTGCAGAGTCAGTCACGTAAAATCGTGCACCAAACGCTAAAAATGGCCATTAAGGCGGGTTCAACTCTAAAAATAGGGCGAAAAACCAGTTGGTTCGTCGAAATCGACCCGACTGAAATCGTGTAACGAGATACAATGAGGCTCGCACACGTAGAAACTGCCAGAAAGCAGAGTCCCCCGCAGAGAGAAAGCGCATCAAATGAAGGACCAAGTAATCGAATTAATTGGCGGGGCAATTGCCCAGCTCATCACAGATGGCGTCTTGACAGGAGACGATGTCCCGACGCCCCAGGTTGATCACACACGGGACCCAAACCACGGCGACCTAGCGACAAATATTGCCATGGTGCTCTCCAAACGTGCGGGCCTGGCCCCTCGCGAGTTAGCAGCAGCGGTCATTGCACACATCCCCGAAAACAAGATCATTTCGCGCTGTGATATCGCTGGCCCTGGGTTTATAAACTTCCATATCTCCCAACAGAGTAATTTAGAAGTTGTAGAAAAAATCCTCGAGGCCGGCGCTGGCTTCGGCCGCACCGACGAGGGAAAAGGCAAACGCGTACAGGTTGAGTTTGTATCGGCCAATCCGACAGGGCCTCTTCACGTTGGGCACGGTCGCGGAGCGGCGATTGGTGACGCCCTATGCCGACTCTTAGATAACGCGGGATGGTCAGTTCACAGCGAGTTTTATTATAACGACGCTGGTCAACAGATAAGCAACTTGGCCCTCTCTGTAAAAGCTCGCTTAGACGGCGTCGAGCCCGGCGATGATGATTGGCCAAAAGACGGATACCAAGGCGATTACATTCAAGAAGTAGCGCGAGCGTACGCGAGTTTCGAAACAGTCGCCGCGGCCGACAGAACAATCTCCGCATCGGGGGATACCGAGAATTTAGAGGATATTCAGGCGTTCTCAGTTGCGTGGCTTCGACGCGAGCAAGACCAAGACCTCAAAGCCTTTGATGTTAACTTCGACTGCTACTTTTTAGAGTCATCGCTCTACACTTCGAATGCGGTCGAAGATACCGTTGAACGACTCATCGCCAACGGCCACACGTATGAACAAGATGATGCTCTGTGGCTTCGCACTACCGATTTTGGTGATGACAAAGATCGCGTCATGCGAAAGCGTGAAGGCGGCTACACCTATTTCGTGCCTGATGTGGCTTATCACCTCAACAAGTGGGAGCGCGGTTTCGAGCGCGTGATCAATGAGCAGGGCGCCGACCATCACAGCACGATTACCCGTGTTCGCGCTGGCTTGCAGGGACTGAACAGGAATATCCCCGAGGGCTGGCCAGACTATGTTCTGCACCAAATGGTGACAGTGATGCGTGATGGTCAAGAGGTTAAGCTATCTAAACGTGCTGGCAGTTACGTGACACTTCGAGACCTTATCGATGAAGTTGGACGCGATGCGACCCGTTTCTTCTTGACCGCAAGAGCAGCAACCTCTCAGCTCACTTTTGATATCGACCTTGCGTTATCCAAGAGCAATGAAAACCCCGTGTATTACATCCAGTATGCTCATGCCCGAATCTGCAGTGTGCAGCGAAAGGCGGTGGAGCAGTTCGACGGATGGACTGCTGCAAGTGGTCTCGATCACCTTGATCAACTCACGCACGACGAGGAACAAGCGCTCGCGCTGGTGCTCAGCAAGTATCCCGAGGTGGTAGCCGGGGCGACAAAGCGACTCGAGCCCCACGCTGTTGCCAACTACCTGCGCGATGTTGCCGCGGCATTCC
Source organism: Luminiphilus sp. (assembly GCA_965655685.1). Classification (GTDB taxonomy): domain Bacteria; phylum Pseudomonadota; class Gammaproteobacteria; order Pseudomonadales; family Halieaceae; genus Luminiphilus. Next base: position 11,268 of record CBFHHL010000090.1, read on the forward strand.
ATTCGTTTTATAACCAGCACAAAATTATTGACGAGGACGCAGCAATAAGCCTGGCACGGCTAGCGCTAGCAACCGCAACACAACAAGTCATTGCGAACGGCTTACATATTCTAGGTGTTTCGGCACCAGAGTCGATGTAACGGGGAATCAGAAACCGTGCCAACAACACCCCAAAAAACAAAGCGAAAACGGACCGGGACAGGAAGTGCGACGAGACGAAGCAGCCCACCGAAAAAGTCGGCTTTGTCTGAGACTCCGCTGTTTAACGGGTCACACGTCAGTGGCTTTATCGTTGGGTTGCTGGTGGGGATTATTGCGAGTCTAGGTGTTGTGGGAGGTATTAATCCATCGTCGCTGCCGCAAGCAATCACAGCGTCGCCCCCGAATCTTGAAGACGATAGCCGACAGCCAAGCTTCACCTTTTTTACCACACTCGAAGATGAGTCTTTTCCGATAGGCGACGTGACGGAGTCATTACCCAGCAAATCTAAATACACCCAATACGTACTTCAAGCCGGCTCTTTTAGGGCATCAACTGACGCTGATCGCCGGCGTGGTGAGCTAGCTCTACTGGGTCTAGAAGCTGCAGTCGAGGAAATCAGCACCGATACCGGCAACTGGCACCGCGTTTATATTGGCCCTTTTGATAGTCGATCCGCGATGGCTAAGGCAAGGAGCCTCACCGCGCAGAGTGATATCGACACGCTACTTTTAAAACGCTCACAATAACGCCTGAAACACGGACGCTGGCTCTCTAACCATGACTCACCAAGCACCTGAATCTTTAAAGTATCGTCGCTCGGACCGCGTACTCGAAATTCAGTTCCCCGACCAAGCACCAGTCGACCTGTCGGCAGAGCTGCTCCGTGTATTGTCGCCCTCAGCGGAAGTTCAAGGGCATGGGCCGGGCCAAGAAGTACTGCAAACCGGGAAGGCGGATATTGAAATAATCGCTATCGAGCCAATTGGACATTATGCGGTGCAAATAAGTTTTGACGACGGGCACAGCTCCGGGCTGTACACTTGGACGTATTTATCGCAACTAGCTAGCGAGAAGCAGGTGCTCTGGCAACGCTATTTGAAAAAATTAGACGACGCTGGCGCGTCTCGCGACCCTTCCACTGACATCGTCAGATTCATTGGCTAGCGAATTCGCGAGCGATAAGGGATTTCATGAGCACACAGGACAATGCGACAGACGAAACAACCGACTTTGGTTTTGAGCGCGTAAAAAAAGAGGAAAAAGCGGGGCGCGTAAGAGAAGTCTTCGACTCGGTTGCCTCTCAGTACGACCTTATGAATGACTTGATGTCAGGGGGTCTGCATCGACTTTGGAAGCGCTTTACGATTGAGCTTAGCGCTGTTCGACCCGGCCAAACTGTGCTCGATATCGCGGGCGGTACAGGTGATTTAGCTGCGAAGTTTTCTAATCTCGTAGGCAAGGACGGCAACGTTATCTTGGCGGATATCAACGCCGCCATGCTCTCGGTGGGGCGCGACCGCCTAATCGACAAAGGTGCGCTTAACAATATCAGTGTCGTTCAGGCTGACGCACAATTTCTCCCCTTCGAGGACAACAGCATTGACTGCATCACCATCGCTTTTGGTCTTCGCAACGTTACAGACAAAACCAAGGCACTCGCCTCAATGAACCGGGTACTCAAGCCAGGTGGACGCCTATTAGTCCTTGAGTTTTCAAAGCCCGTCTCGCCTCTGCTTTCAAAGATCTACGACGCCTATTCATTCTCTGCGCTTCCGGCCATGGGAAAGATCATCACAAACGACGCCGACAGCTATCGATATCTTGCGGAGTCGATTAGGAAGCACCCGGATCAAGAGACATTGTTAGAGATGGTCGAAGACGCCGGCTTCGTCGACTGTCGATATCACAATATGACTGGCGGCATCGTCGCCGTACATCGAGGTATAAAGGGTTAATTCGGTGGAGCACGATCCAGCCGTCATTGCGGGCGCCTGTCTTGTTGCAGAAAGGGCCATCATGCGCGCTATTAATCTTTCTTCCGGGACTCGAAACCAGCTCAAAAGCCTGTATCCGCTGACCATTGGTGTGAACTGCTCGAGCCCGTCGGTTGATCTATACGTGACGATTAATGCTGACGGGGCAGTCACCATCGAAAGCTATCGAGAAGAAGCTACAACCGTGAGCCTTGCGGGGAGCTGGAAGGATTTCTTGGGTGTAGCTGCGGCCGAAGATCCCGCTTCCGCACTTATTAATGGCAATGTCCAAATCTCTGGTGACACCGCACCACTTTTACGGATTCAAACCGTCCTCGCAGATTTAGATATCGACTGGGAAGCACCTCTGACCGAAACACTCGGGCCTATTGCCGGTCATCAACTCGCAACGGTCATTCGCGCCGTCACACGAACATCACAAAACACTCACCGACGGTTAAAGCGTCAACTAAGCGAGTTCATCCTTGAAGAAGGACGCCTGTCCCCACCGCAGGCAGAGCAAAACGCCTTTTTCACCGCTGTCGACGATCTAGTACTACGCGTAGATCGCGCAGATTCTCGTCTGAAACGAATCAAAAAGCGGCTCGACGGAATGAGCGGATGAGCAGGGTAGTAACATTCTTATCAACGGCTAGAAAGTACCAATTGGGCGACTTGATACCCGATGGTGGTAAAGGCGCTCGTTTTCTACGATGGTCCCTCGCCGGCCAACATACCGGAGGAGGCGCCTCAGGTGACGGAGCAGGAAGTAAAGAAGACCAAATTGGCCATCGAGATCGCACGGCCATTAATGGTCCGTGCAGAGGCGAGCGGTTACGTCTGGCACTGCAAGAGCTGGGCCCTGTTGCTATCAAGTTCGGCCAATTACTGTCTACCCGGCGTGACTTATTACCCGATGATTTAGCTGACGAGCTCACGTTGTTGCAGGACAAAGTAGCGCCCTTTGAATCTGCGAAAGCCGCCGCCTCTATTGAGCGCGAATTAGGAAAATCGACTGATGAGCTCTTTCTTGGATTTGGACAGGAACCACTTGCTGCAGCGTCCGTAGCTCAAGTGCACAGCGTAACACTCGCGGACGGTGAGTCCGCAGTGATCAAGGTACTTCGCCCTGGAATCGAAAAGCAAATCGCTGCGGATATTCGCGTTCTCAAACGTCTTGCCAAGATAATCCACAGCATCTCTGACGACTTGAAGCGTCTGCGGTTGCCCGAGGTCGTAGAGGACTATGAGGCCACCATCACAGCAGAACTCGATTTAAGGCACGAGGCTGCAAACGCGTCGCTTCTAAAAAGAAACACCAGCAAACATAAGCTCGTCTATGTGCCGACCGTATTCTGGGATTACAGCTCGCCCAGGACCATGGTCTCAGAGAAAATTTCGGGCATTCCAATCGGCGATATCCCAGCGCTCAATGAGGCGGCGGTGAATATGAAAGTGCTCGCCGAACGTGGCGTGGAAATATTCTTCTCTCAAGTGTTTGACGACTGCTTTTTTCACGCCGATATGCACCCAGGCAATATTTTCGTCGATGCTACGGACCCACAAAAACCAACCTATATTGCGATTGATTGCGCGATTGTCGGTCAGCTATCTCGGGAAGATCAGTACTACGTGGCACGAAACTTACTTGCGATACTGCAGCGAAACTACAGACTCGTTGCTGAACTTCATATCGAGAGTGGTTGGGTACCCGCTGCGACTCGGGTGCAGGACTTTGAATCAACCATTCGCATGCTATGCGAACCAATTTTTGACAGGCCACTCCATGAAATCTCGTTGGGTCACATGCTCGTTAATTTATTCAAGGCAGCTTCGAGCTTCGACATGCGTGTTCAACCGCAGCTCGTATTGCTTCAAAAGACACTGCTCAATATCGAGGGACTAGGCCGACAGCTTTATCCCGAACTCAACCTATGGGAGACGGCAAAGCCCTTTCTCGAGGATTGGCTGAAGCGACAATACAGCCCAATGAATGTTGTGAGGCAGCTTCAGCGTGACGCACCCGCGTTCGTGCATCACGCGTCTCAGCTTCCGGAGGTCATCCCACAATTTTTGGCCATGCAACGAAGAGGGCTCAAGGAAGACAAACCAGAACTCAAAGCATCCCCGCTACCCAGCCTTTTGATCGGTGCGGGTTTCGCCACTGTCGCCATCGGCGTAATCGCCCTGCCCGAGTTGCCCGTGATAGCCATCTCAGGCATCGCCGCAACAGCAGTTGGACTCCTTCTGCTGCCTCGGTAAATGTCCTCAGCAGCGTTGATTTTCACGTGATCGCAATGAATGCAGTAACAAGAAGTGGCATACTTCCTAAATGATAACGCCCTTCGATCAAAATACGCCGCTGACTATGAGTCCAAGGTGGAATGCCGACGGATTAATACCCGCTATTGCGCAGGATATCCGCACAGGTGAAGTACTAATGATGGCTTGGATGAACGCAGAATCGCTAGCACTTACCCTTGAGCGAAAGCAGGCTATCTACTGGTCTCGTTCACGGCAGGCGCTTTGGCGTAAAGGTGAGTCCTCCGGTAACGTGCAAACTGTCGTTGATGCGCGTCTTGATTGTGATGGTGACACCTTACTGTTGAAGGTAGATCAAGCAGGTGCGGGCGCGTGTCACACTGGTCGCAAGACCTGTTTTTTTTATGCGCCTATATCTGGCGAGTGGCAACTAGAGGAAGATCAGCGTGTCTGATGTATTAGACGCCCTAGCTTCGGTCATCGCCGCCAGGCGGGCGGCGGACCCAGAATCATCCTACGTGGCCAGCCTCAATGCTAAAGGCCTTAGCAAAATTCTCGAAAAGCTGGGCGAGGAAGCGGTCGAGGTAATTATCGCTGCTAAAGATGCGGAATCAGGCGCAGGGTCGAAGGAAAAAGTGATCAATGAAGTCGCCGACCTGGTATTTCACACGCTGGTAATGCTTGATCGCCTAGGCATGAGTCATAATGAAGTCCTCAAAGTATTGTCCTCAAGACAAGGACTATCGGGGCTGGAAGAAAAGGCCTCTAGAAATCAATAGGCGCATAAGTATGTGCCCGCAACGCAAGGTGAATAGATATGGGATTTAGTGGTATCGGAATTTGGCAGCTACTTATCATCCTCGCAATTGTCATCTTAATTTTTGGCACCAAGCGTCTTCCAGGTGCGGCAAAAGATCTTGGCAGCGCCATTACTAACTTCCGTGAAGGTATGAAGCGGGATAGTAGTGAGGCGGCCAAGATAGAAGACGCCAAGGAAGACGACGCGAAATAAGCTGTAGTCTATGTTAGATATCGGTTTTGCTGAGCTACTGGTCGTCAGCGCGGTTGCTCTTTTTGTCGTGGGTCCGGATCGCCTACCCAGCGCTATCCGCACGGTATCTCTGTGGCTGGGGAAAGTTAGGCGTGGCTTCGAAGAGATAAAAGCCGACGTTAGCCGCGAACTTCACAACGAGGAAGTGATGCGCGCGTTACGAGAGAGTCGTGAGGAGGTACAAGACCTTACGGACATCAGTAGCGCCCTTTCTCTCGATCCGGTTGCCAATAAAGCGCCAGAGTCAGACGTCGAGGTGGCGGGTAAAGACACAGCGCTAGACTCAAGCAAATCGCCCGCAGACAGCGAGAAGCAAGCACAGTGACCACCGACGAGCCCATGCCACTGGTCGCACACCTGCGCGAACTGCGAGACAGATTTCGCAATGCACTCATTGCTGTTTTCGTAGCGTTCATTGGACTTTTTCCATTTGCCAACGAGCTCTACACCTATATTTCTGAGCCCCTGAGGAGCCTTTTGCCAGAGGGGTCTTCGATGATCGCAACCGAAGTCACCTCGCCGTTCTTGACGCCCTTTAAGCTATCGATTGTATTGGCAGTCTTTCTGGCTATGCCCATGATTTTGGCGCAGGTTTGGGGCTTTATCGCGCCCGGTTTGTACAAGTCGGAAAAACGCGTCGCCATTCCGCTTCTGGCCTCTAGCGTTATCCTGTTTTACGCGGGAGTAGCCTTTGCGTACTTTGTGGTTTTTCCCTTGCTCTTTGGTTTTTTCACTACCGTTGGACCCGGCGATATCTCGGTAATGACTGATATAAACCGCTACCTCGACTTTGTTCTCAAATTGTTCTTCGCGTTTGGGTTAGCGTTCGAGGTACCCATAGCGGCTGTCATTCTTATACTTACGGGCGTCGTGACAGCGGAGCAGTTGGCGAATAACCGCTCGTACGTCATTGTCGGTTGCTTCGTTGTGGGCATGCTGTTAACGCCTCCCGATGTCATTTCCCAAACCCTACTAGCACTCCCTATGTGGCTGCTATTTGAGCTGGGGTTGATCATGGGCCGAGCACTTAAACGAGGCAAAAGCACGGATGACCGATAATGAAATCACAGCCTCCGAGGAAAATCCGCCGTCCAAAACGAAGTCGCTCAAGCCGCTTCGTGAGCTCCTCCAGTTTCTATGGCCGCACAAATCCAGGCTAATCGCCGCCTCCGTGGCGCTGGTTTTCACTGCTATGGCCCAATTATCGCTGGGCTACGGAATTCAAATCTTGATCGATCAGGGGTTTGCCAATTCGTCCGAGGGCGGGTTACGACAGGCTGTCGTCTTCATGATCGTTGTAGGATTTGCCATGGCAAGCGGTGCCTTCATTCGCTTTTATCTTGTGTCCTGGTTGGGTGAGCGCGTCAGCGCTGATCTAAGAGAGAAAGTTTTTAATAATCTACTCACCGTTCACCCCGGATTTTATGAAAAAAATCACGCGGGCGAGATCATGTCACGGCTCACCACCGACACAACACTGCTACAAACCCTCATCGGATCCTCAGTTAGCTTGGCTGCGAGGAGCACACTCACGTTAATCGGTGCTCTCATTTTGATGTCACTGACCAACTTCAAATTAACGTTGATTATGCTGATTGGCGTGCCGCTGACGCTGCTCCCCGTGCTCTATCTGGGTCGGCGTGTGCGCAACCTCTCCAATAAGAGCCAAGCAAGCATAGCAAGCGTCGGTAATCGCGCCGGCGAAGTGCTTCAGTCGATAAAAATTGTTCAAAGCTTCCAGCGTGAAGCGATGGAGCGCGATGTATTTGGTCGGGAAGTAGATATTGCATTCCAAATTGCCCGAGAGCGTATTCAGCAGCGCGCCTGGCTCATGGCGTGTGCCATTTTCCTGTTTTTAGGCGGCATGGTTGGCATGATGTGGACGGGCGGCCAAGACGTGCTCGCTGGAAGAATGAGCGGCGGAGACTTAGGCGCATTTGTTTTTTATGCCGTCATGCTCGGCTCAGCCTTTGCAACGCTTTCAGAGGTATGGGGCGATTTACAGCGCGCAGCCGGTGCGGCTGAGCGTCTCGTTGAACTTCTCCACCAAGACAGTGATATTGTTGATGAGGGGGAAGAGAGCATGCCTTATGGTCAAGTCGTTGTGGCTTCCGACCTCACCTTCGTCTATCCCTCGCGACCCAATACCCCTGCCCTAAGCGGCTTTAACCTGACGATTCCGCCCGGTAAAACACTGGCTCTAGTCGGACCCTCTGGCGCTGGCAAATCCACTATTTTCGAACTCTTACAGCGTTTTTATGACCCGACTGATGGGCAACTCACCTATGGCGGCAAACCGCTCAGCGACTACTCGCTAGCTCAGTGGCGCCAAAAATTGGCTTTGGTTCCGCAGTCGCCCATCCTGTTCACAGGCGACATAACGTACAACATTGGTTACGGAAATGCAGACGCCTCGAGAGAGCAAATAGAAGCCGCCGCTGAGGCAGCTTACGCCAAGGAGTTTATTGAGCGACTGCCTAACGGATTCGAAAGCGAGATCGGTGCTCAAGGCGTACAACTATCCGGGGGGCAACGTCAGCGAATAGCACTGGCCCGTGCCATTCTAAAGAATCCCGAAATCTTGCTGCTCGATGAGGCGACAAGTGCGCTCGACACCGAAAGCGAACATTACGTCCAACTTGCGCTGAGCGAGTTAACGCGACACAGAACGACTATTGTCATCGCCCATCGCCTTTCAACAATTATGAACGCCGACGCGATCGCTGTAGTCGACAATGGTTCGGTTGTCGATGTTGGCGCCCACAACGAGCTTTTAGCGCGCTGTGGGCTGTATCAGCGTCTCGCAAGCATGCAATTTAAAGAGCCTGACGGTAAAGTCGACGAAACTCAAAGTAAGATGATACCCGCGGCGGTCGTACCTGAAGCTGTCTAGGCCTCACTCCAGGCCGAGATCGGAAAAGAGGCGAGATCGGACGCTATCGGCCCAAATGGTATAACCCCTTTCGCTTAGGTGAAGTCGGTCAAACACGTAGTTAGTGGCGTCAGGTCGACCGTCCGCCATGAGCGCACTACCCGTATCAATAACCGTGGTATTCGCCATCCCACTCGCCACCTCTCTTATCGCTCCATTCACCGCTTGGGCTTTGTCCCAAACCTGCCAGCGCAATGGAGAGGGCGTAATGGCGATGTAGTAAACCGGGGTTTGAGGGTGAAATCGCCGCACCTCGCCTATCATCTCCTCAAAAGCTTTCACCATTACATCAAGGAGTTTTACTGCCTCGGGAGTAATGTCGTTAGTGCCGACAAAGATAACGATAGCGCGAGGAGCTCCCGCCTGGAACAGGGTCTCTGAGTGATAGATGACATCACCGATTTTAGAGCCACCAAAGCCACGATTGATCACAGGTATGGGTGCCATATGCTCGGCGAGATCGATCCAACGGCGAATACTCGAGCTACCTACAAACAATAAGGCCCCCGATGGTCCCGGTGCTTTGCTTGAAAAGGCGGCAATATCCTCGTTCCAGACAGTAGGATCATCGCTGCGCACACGCTCTAAGTCTGCCGACAAGGCGTAAATTTTTGCTCCAACGTAAGCAAGAACGAGGACAACAAGGATCGAAATTCCACGCTTCATGTCTCAAGCTCCAGGGGTGTTGAATTGTTTTCGATTTGGACAAAGAGCAAAGCGCTTTAACAGTACCTCATCGCTTTATGGGTAACGAACCTTATCTTTCACCACCCCATTGCCTAAGCTCACATGAAATTATGTCTCAACCTCGCCCGAGCAATCATATGAAAACAGGAGAAGGCTGCGCCGCCGTTGGGGTCCGCAAGGCCAAAAAAAAGGCGCTGTAAACAGCGCCTTCGTATAATGAATTCGGATTACGAGAACTCTCGCACAAGACCACCGATAGACTCTTTGGCATCACCAAACAGCATCCGTGTATTGTCTTTGTAGAACAGTGGATTTTCGATACCGGCAAAACCCGAAGCCATTGAGCGTTTCAGTACAAACACCGTGCGTGCATCTGCGACATTGATGACAGGCATGCCATAAATCGGAGAAGACTCGACTTCACGCGCGGCAGGGTTAACCACATCGTTAGCGCCAATAACGATGGCCACGTCGACCGTTTCCATCCTCGGATTGATGTCGTCCATCTCCAAAAGTTGGTCGTAAGGCACGTCGGCCTCAGCCAGCAAAACGTTCATATGACCTGGCATACGACCTGCAACCGGGTGAATACCATAGTTCACTTCGCAACCGTTTGCCTCGAGAAGCTCCATAAGCTCCTTAACAACATGCTGGGCCTGTGCCACAGCCATACCGTAGCCTGGAATGATTACAACGTTCGTTGCGGCTTCAAGTACGTAATAAGCGTCCTCTACCGAGATTGGCTTAATTTCACCCTCAACTTCAGTGACCGTCGTTGAAACGCTCGCAAAGCCAGAGAACAACACATTGCTCAATGAGCGATTCATTGCCTTACACATGATCTGCGTGAGGATAATGCCCGAAGCACCGACCAGTGAGCCCGCTACGATAAGCACGTTGTTGTCGACCGCAAAGCCTGCAGCACACGCGGCCAAACCAGAGTAAGAGTTCAACAATGAGATGACGACGGGCATGTCTGCGCCGCCAATTGGAATCACAACCATGATGCCAAAGAGGAGCGACAAACCCACTACGGTGTAGAGCATCGTGGTGTTTGAGGGGTCCATGACGAACAACACAGCGGTAGCCAAGATACCGATAACGATCAAACCATTAACGATCTTCTGACCGCCGAATGTGATGGCACCGCTACCAATCGTCTCTGACAACTTGCCGTAAGCGACTAGCGATCCTGTGAACGTTACGCCACCAATCAAAATAGAGAGAATGATGGTGATGTAGGTGAAGCTTCCATCTGCAATCGATAAGGCAGCCACACCAACAAGCCCCGAGGCAGCGCCACCAACACCGTTAAAAAGCGCCACCATTTCTGGCATAGAGGTCATAGCCACAGTCCGCGCTGCAACAGCGCCCACAGCACCGCCAATAATCATTCCACCAAGGATGTACTCATACTGAACAATCCCTTGGTCGAGAAGGGCCGCAACAATTGCCACCAACATCCCGATAGCGGATATACCGTTACCCTTCCTTGCGGTATCGGGTGACCCCAGCATTTTGAGGCCAAAAATGAACAGACCAGCGGCAATGACATAGCCAAGTTGAATCACAAAATCAGTTGTCATGCTCAACCCTCCTTCTTCTTAAAGAAGCCAAGCATGCGGTCGGTTACCATATAACCACCCACTACATTCACAGTCGCAAGCGCGACCGCACCGGCGCCCAGCCATTGCGCCACATCGGCCTTACCGCTGCCCGCCAGCGCTACTGCACCCACGACAGTGATGCCAGAGATAGCATTCGCGCCTGACATCAATGGAGTGTGCAGCGTAGCAGGCACCTTGTTTATAAGCTCAAAGCCCAAAAAGACCGAAAGCATCAAAATGAATAAAATCGTGACTTCCATCTTATCCTTCCCCTTCCATTAGGTTCTTAATGGTGGGGTGAACCACCGCTCCACCGTGCGTAATGACACAGCCAGGTAAAATATCGTTCTCCATATTGAGAACAAATGTCTTCGCTTCGGTATCCCAGGTATCCTCAACGAGGTTGAACAGGTTGTTTGCGTACATTTGCGAGGCATCTCTTGCAACTTCGTTCGCGAGATTCGCAGTACCGACAATGGTGACGCCGTCAACGACAACCGTTTCGTCGGGCACCGAGCCCTCGACGTTACCACCGGTCTCGGCAGCCATATCGACAACAACTGAACCGGGAGCCATTCCCTCGATCATGTCTTTCGTCACAAGCACTGGGGGCTTTCGGCCAAACACCTGCGCAGTCGTAATTACGACGTCAGAGTCAGCAATCACATCTTTCTGTGCCTGTCGCTGTATCTCTACCTGCTCGGGTGTCAATTCTTTTGCGTAACCATCTGCTGTCTGACCCGTGTCACCAAGGTCAATCTCTAGGAACTTACCACCCAGCGACTGAACCTGTTCCGCTACCACAGGGCGCGTATCAAATGCCGTCACTCGGGCGCCCAAGCGCTTCGCAGTTGCGATAGCCTGAAGACCCGCGACTCCCGCACCAATGATGAATACTTTGGCGGGCTTCAACGTTCCAGCAGGCGTCATCAACATGGGAAAAATGCTGGGTAATTTTGCGGCGGCCAACATCACTGCAACATAACCAGCTAGGTTAGCTTGTGAGCTCAAAGCATCCATTTTCTGACTGCGCGTCGAGCGAGGAATCATTTCCATACTGATAGCGGTAATACCCTTATCCGCTAAGGTCTTGATCAGATCGCGCTCGTTGAAGGGATCAAGATAAGACACGTGGATACAACCCGACTTCATCATATCGATTTCGTCGGACTCGGGTTTACGTAAACGCAACACCATATCGGCAGAGCCCAGTAGCGCCGCTTTATCGGCAACGATCTCCGCGCCCAGTTCGGCGTATACGCTGTCATCAAAGCCAACAGCGGCGCCCGCTCCTGCTTCAATGGCAACATCTGCCCCGAGGCGGATCATCTTCTTTACAGTTTCCGGAGTAGCAGAGGTGCGACGCTCGCCCGCTATCGACTCGCGAGGAATAACAATACGCATGGATAATGCTCGCTTTTAAAGTTTGGTGGGATGTACGTAAATGTTGGCCGTTAGGATCTCATTGTGTCCGCCCTATCGCGACAAAAATCCGCAATAACGCGAATCCAGAGAATAAATCAGGTTAGGCGGCCCATCCACGTTAGAGCAAAGTAATTGTCATGCACAGAGACCAGCCCTTCCTGTAACAACGGGCTCCGAAGCGGAGGGGGTGTTCAGGCTAAATGTGCTGCTAGCCAGCTCGTAGCTGCAACAGCGGGCTGAGGAGCCGATGATGCCAGCGAGTGAAGCGCAGAGGCGCCTCCAACACAGCAAGACAAATACAGTCGTCACCCGCAATCGCCGTAGGAGAGTGCTCCTCGCCCGCCTCGCGGGTGATGAAGTCGCCGGCATGATAGGTACCACTTTCATCGCTAAAACCACCCTGTAAAACCAACGTCGTTTCCATCCCGGAGTGATTATGAAGAGGGATACTGCCGCCTTCAGCGATATGATAGAGCGAGAATTCAGCCGCGCCGTCTATAGTGCCAAGATCCGCAACCCTGAGCGTCTTGGTGACCTTTCTCCAATTTAAACCATCGAGATTACCCTGTCGGACCTGTTTGACGGTCCACGCCAAGTCAGAAGCATTAGCGTCATTTGCCGCGGGCGCCTCTTCGACTTCATCAAGCTTTGCGAGCACTGTGTCGAACAAGGAGGGGTCTACATCAGCCGGCTTCGAATTTTCGAACAGAGCGCCGCCGATACATTCGAGGTCTATCAATCGTTGCTGGCAAACTTCGCAGGCTTCGAGGTGAGTCGCAACGACGACACTTTGTGCGGGCGATAAAGCATTCGCCGCAAATTCGATAAGCGTATTGGTATCTGGATGATAAGTAATCATAGTTCTTTCTTGTCCTGCCCTGCCTGCCCTTCAGCTTTGGATCAGCTCTGCATACTGAGAGTCTCTCACACCCTCTTTGACTTCAACGCTGTAACAATTGAGGGTTCCAGCAACTTTGCTTCCTTTACGACCGACTGTAATCGCCGGTTTAATGCCCGCAAAGTGTTTGTAAGTATATGCAAATTAATACCGATTTTAGGCCGTGCGGATCACTCCTCTGATCCGGCTTCCATAAAAACTTGTAACTTTTGAATCGCTAATCGCACACGTGACTTAACGGTTCCCAAGGGCAGCTCTAACTCCGCTGCCGTTTCAGAGTGTGACTTACCCTCCATATACACCTTCGCAAGTATCTGCGCTTGATCCTGAGGGAGATCACTCATCAATTCCTTCACTCGCATGGCCCCTCGCGAAGCGTGTAATGCCATGGTGGGCTCATCGCTCTCCAATTGGAAACCTACATCTTCAGCCTCCAGCTGCGTATCGAATTTTTGTAAGCGCCTGAACATATCGGTTCGGCAATTACGAGCGATCGTATATACCCAAGTGCTTGCTGCCGCCTTCTCCGGGTTGAATCCGGCCGCTTTTTGCCAGACCTTCAACATAACCTCTTGCACTAACTCATCAGCATGTGCCGCGGACAGCGAAGAGCCTGACAAAGCAAAGGCTTTGATCAACGGTGCGAAGTGTGAAAAGAACTTTGCAAATGCTGCACGATCTCTGTGCTCTGCGATTCGCACAACGCACTGACTCCATTCGTCGGTCCGACGCCCCTCGGGTACCGACCAAGCAGAGTTCGCGGATTGTCCGCGGGCGCCTTCTCCCTGCTTGTCTACCATTTATCACTCCCTTTTGAGCGTATCTCCGGAAAGAATACACAACTCCAATATAATTGACACTAAATTGTGTATATTAAATATTACACTTAAGGGCTTTAGTGGCTCAGATCTCCCAGTGCAGGTACGTGCTTGCGGAGTATTAGAAGGTATGAAATGACAACTGCCATCATTGGTTCAGGAATCTCAGGATTAGGCTGTGCTTACAGACTTGCGATGGCGGGCGAACCCGTAACCGTTTTTGAATCCGCCGACCTTATTGGCGGGCACACTGCCACTAAACGGGTAACGGTCACGAGTGGCGAGTACGACGTAGACACCGGCTTTATTGTATACAACGACTGGACCTACCCGCAGTTTATTGCGTTGATGGATGAACTTAGGGTCAACAATCAGCCTACCACGATGGGCTTCTCCGTATCTGATGAAATCAATGGTCTTGAGTATGCTGGCAACAATCTAAATACGCTGTTCGCGCAACGCAGAAATCTTCTATCACCCTCATTCATCGGCATGGTCAGGGAAATTTTACGGTTCAACGACGTGGCAATCGCGGATCTCGAAGCAGGGCGACTTCAAAGCGGCGAAACATTGCAGCATTACTTAGAGCGACATCGATTCAGCGAGTTTTTTCGTCGCAACTACCTTATCAGTATGGCGTCCGCGATATGGTCAGCCAATTTTGAAGAAAGCCTAAATTTCCCAGCAGAGTTCTTCGTCAGATTTTTTAAAAATCACGGACTACTGCAGATCAAGAACCGTCCTCAATGGCGCGTTTTAAAGGGCGGCAGCCAAAGTTACTTGTCACCACTATGCGCACCATTCGCGGAAAACATCCGCACTGCTTGCGAGGTCATTTCGATCCAGCGAATACACAATGCGGCCCCACAACTTCGCACACGTGAAGGAGAGGAGCTCGTCTTTGACGATATTGTTATTGCGGCACATGCCGATGAGGCTCTAAGACTGCTGAGCGATGCTGACACTAAAGAGTCCACCATCTTGTCTGCGCTTCCCTACTCCGAGAATGAAGTCGTTCTACACACGGATACAAGACTGCTCCCAAAACGGCGACTGGCTTGGTCAAGCTGGAACTACCGGCTGAGAGACAAAAACGATCAGGCAACGCTTACCTATAATATGAATATTTTGCAGGGTATCGAGAGCCCCGAAACATTCTGCGTAACCCTCAACGACACGGCGTCAATTGACCCAACAAGCATTCTCGGCGAGTACCGATACGCGCACCCACAGTTCACCATTGCTGGTATAAGAGCTCAAGAACAGTGGGCGGAGATAAACGGTCCCCGCAACACCTGGTTTTGCGGCGCTTACTGGCGTAATGGCTTCCACGAAGACGGGCTGTTCAGTGGCAACCGCGTTGCCGATGCCATCTTAAGGAAGCGTGGTCTGAAGAACGAAGGGTTGGCGGCTTGAATACGGCCTTTTATGTCGGTCGCTTAAGTCATGCACGGTTGACGCCAAAACCGCACCGCTTCAGTTATCCCGTATTTATGCCGTTCGTCGATGTAGACGCCGTTGAATGCATCACCGATCACATCCCTCTCTGGAGCCAGAAAGGTTTCGCGCTCGCACGATTTATACGAAGTGACTTTATCGGCGACGACGATATTTCCATATCCGAGGCCATCAAAGCACGCATCCAAGAGTGCACTGACAAGTCGTTCGCAGGTCAAATTTTCCTGCTTGCTAACTGGCGATATTTCGGCATACAAAACAACCCAATCGCCTGCTATTTCTGCTTAGGCGCTGACAGCCAGAAACTTGAGTACATCGTCGCTGAAGTCACGAATACGCCCTGGGGCGAGCGACACAGCTACGTGCTTCCGGTCGCTGATTCCTCCGATCCATTCCAAACAGAGTTTGCAAAAGAGCTGCATGTCTCGCCGTTTCATGGCATGAACCAGCGATATCGGTGGCTCTCAACAACGCCGTCAGAGTCACTAGCAATAAAACTTACGAATATCGAAGAAGAAAAGCGGGTCTTCTACGCAGTACTGCAACTCCGTCGAGTGCCGATTTCAGTGAACGCAGGTCTAACCCTACTTCTTAGATTTCCTTTGGAAACGGCGAAAGTAACCTTCGGTATTTACTGGCAAGCACTTGTCCTGTTTATCAGGCGAGTCCCGCTTTACTCACGCCCTAAAAATAACTCCGCGCATTAGGAGAAATCCATGTCTACTCAAAATGTCGATATCAAGCAGATTGCAAGGCTCCCCTCTGTCAAGAGCTGGAAAAGTACCGAGCTCGCTCGGCGAATGGCTTTCCGTCTTTTCAGTAACCTAAAACACGGTGAGTTAATTCTGCGCGACGGCAACGAAACGCACCGTTTCGGCGGACATGACCTGTCTGTGGCGCCTAGCGTCAACGTGACGATAAACAATCCTCGCGCTTATTCGAGAATCGTCATGGGCGGCACCATTGGTGCTGGCGAGGCTTACATTGACGGCGACTGGAGTACCGAGCAGCTGACCGACGTAACACGAGTCTTTAGTGCCAATATGCCACTCTTGGAGGCGATGAAAAATCAGCAAAACTGGCTCGTGAAAGCAGCCCTGAAGCTTGCGCATAGTGCACGTCGAAACTCTCACGCGGGATCCCGAGAGAATATTGCCGCACACTATGATCTAGGAAACGACTTTTTCTCGCTATTTCTCGACCCCACACTGATGTATTCATCAGCCGTATTTCCTGAGGGCTGTGACAGCCTTAGCGACGCCTCCCAACACAAGCTTCGATTGATCTGTGAGGATCTCGAGCTCAAATCCTCAGACCACCTTATCGAAATTGGAACAGGCTGGGGGGGTATGGCCATTTTTGCAGCGGAAAATTACGGTTGCCGAGTAACGACCACCACCATATCGCGGGAACAACTCGAATATGCGGCAAAAGAGGTCAAAGCGCGGGGCTTAGAAGACAAAATCACGCTCTTATTCGAGGACTACCGTGATCTAAGAGGGAGCTTTGATAAGCTAGTATCGATCGAAATGATCGAAGCAGTTGGGCACGAATACTTTGATACCTATTTCGACTGTGTCAGCAGGCTACTTAAGCCAGATGGGAAAGCGGTGATTCAAGCGATTACGATAAACAAACAGCGCTACGACGAATACCGCCGATCAGTCGACTTCATCAAGCGCTATATTTTCCCGGGTGGATGCCTGCCGTCGATCGATGTTATAAGCAGTGCACTTACGCGTCAAACAGACATGCAAATGGTTGGTCTTCGTGATATTGCACTTGATTACGCGGAAACACTTAAGCACTGGCACGCGGCCTTTTTAAACGAACTCGATGCGGTCAAATCGATGGGATTCGATGAAAAGTTCATTCGAATGTGGCGGTTCTATTTAAGCTACTGTGAAGGTGGCTTCCGTGAACGTATTATTGGAACCTATCAAATAACGATGGCGAAGCCGTACTACCGGCCAAAATAAGTTATGCTCTTATCATTTGCTCCGATTGCCCTGCTTGTTCTTCTTCTGTTTTCAGCGGTTCAACTATTCGGAGCTGACGCTTCCTACGGGCCAAATCAGGTCGCGCTACTGATCGCATCCGCTTGCGCGGGTTTGGTGGGAATGTACCGTGGTATGAGTTGGGCCGAAGTGCAAGACGGCATGGTTGACGGTATCAAAGTAGGTTTGGGCCCGATTCTGATCCTCTTAGCCGTCGGTGGCTTGATCGGCAGTTGGATGATTGCGGGCACGGTCCCTGCGATGATTTATTACGGCGTATCTATTCTCGACCCGGACATTTTCTTCGCCGCCGCCGCCATCATCTGTGCGCTAGCGTCGATCAGTATTGGCAGCTCTTGGACTGTCGCAGGGACGCTAGGCATTGGTCTCATTGGCATTGCCGACAGCTACGGACTTCCTCCCGCTGTCGCTGCTGGCGCCATCATTAGCGGCGCCTACTTTGGTGATAAATTATCGCCTCTATCTGATACGACGAACTTAGCGGCAGCCTGCACCAGCGTCGACTTATTCGCACACATCAGGCACATGCTCTGGACCACAGTCCCCGCTTTCTGTCTTGCGCTTTTGTTCTTTTCCTTTATTGACTCCAGCTCAGCTGCAGCCCCTGAGCAAATCGCTGAACTGCGCGCGGCTATTCGTGGGGAATTCAATGTGGGCGTTGGTGTCCTGGCACCACTGCTCATTATGCTCTTGCTTATCTGGCGAAAGGTACCCGCCTACCCGGCGATTTTGCTTGCCACCATTGCTGGCATCGTCACCGCACTGATACTCCAAGCTGACGTGGTGACAAAGTTCGCGTTAGCTGCAAATCCAGAGACCACGAGACCTATGCTCGAGGGCCTTTGGCGAACACTCTTTGCCGGCTTTGAGGGCACAACCTCAAACGAATCGCTCAACAGTCTTATCAGCAAAGGCGGAATCGCCAGCATGCTCAACACCGTGTGGCTCATTGTGAGCGCCTTGGCTTTTGGTGGCGTACTTGAGCGAACAGGGATTTTGAAACAAATCCTGAATGCCGTATTGAAAGCAGTTAAATCGACTGGAGACTTGGTGCTGGCCACCGTAACAGGTGGATTCGTCACCAATATCTTAGCTGCCGACCAATTCCTCGGTATAGCACTTCCAGGGAGGCTCTTCGCTAGCACCTACGACGAGTTCAACTTAAGTAGAGAAAACTTGTCTAGGACGCTAGAAGATTCGGCGACCATGACCTCGGCGCTGATTCCCTGGAACACCTGTGGGGCATACATGGCAGCGACGCTCGGGGTTGCAACCTTCGACTATGCGCCCTACGCAATTTTTAATATTGCCTGCCCACTGATTGCGATTGCCTTTGGTTACTTGCTGATAAAACAGAAGCCCGCAATGGTTCAACCCGGATGACATGGGATTACGAGACGCCCTTTATTCATAAAGTAAAGGTGTTACCCGTCCACATTGACGCGCTAGACCACACAAACAACACCCAATACGTGAACTGGTGTAACGAGGCAGCGTGGGCGCATACCACCGAGCTGGGTCTGGGCGCAGAAGCCTATAAGACGCTCGATCGAGCAATGGCGCTGACACACGCTGAGTATCACTATTTACAAGCCACCCGCCTTGGCGAGGAGCTCGAGGTTGGAACATGGATTACATCGTGGGAGCGACGCATGCTTATGGAGCGGCGCATGCAAATCAAATCGACACTCACGGGCGAAACTGTTTTACGCGCTCGCCTAAAATTCGTGTGTATAGAGATTTCATCGGGCAAACCAAAGCGACCACCTCAGGCATTCATCGACGGTTACAGCCCTGCACTCGTTGGCTAAGCACGATCCCAGCTGAACGACATAACCTCAGAGATTGAGGATTGCTCCAACATCAACATCAGCAAGCGGTCAAAACCCAAGGCCACACCCGAGCAGTCAGGTAACCCTGCCTCCAAAGCGCTCAATAATCTTAGATCGGGCGAAAGCTGTTCTTGTCCGCGTAAGTTTCTTTTCGCGTTATCGTCAGCAAACCGATCAGCCAGGACATCGGCTTGAGCCTCCTCCCAATACCCGTTAGCCAATTCTACTCCGCCATAAAAAGCCTCGAATCTCGCGGCAACTGTGCTTTCTCCCCTCGGTATTAACCGGGATAAGGCAGACTGTTCGGGAAGGAAGTCGGTGACGAAAACTAAACCCCAATCAGCGATACGAGGCTCAATACTGTGGGTCATAAGCAAATCGAGGTAGTCTAGGCGAGAGAGCGAGGCATCAATGGAAATACCTACTTGCTGAGCTTTCCTGCTAAGTACCTCACTCGACGCGGTGAAGACATCGAGGTTTAACATCTCTAAGAAAAGCGCCGCGTATGACCACACCTGCCAAGTGCTAACGGGTAAGACCGTCGTGAGTAGTTCCGCCACTTCACGAATAAGTTCGTAGTGACGAAAGTCCGTCCGATACCACTCCAGCAGCGTGAACTCTGGGTTGTGGCGACTGCCATTTTCACCACGACGGAAGGCTTTCCCAAGCTGGTAAATATCTCCAACGCCCGATGCAAGGAGGCGTTTCATTGCGTATTCGGGCGAGCTTTGCAAATACCGTATGTCATTATCCGCGGAGACCGAGAACAGCTCGATATTCGGATCCGTAACGCCAAAGTGGGAGAGAAGCGGTGTGTCGACTTCCAAAACACCACGCTCGGAGAAAAACTCTCGGATAATAGTCAGTAACTGAGCGCGAGCTTGGAGCGCATCAACGCTTGCGCTTGGCAGCCAATCTGGCATAGAAGTGGCCCAGCTATTACTTCAGGATTTGCTGGCCCGACTTACGTACTCACCGCTCCGGGTATCGACTCGAATAATTTCACCCTCGGAGAGGAACAACGGAACGCGAACAACAGCGCCAGTAGTCAAGGTGGCAGGCTTGCTCCCTCCCTGTGCTGTGTCGCCCTTGAGGCCGGGGTCGGTTTCGGTGATTTCTAACTCGATGAAATTGGGAGGCGTTACTGCTAATGGGGCGCCGTTAAACAGTGTTACCTCATACTTTTCCTGCTCTTTGAGCCATTTTTCCGCATCATCTACCGCGGCGCGATCAGCGGAGTGCTGCTCGAAGGTATTAGGATCCATGAAGTACCAAAACTCACCATCGGTGTAGGAGTACTCTAGAACAATATCCATAACATCTGCACCTTCAAGCGAGTCACCCGACTTGAAGGTCTTCTCTAGAACACGGCCAGATCGCAAGTTTCGCAGCTTCACGCGGTTAAATGCCTGACCTTTTCCTGGTTTTACATATTCATTTTCTAGAATCGAACAAGGCTCGTTTTCGAGCATAACTTTGAGGCCTGGTTTGAATTCGTTGGTTGAGAAATTAGGCATGCATACGGACCCTGCAAATTTGTGAAGGCGCGATCATACCAAAGTAGCCGTCTCGCGAGCGAGCACCTCCACAAAAGAACCTTTCGTTCTATTTCGCAATGTACCATAGAGCGCTCAAAGAAACGCACAAACTAGCTGAGGACACTTCCTCAAACGGTCAGCCAAAAAGGTGTCTTCACTAAAAACACTCTCACATTCACCGTCCTTTGATTTAGCCCGATACACCCGTCTAATAGCGATTCGGATAATTGACCATCAGGTTGGATAATTAGCCCATTAGATACAGCGCGCCATCGAGTCCCACATGACTGAGCTGATACCTGGCTTGCTCGCGAACCACTGGCTTGGCTCTAAATGCCACACCGATACCTGCCGTTTCGAGCATTTTTAGGTCATTCGCTCCGTCACCAACCGCCATGGTCTGCGACAAACTGATTGACATACTGTCTGCAATTGCTATCAGTCTCGCGCGCTTCTCATCGGCATTTACGATTGGAGGCACCACACGACCTGTGAGTTTGTTGTCTCTAATTTCAAGCATATTAGCCACGTAATCGTCCATATTTAGCGCGCTAACAACGCTTTCAGCAAAAACGTCAAAGCCACCCGAGAGAATAACGGTTCTAACGCCGCGGGCACGCAGGGTGAGCATCAACTCATACGCCCCGTCGCTCAGTGGCAACGACGCGGCTATGTCCTGAGCCACGCGCGCATCTAGCCCTCGAAGCTGCGCTAAGCGCTCAGTAAAGGACTCATTGAAATCGAGCTCACCACGCATAGCGCGCTCTGTGATTTCGATAACACGATCACCCACGCCTGCCTGTTTAGCCAACTCATCGATGACCTCGCATTGAATCAGCGTAGAGTCCATATCAAAAACCGCGAGCTTGGTATCGGCTACGCGCATTTCTTCGCTCTGCAGGTTGGCATCGACGCCATCCTTGAGCCCACTGATAACCACATCTTTCGGGTCGAGTTGTTCCGTATTCCCCGTGAGAATCACTCGCTGCGCAGATCGATGATCCTCTAGGGTCTTTGGTATAGGCAGGTTAATCGTCTCAACGACGTCAACTCCCCTGCCTGCGAGCAGACCGATGATAGAGTTCAGTGGCGGCATCACCGCCGACTTAGCCAAAATAATGAGATGCATCGATGTCACAGTACGCTCAATCCAAAGTGAGCATGATAACCTCATACACCAGCAAAACTGGGAAATGCCGGTCAATAATTCATAGGCTGAGAGGTTACAAAAACGTGAGATTCTGGGATCGGCTCGATTTTGGTGAACGCGCTGGGTTTGTTGCCGCAGTTGCCGTCATCACCGCCACGCAGATCATCCTAACTCTCTCACTCATCTCACAAGAAAACAGCAACGATAACGAGCGCGCAGCCTACGCGAGAGTCATACTAAACTCAGTTGCGTCGAGAACGTCAGGACTCATTGCCGCCGGGGACTTACTTACAGTATCCAGCGAGCTCAATCGACTCGTGGCAAGTGATCTCGTCGCAGCCGCAACTGTGAGTGATGTAGACGGCGAACCCCTGGTGTCCGTAGGAACACCGGACGCCAGCGCGCAATACAAAGGGCAGTTAAAGATTGGGCCCGACCTCGCGGGAACCTTGTCTATTACATTGCATGCGCAGCCCACAGATGAAGCCCTGCGTTGGACTATCACGGGCCTTAGCCTTGTGATTGCCGCTTTTATCTTTGCCGCCACAACGTCACTCTACCGTGCGCATACGAATCGTCTTTGGTCTCTGGTGGCTAGGTTGTCACAACAAACGACGATGGAGCGCAAGGGAGACCCACTAGAAGCGCTTGATACTGCGCTGTCTGCATTGCCCTTAGATCTGATCGACACGACAGCAGCCGGTGAGATTGATGACACAGCGATGCGCTCAATGGCAGTAGTCACACTTAGTCTCGATCACTTAACCCGGTACATCGATACGCTCGATGAGGTGAGCTTGGTCAGCTACGTCGCAACCCACGAAGCGTTGATGAAAGCTGTTTCCCAGATGCTTGGTGGGAACATTCAAACGAATAGACCGCAGAGTCTTTCCATGAGTTTCGAGGGTCAGTGGCGAGGTATGTCATCGCCGCTACGCGCCACAGTTTCAGCCGCGCTCCTGCAGCATTTACTCCCCATTGCAGAGCGTAGCCGTCGATTAAAATTCTCTGCAGGTATTGGCGTGAGCTACAGCGAGCTCAGTCACGGAGAACTGGAATCGGCTTACGCCGGCTTGTACATTCAAACTGCGTTCGACGAGGCGCACGCTTTGGCACAACGCGCCGGTAATGCAATCAAGCTAGCGAGTTCGCTGAGCGATTTCGGAAAGATCGCGACTCTTTTCGACACTATCGACACTGCGGATGGGGATTGCCAACTGGGCTCACCAACCGAAGCTTTTTTACCGGAACTCGAAAAACAGAGCCGCCTATTGCAGCGACGACTGTTTCCAGACGTGGGTGATCAGGCGGATCTTCCTTTTTAGCCCGCAACCAGTATAGCGTAATAAGCGCGGGCCCAATTACTCGGCAATTACCAACCCGCTGACTTTCTGGAACCCCTTAGGTAGCCGATTACCTCGGCGTCCTCGCTCACCGCGGTAGTGCTCCAAGTCAGACAGCCGCAGTTTCAGGTGCTGTCGTCCAGAGTTCACCTGAAGAATGTCGTCATCACCAAAGACCAACAACCCCACAAGCAACTCTTCTCGCGCTTGCGCTCTTGCCGATGGAATTCCAATAATCTTGTTGCCTTTCCCTTTTGTGAGTTCTGGAAGGTCAGCTAATGGGTAAATCAATAAACGGCCTTCTGAGGTCGCTGCAGCGACCAGCAAATTCTGACGCTCGGGAACAATCACCGGCGGCATAACCTGAGCCCCCTTGGGAAGGCTGAGCACAGCTTTGCCAGCTTTGTTCTTGGTCACGAGGTCACCGAATTTAGCAACGAAACCATAGCCGGCATCGCTCGCAAGCAAGAATTTTTGATGCTCCGTACCAGTCATTAAGCCCTCGAAGGTCGCCCCCGAAGGTGGGGAGATTCTACCGGTCAAGGGTTCACCTTGTCCTCGCGCCGACGGTAGCTGGTGTGTCGCAAGCGAGTAGGCGCGACCCGTTGAGTCAAAGACAACCGTTGTCTGGTTACTTCGTCCTAGGGCGGAAAACTTAAAGGTATCCCCTGACTTATAACTTAGGGTCTCTGGATCGATATCATGACCTTTTGCTGCCCTGATCCATCCCTTTTCAGAAACAACCACAGTCATCGGGTCTGCACTGGTCAACTCCAGCTCGGAGAAGGCTTTCGCATCCTCAACCTCAACAAGATGTGAGCGACGATCGTCCCCGTATTCGTGTGCAATATCGACAAGTTCGCTGCGTATAAGTTTGGTCATCAGGGCGTTACTGCCGAGGGTTTTTTGAAGGCTATCGCGCTCATCGCTCAGCTCGGACTGTTCACCTCGAATCTTCATCTCCTCAAGCTTCGCCAAATTGCGTAACTTTAGATCGAGAATAGCGTCTGCTTGTATATCAGAGAGTGCAAAACGGGCCATAAGC
The DNA here is from genome assembly GCA_965655685.1 of Luminiphilus sp. Lineage (GTDB taxonomy): Bacteria > Pseudomonadota > Gammaproteobacteria > Pseudomonadales > Halieaceae > Luminiphilus. The sequence goes on from CBFHHL010000090.1 coordinate 35,288, forward strand.
TCAGCCTTCGGCTCGTCTTCCTCGCGAATGATTCGAATAACCTCATCGATATTTAGGTATGCAACTAAATAGCCCTCAAGAACATGCAATCGCTTGAGCACTTTTTCGAGTCGATACTCCAAACGTCTGCGCACGGTCTGACGTCGGAATTGCACCCAATCGCGCAACAGTTGATCAAGTGAGCGGACACCCGGGCGACCGTTCATTCCGATAAAATTGAGGTTCACACGGTACGAGCGCTCTAGGTCAGTCGTAGCAAATAAGTGACTCATCATCGCCTCGAGATCAACGCGGTTTGATCGAGGCACAATGACCAATCGAGTGGGGTGCTCATGGTCGGACTCATCGCGAAGGTCCGAGACCATAGGGAGCTTTTTCGCCTGCATTTGCGCGGCAATCTGCTCAAGTACTTTTGATCCGGAAACCTGATAGGGCAGTGCGTAGAGTACAACCGCACCATCTTCACGCTTCCAAGCGGCTCGCATCTTCACGCTTCCACGACCCGTGCGATAGATGTCTCGAATCTCTTCAGGGGGTGTAGTGATCTCGGCATCTGTAGGGAAATCTGGTGCCTGTATATGCCCGCACAGAGCGTCTACCGTAGCGTCTGGATGATCAAGCAAGTGGATCGTGGCGTTCACCACTTCACGCAGGTTGTGCGGCGGAATGTCAGTGGCCATACCCACGGCAATCCCCGTCGTACCATTTAGCAACAGGTTCGGTACCTGTGCTGGGAGAACAACCGGCTCATACATAGTGCCATCGAAATTTGGCTGCCAATCGACGGTGCCCTGGCCAAGCTCAGCTAGCAACACGTCCGCATACTTGGTGAGTTTCGACTCGGTATAACGCATTGCGGCAAACGACTTGGGATCGTCCGCGCTGCCCCAATTCCCCTGACCGTCGATCAATGGATAGCGGTAAGAAAAATCCTGTGCCATCAATACCATTGCTTCATAGGCAGCACTATCGCCGTGTGGATGGAATTTACCAATCACGTCCCCAACAGTTCGTGCTGATTTTTTGTACTTGGCTGAAGACTTGAGGCCCAATTCGCTCATGGCATAGACGATTCGTCTCTGCACGGGCTTTAGGCCGTCACCGACGTGCGGTAGTGCGCGATCAAGAATCACATACATTGAATAATCGAGATACGCCTTTTCGGCATACTCTTTCAGCGAGAGTGTTTCCGTTGCTTGTGGTGTGTTGAACATATCGGACATAGACTAACTACAACCTTCGTAAACAAAGCGATCGAAATTTAAAAGCGTGGAGCGAGGTTCATGATAGCCTTCGCAACGCCAAATTATCTCATAGTAGCGGGATTAAGATGGAAGAAATTACTTGGCGGTGGCGCCATTTCGATACGATGCACGCAGGGGCCTGGCACGACATTTTGGCTCTGCGAGCCGATATCTTTGTGGTTGAGCAGGAGTGCCCTTACCAAGACCCCGATCACAAAGACCCGAAGTGCTGGCACCTAACGGGTCATATCGGTGATGAGGTCGTCGCGACCCTGCGTGTTGTCCCACCCGGTGTAAGCTACGAAGAGTGCTCTATCGGCCGTGTTTCAATCTCAAGGAGACTAAGAGGTCAGCGCCTGGGCCTGGAGTTGATGAAACTGGGAATGGCGTTCTGTTCATCCAAGTGGGATTCAGATATTCGCATCAGCGGACAGGCCTACCTTCAGGGCTTTTACGAAGCCCTCGGCTTTGTCATCGTGCGCGGGCCTTACATGGAAGACGACATTCCGCACTATGAAATGCTGTGGAGCGGCGGTTAAGCCGCTCTGGATGCGCGCTTACGCTCGTGCTCTAAAAGCAGCTTCTTGCGAAGTCGAATACTGTCCGGCGTCACCTCCACCAGCTCGTCGGCGTCGATAAATTCGAGCGCCTGCTCCAGGGTGTGCAGTACAGGCGGCGTAAGAATCAGTGCCTCATCCGTACCCGACGCTCGGACGTTTGTCAGCTGCTTTGCCTTGGTAGGATTAACCACAAGGTCATTACTGCGGCTGTGTAAACCAACAATTTGGCCCTCATAAACCTCAACGTTTGCCTCGATAAATAATCGGCCACGGTCCTGCAGGCTGTAGAGCGCATAAGCAAGTGTTTTGCCTTTGACCATGGAGACCAAAACGCCATTATTGCGCTGTGCCAGCTCGGCTTTACTGACGGGTCCATAATGATCGAATACATGGGTCATGATCC
>CBFHHL010000091.1:0-33100 GCA_965655685.1 Luminiphilus sp.
CGTTATCTGCATCCAACACGGCCAATGTGACGCTCGCGACGATGTTGGATTCAGGTTTTTCAGGCGGTCCCTGGTAACCCTCGTTGTTAACAGCAATTAAGGCCCAACCAAGCCCTAATGCCGCGAGCAAAAGAAAAATGGGATGCCGAAGCACCCCGAATAACAATCCGGGCCAACCCACATTACCCCCCCAGCCAGCAATGAACTAGCGTTTCAAACTGCTGCGATCTGTGCCGCTTCCATCTCGGTTGATGTCTCGCGAATGTCTTCTATGACATTCACCAATAACCGTGCCACCACATCGGGATCTTCAATACCTCTTAACAAAGGCTGAACCCGCTTAAACTGAAACGGTCTTACGTGCGGCCATAACATCAACCAAAACACCTTTGTCCCGTCAGCGGGAAGGAAGCTAATGTCTCCAGTACCATCACGGAGTCTTCGCAATCCTGCAGATTCGACTTTCGTAAGGGGTAAATTGACAATCATTGGCAACGCCACCCCCGAGCGAATAATTAGTCTTCGGCTGGTAATCGTATATAAAGTACTGCTGGCATATAGCTTCGCCATCAGTGCCAAAATCCCCACGACAGTGATGGCAAGACCACCTTGCCATGCGAGCGTGCCCGTGAGCATAGAAAACGGCGCCCCATCCATGATTCGATAAATGAGGTGGCCCGCTATCAGCGCCGAGAAATACAAGGCGGCTGTGTAGACCTGAAACACGCGTTTTGCCATTGCGTCCCAACTGGGAGATGCCTGCCAAAGGACCTGCTCGCCCTTCGGTAACTCCCCGGGCAGGCCGGGGATGGGCTCGTGTGAATATTCGTTCACAGCAGAGGTCCTTGACGACCAGGCATAGCGTACATTGTGCCGCCACCGTAGAAGGCAACAATTTTGTCTTCTTCTTGCAGAGTAATCTGATCGGGATTTGCCAACCCGGGCACCTGCTGGAACTGATCACTTCGAATTGACTTCACGTGAACAGTGCCGTCACGCTTCACACGTGCCATTGTCATAGGAAGTAGAACCCGACGCTCTCCTACCTCTAGCTCTGCATAACGGAAATGCGGCTCGGCACGGTCAACCCATAGATCGACAACGGTCGCACCCTGCTCACCGTCACATCCATAGACAGCCTTTCCTCTAGGATCAGGGTCGTTGCCATGAACCTTGTGGTCACCATCAACGCGAAGCGGAACGATCCGTGGCTCGCCATCAATAGTGAGGTCGGGATGTTCAGGTCGGATGGCATAGGCCGCAGGACCCACGCCGTCTACCATTGGGTCGCCTGTTGGCTCCAGAGGTGCGCCGGGATGTGCATGCGTGGGCTTAGCTTTTAATTCATACTGCTCAGGCATCGGGCCAGGAACTGTGCGCTCCCCTTGGCCGTGCGCCAGCTTGTATGTTTTGGGGTCGGGCAGACCGCCTACCCCGTCACTGTAGTTATCGACAATACCGTCGTGCCGAATTGGGAAACCTTCTCGCTTACCTTCTTTGTGAAGGTAGAGCACGAGGTAAACAAAGGCACCGCAAAATGCGGTGAACATGATAGCTGCGAAGTCAAAGTAAAGTTCTCCAGTACCCATGGTGTGTCCTCCTGGTAGTGGTTATCAGCTTGGGAAATCAGCAAGTTGCATAGTAAGTGGTTGGTTTTTGTTATTGCCTAACCGCCGCACCAGCGGACCCAGTGCGATCAGAGAGGCGAATAGGATGATTATTTCTAGGTGGTAAACGGCGCCGTAGGGCGCAGCCGGACCTGACAGTTCAGTTGTCGCTAGGGCACCCCCTTGAATAAAAGCTTCAGTAAGGTCGCGGAGTGCGCCACCAAGGAAAACGGCACAGCCTACGGCCGTGGCTTGAACAGCACCCCAGGTGCCGATAACAATTCCGGCAGTAGCTCTACTAGCCAATAGCATAGCGGCAGTCAGAGTACCCACAGCAAAGAGGCCATTCCCTACGCCTATTAAGAAAGTCCCTGCCGCGAAAAGTGATAGCGACTCGATGGCACCCGCAATAATCACGGCTGAGAATGCAAATACACCGACAACTGCGCCGTAGGCAGCCAGTCGAACAGGCTCTCCAGCTCTTCCTAAATAGCGCGCTGAAAGTGCCATCGCAAATAACATGCCTACACCAAACATGGCTGTCAGACGCGTTGTTTGACTGACGGTCATTCCCAGCACCTCAGCACCATAGGGCTCGAGCAGTATTTCCTGCATACTGAACCCTAGTGTTCCTAGTGCTACGGCGATTAACAATCGGTGTGCGCCGGCGTTCGAAGAGAGAGTTCTCCAGGATTCCAAAAAGGTAGGTCGTGCAACGTCAAAACTCGTCAAGTCAGGACGCCGCGGCTCCATCTGCCACATTGCGACAATATTCAGGCCCGCAACCACCAGTGCTGACCCTTGAATGACTTGAATCAGTCGGAAGTAGCTAAACGGCTCGAGCAACAAAGAGAAGCCGAGTGCGCCGAGCACCATACCCACCAGTAGCATGAGATACAGCATAGTTACCACTTGGTGGCGCGTCTTTTCGCTTGCCAAATCTGTGGCGAGGGCAAGTCCAGCGGTTTGCGTCGCATGCATACCTGCGCCCACTAGAAACAAGGCGCCCAACGACATGGCGAAACCCGTCCAAGACGCACTGGCATCGCCAGAGGTCATGAGAATCAGCACGAATGGCATTAACGCCAACCCACCAAATTGCCCCATCGTGCCCATCCAAAGATAGGGGAGCCGTCGGAAGCCCAGAAACGATTGATGGTTATCTGATCGATAGCCTATAAGCACCCTCGCTGGCGCCAGAAGCAGTGGTAGCGCAAGCATAGCGGAGACGAGCCAAGCCGCCCTTCCTAGCTCGACTACCATGATACGGTTTAAGGTTCCGTTTAGCAGCACAAAACAGATGCCTACGGATACTTGGAATAAGGAGAGCCTAGCGAGCTTCGACAGTGTTAGATCACCCTCGACAACGTTCAGCCACGGCAAATAACGCGCGTTGATCCGCGAACTGAGTGCCATGAGTTGTTCGCGGGAAATCAACATAAACGTGTTAGCTCCATCGCTTGAGACGTATAGAAGCCTGTTGAAATACGATGCTCCCTTTCGACCTGCCAGTCGTCAAACTTGCAAGAATTCGCGAGCGACTTCCTCAGGGACGCGGGTGAGATCGGCTCAATGGCTGGCGATCGATCTGCCCTTGGAAATAGTTTTCCCACAGCGTGCATCATGGCGAGTGGCACAGTCTTAGGTGCAAAGGTGAATACCATCGAGGTATCAACACGATCGGCGAGCGTCTCGAGCGTTTTGACGCCATCGCGTGCCGCATAGTGAATGATCGAATCCATAGCGAGAACATGATCAAAGCGTTCGCCCTGAACCAGTCTCATATCACCAACAATAAATTGAATACGGTGATACTCGTCGCACTCCGAATATCGCTCGTTGGCAAGGTCGATTAGTGATTTGGACAGATCGACCGCAATTACCTCGGCTCCTCTTTTAGCCAGTTCAATGGAAATAACTCCGGTCCCACAACCCGCATCAAGCACCCGCTTCCCACTGAGGTCATCGGGAAGCCAACTTAGTAGAAGGTTTCTCATTGACTCTCGGCCTGCACGAACGGTTTCGCGAATACCACTGACAGGTTCGTCTGATGTAAGACGGGCCCAAACGTCGGCCGCTGTGCGATCGAAGTAGTCCTCGATCTGCTCGCGTCTCTGTCGATAGTCAACTGTGGCCATCAATCAAACCCCAAGAAGTCGAATAGATCGCGATCTTTCATAGGCTTGACATCCAGCGCCTCTGCGCCGTTCCACATGCCCTCAGCCAGCCGCATGTATTCGTCTTGAACTGCTCGGAGCTCGGGCGAATCAGGCAACTCAAACAACGTTGATTTTTTGAGTCGGCTTTTGCGAATAACATCAAGATCAGGGAAGTGAGCGACGCGCTTTAGACCCACAGCGTCGTTAAAACGGTCAATCTCGTCAGTGCCCGCACTTCGATTGGCAATAACGCCTCCCAAACGCACACCATAATTCTTGGATTTTGCTTCAATCGCGGCAGCGATCCGGTTCATCGCAAAAATTGAGTCAAAATCGTTCGCAGTAACCACCATTGCGCGCTCTGCGTGCTGTAGTGGAGAGGCGAAGCCTCCACACACGACGTCACCCAAAACATCGAAGATGACAACATCTGCATCGTCTAAGAGGTGGTGCTGTTTGAGCAATTTAACAGTTTGACCCACCACGTATCCGCCACAGCCCGTGCCGGCCGGTGGTCCCCCCGCTTCGACACACATCACACCGTTGTATCCGACGTGAACATAATCCTCTGTTCGGAGCTCTTCAGCGTGAAACTCAACAGACTCCAGTACGTCAATAACCGTTGGCATCAATGCCTTTGTCAACGTAAACGTTGAATCGTGCTTCGGGTCGCAGCCAATTTGAATCACGCGCTTGCCAAGCTTAGAGAAGGCGACGGATAAATTTGATGACGTTGTGCTTTTGCCTATGCCACCCTTTCCGTAAATGGCGAAGACCTTGGCCTTGGCGACGTCGATTTGTTCGTCGAGGTGCACTTGTAAACTCCCCTCTCCATCGCCGCGACCAACATCTTTAACTGGAATAAATTTATTTGGTGAATTCATGCTGCAACCTCCCCCGTGATCCCTTCAAGAAGGTCTTCAAGGTCTTCGCCGGCACGCCGTAGCGCCTCCAGCTGTTCCTCGTCGGCTCCCCAATAGTCTCTTTCTTGTGCTTCAATGAGTCTGTTTGCAACACGCGATGCAGCGACCGGATTTAGCTCGGCCAACCGACGTCTCATGTCCTCATCGAGAATGAATGTTTCTGAAACTTGCTTATATACCCATGGAGCCACGCCGCCTGCTGTCGCAGACCACCCCATAGTGTTGGTTAAGTGTGCTTCTATCTGACGCACACCCTCGTACCCGTGATCGAGCATCGACTCGTACCACTTGGGATTTAGAAGCCGAGTGCGCGTCTCGAGCGCAACTTGCTCGTTCAAAGTCCTGACTTTTCCATCACCTCCACCCGTGTGGTCGGCAATGTATACAGGAACAGCGCTACCCTTAGCTCGCTGAACAGCACTGCTGATTCCCCCAAGCGTGTCGAAATAGTGGTCGACGGTCGTAATTCCTAGCTCGACGGAATCCAAGTTCTGGTATGCGAGGTCGACGTTTCCGAGCACGGTATTGAGTAACTCAGTTTGTTGCGACACCGCACCAGACCGTCCATAGGCGAAACCTTTACGATTCGTGTAGGTATCCGCAAATTGAGATTCATCGTCCCAGCGCCCCGAGTCCACAAGCATATTGACGTTTGAGCCATAAGCACCCTCAGAGTTACTAAAAACTCTTAGCGCTGCTGTTTCAAAATCACATCCATTGGCCTCTTGATATGCCAATGCATTGCGCCTTATGGGGTTTAGCTCGAGTGGCTCGTCAGCTTCTGCCGCCAGATAAGCTGCCTCGGCAAGCAGCTGAGTTTGCATCGGGAGAAGATCTCGGAAAATGCCCGACAAAGTCACAATAACGTCCACCCGCGGTCGACCTAATTCATCAAGGTCAATTAACTCGGCGCCACTCAAGCGGCCGTAGCTATCGAATCGCGGTCTAGCGCCGATTAGGGCAAGCGCTTGACCAATAGCAACGCCCTCGCTCTTTAAGTTATCGGTACCCCATAAAACCAAGGCAATTGAGGTTGGCATCTCGCCGGTGTCTTCATAGTGGCGCTGTGTTAGCTGCTCGGCCTGGCGTTTTCCCTCAATCACCGCAAAAGCGCTGGGAAGCCGAAACGGATCAAATCCGTGGATATTACGGCCTGTCGGAAGACTCTCGGGGTTTCTAATAAGATCGCCGCCGGATACAGGTGAAATGAAATGACCGTCAAGCGCGCTAATTAGTGCTGGTAATTCGTGATCGGCTTCTAAATTCCCCAAGGCCGTCAGAAGTCGACTAGCAAGTCCATCGAGATCATTAGATGGCACCTGATGCTCAGCCAAAAGCCTCTTAAGCGCATCCATATCCTTGGCATGAAGACAATCATCCAACTGGGAGGGGTTGATTTCGCGCGCCCCTCCTGCCTCTGCGATAGCTGCGATTGTCTCAGCTCGCTCAGAGGAAAGAAGTGAACCACCAATGACATGCATACCAAACGGAATCAGAGATTGCTCAATCTCATCCAACTGGTTCCTGAGCCCAGACACCCAAGTATCTGCATCACAATGATCTGTTGCCAAGCCACCGATTTTTAGCTCGCAACGATCAGCTTGTGCCGATATTGCTTCTAATAGTTGCTGTAAATGTGCGTCTGTGGCGTGAGGGTCGCGGCCACGCCAGAGGTCGATCATCGATCGTAGCTCCGCAAACTCTTTGTGCAAATCCGCTTTAGTTACCGGTGGTGTGAGATAACTAATGAGTGTTGCCGCAGACCGACGCTTGGCGATTAAGCCCTCTGACGGGTTATTCGCCGCGTAGAGGTAGAAATTCGGAAGATCTGCAATCAGCCGATCAGGCCAGCATCGATTTGAGAGCCCCACCTGTTTGCCTGGCATGAACTCCAGAGCACCATGAGTACCGAAGTGAAGAACTGCGTCCGCCTCATAATCCTCCCTAAGCCATCGGTAATAAGCGGAGAAAATATGCGTTGGTGCTAACCCACCCTCAAAGAGCAGTCGCATTGGGTCCCCTTCGTAGCCCATAGCGGGCTGGACCCCCACGAACACGTTACCAAAAGACTGTCCCAGCACAAACATTCGCCGTCCATCGGTCCAATGTTTACCAGGGGCAGGCCCCCATTGCGCCTCAATTTCTTCGAGGTAAGGCTCGCGCGCTACATGGTCGTCGACCGGAATTGTGGCATGAACATTCGCCTCTGCACCGTAAAGTTCTGCGTTCCCTTTAAGAAGCGATTCTCGCAACGCCTCAACACTATTTGGTAAATCAACGACGTACCCAGCAAGACTCAATGCCTTCAGACTATTAAACAGCGACTCGAAAACACTCAGATGTGCTGCGGTCCCCATAGCGCCACTGTTGGGCGGGAAGTTGAACAGCGTAATAGCAATCTTTTTCTCTGATCTTTGCTTGCGGTGTAACGCAACCAACTTTGAGACACGGCTCGCTAAACGCTCGATGCGCTCAGTCTCTGGGGCCATATCAAAGGAACGCTTGGGGTCATCACGATCTCGACCACTAAAGACCATTGGTCCTGTAGCACCATCCAGTTCAGGAATCGCAACCATGATGGTTGCCTCAACCGGCATAAGCCCCATAGGCGACTCGCGCCACTGATTAATACTCTGAAACTCAAGCGCCTGCACAGCCAGATACGGCACATTCAACTCGGCCAACATCTCTTGCGCAGCATCTGTATCGTTATACGCTGGCCCACCGACAAGTGAGAAGCCCGTGAGTGAGATTACTGCATCAACAATCGACTCCCCCTCGCTCATAAAGAAGCGTTTAACGGCAGGTCGCGCATCCAAGCCAGATGCAAAGGCAGGTATTACTCGCAATCCACGCGCTTCCAAGGCGCGAATAACGGCATCATAGTGTCGAGTATTACCAGCGAGCGCATATGAGCGCATCAGCAAAAGCCCAACCGTTCCCCTACTCTCAGCATTACCATTACCGTGCGAAAGACCAACCGTATCGCTAATTCGCTGCCGCCCATCAACGTGATAAACACCGACATCTGGATACTCTATCGGGGGTTCCTCGCGAGCGATTTTACGAAGCACCTGGCGCGGGCCGGCGGCATATCGATGAATTAAAAAGCTCACCAGCCGGGTCAAATTATCTTCTGATCCTGCAAGCCAATACTGAAGCGTCATGAAATAGGCGCGTAGGTCCTGAGCAGTGCCAGGAATAAATCTCAGAATTCGGGGTAAACGTCGCAGCATCGCCAGTTGCCGCTCGCCCGAGGCACCAGGTTTACCGTCTTTCGGCGCACCGCGGAGTCGCTTAAGAAGTGCGACAGGCCCCGAAGGCTCACCGTCCATCTTAAATCGTCCCATGCGAGTGAGCTGCATAATCTCCGGAGCGGACATGCAACACACCATGGCATCGCAAGCATCACGACGTGCAGCGAGCGACTCAGAGATCGCTTTAATATGTGGTTCCATAAAAAGCATCGTGACAATGATGATGTCACCGGAGGCAATCGCGTTCTTGCAACTCTGCAATTCTGATCTGTCAGCGTCCCACTCTGTCGCAGCGAAGCTTTTGAAATTGACACCAGGCAAATCGCAAACCAGGCGTTTTTCAGCGCGCTCGATAGCACCATTAACATGGTTATCAAGCGTGACGAGGACGACGTTAACAGGCGTCGAGGCGTCAGCTGCTGAAGTGTGCTTTCGCGTCATAAAGCGTATCTACTTGAATGGTTGAAATACCTTTCTCTTCCGCAAAGCGCTCCGTGTTTCGACGCGCCTTGCCCCGGACGAAGAATGGAATTTTTTTCAATTCCTTTTCCGCCTCGAAAGCCCAGACAAGGTTGCTCCCACTAATCAGTTCACCATTACTATTCATGGAACGAGCGCCCTCACCCTCACTTCCCAGATGTGACGGACCCACACTGTCATTAAATTCAAAGTCATCTCTGAACATGTGAAGCAGGTGCTCTTCCAACCCCATGATGAGCGGATGCACCCATGTATCGAACAAGACGTTTGCTCCCTCAAAGCCCATCTGCGGGGAATAGCGAGCCGGATAGTCTTGAATGTGGGCAGGCGTCGAGATGACAGCACAAGGTATGCCCAGTCTCTTAGCAATATGACGCTCCATTTGGGTACCCAGGACCATCTCTGGCTGAAGCTCCTGAACCCTGGCTTCAACCTCTAGGTAGTTGTCGGTAATCAGTGCCTCAAGGCCATATTCTTTAGCGGCAGCTCTCACATCACGAGCACGCTCACGGCTGTATGTACCCAAGCCAACCACTTCGAAACCCATTTCATCGCGAGCCACCCGGGCTGCAGCAATTGCGTGGCTACCATCAGCAAAGACAAAAACACGCTTTCCGGTTAGGTAAGTCGAATCGATTGATCTGGAGTACCATGGAAGTCGTGACTCCCCGACCGAGTCGACATCGATATCAAGATCGAGAACTTGAGCGACTTCGGCGATGAAATCACGTGTCGCGCCCCAGCCCATGGGGATCGTCTGGATAGTCGGCATACCAAAGGTGCGCGCCAGCCAACTACACGTGAGGTCAGAAACCTCGGGGCATAGATTCACATTGGCATCAGCGGTAGGTATTGATTGCAGATCCCAAGGAGAAGCTCCCAACGGCGCTACAACGTTCACTTCCACACCCATCGAAGTGAGTAATCGCTCAATTTCGACTACATCGTCACGACATCGAAATCCAAGTTTAGTAGGTCCAAGTAAATTGACACTGGGCCTTACATTCGGATCACGTTTGGGTCGCTCGGTCCCAGGCGCAGGGGCCTGTCGAGATAAAAGACCGCGAACAAGCTGATAAAAGGTCTCTGATGCGCCCCAATTTTCCTTTCTCGTGTAAGCCGCCATCTCTAGCGGAATAACGGGAACGGGTAAGTCTGCGCCGAGAGCAAGTGCACCGGGCTGATCCTGAATAAGTTCAGCAGTGCATGAATCCGCCACCAAGAGCACTTGTGGTTGAAAGCGCTGTGCTGCCTCTCGTAATGACTGAATAACCATCTCGGCAGTGGATGCACCGAGATCACGAGCCTGAAACGTTGTGTACGTAACGGGAGGTCGCCGACTGTCGCGTTCAATCATCGTAAACAGTAGATCAGCGTAGGTGTCGCCTTGAGGGGAGTGCAACATCAAGTGTACATCGCGCATAGATGCCGCAATGCGGATGGCACCGACGTGAGGCGGGCCCTCATATGTCCAGAGTGTTAACTCCACGAACCCACCTCCAGGATCGACTCGCGAACCAGCGGCTTTGCAAATAACCCCGCGAGGTCTCCGGCCTGATCAAATCCCTGAACGGGCGAGAACACGAGCTCGATAGACCACTTCGTTCTCAGCCCCTCCGACTCCAGCGCGTTGGCGATACCCATGCCGCAAACCGTGAGATCAGGCCTCGCCTCTCGCACTCGTCCGAGTGCTGGATCTAAATCTTGCCCCTCTACAATGCGAACATCATGAGGTAGCCGTACAAGCTCGCCACGCATAATCAACTGATCATGAAACGGCGTACCGATTTCATTGATACTCAGCCCACATTCCTCACTTAAGAACCGGGCCATAGGAATCTCTAGCTGAGAGTCGGGAAGGAAATGGATGCGCTTACCCATAAGCTTGGATGCATGAGATGCGACGGCCCGCCTCGCCCGTTGATATGGCAGTTCAAGCACTTGTTGAACGCGCGTGTCATCGACACCCAGCGCTCCTGCGATCGCTTCAAACCATGCCTTAGAACCCTCAGCACCAAGCGGGAAAGGCGCATTAATCAATTCTGCACCGCGTTCAAGCAACGCCCGCACAGTCTCGCCAACAAAGGGTTGGGCCGCTACAAGGCGTGTGCCCTTCCCCACTGCAGGCAGATCCCCTGCCTTACGACCGGGGTAAAAATGGACGTTAGCAATACCCAGATCATCGAACAGGCGACGAAATTGGTCCTCAACGATATCTGAGACCGTACCCAAAACTATAAGATTCGACTCGTCATTGAGCAGAACCGGCAATTCAGCGACAGTGCTCTTGAGACATTGATCCTCGCCCTGAGTAAACGTGGTTTCGATCCCGCTACCGCTAAAGGCCGAGATACGTACTTTATTTTCATGCTTCGCCTGAAGCTTCGCGGCGGCGGTTTCTAAATCCAATTTAATTACTTCGGATGGGCACGAACCAACGAGAAAGAGCCGATTGATTCCCGAACGGCGGGAAATAAGCTCACCCACAACGCGATCTAGTTCCTCGTGACAGTCCGCCATGCCTGCAAGATCTCGCTCGCCTAGAATCGCTGTCGCAAACCTAGGTTCGGCGAAAATCATGACACCAGCCGCCGATTGAATAAGGTGTGCACAGGTACGCGACCCCACAACCAAAAAAAACGCATCCTGAATTCGACGATGAAGCCAGATAATCGAGGTAAGTCCGCAAAAAACGGCACGCTGGCCGCGCTCCTGGCTTTGCGGTCCCGGGTGGTGCTCCACGGCAGAGCTTGCGATGATGCTCTTCACGACCTTACCCCCTCGCGATAAGCAATGTCGTCATAATCATCGTGATCTGTCACATCAGACGCACTTGAACGCGCCTGCTGGAACTTCAGCAAAAACTGAATGGCATTGACCAAATAGGCACCATAAGCGGCAAGCGCTACCAACATTTGATCTTGGGGCGTTCCTAAGCCTGTGAGCCACATCGCTAAGTAAAGTGTGTGGAGTGCAATAACCCCCATACTCACGACGTCCTCCCAAAAGAAGGCTGGAGCAAAGAGGTAGCGCCCAAAAACAACCTTTTCCCAAACGGCGCCTGTCACCATAATCAAGTAGAGGATGAACGTTTTTAGAATAACTGAAGCTGTCGCCACTGCGAGCCCCGTCCCGTTCAGCAAAAAATTGATGACGAAGACAGTGCTAATGGCAAACACCAAAAATTGCAGCGGGGCTAGCACGCCTTGCACAAGTGTCCACACCGTCTCATCGCGGCGCTTTTTTTGCTCGGGTGTATACAACCCACCACTTTTCGAGTCTTTCGCTCTGTCACTCACGGCATTTACCCCGCTATGCACGTGACGTATTTATCCGTGTGCCATAAGCACACTTCACGTCATCTTATGAATTTGCAGGGTAGTGTTCGGCCTAAACAGTGTCAACCAAATTATACAGTGATCTTGCACTAAAGTTTTGACGTATAAAAGATATTGCCGGAGAAGTGTAAAGAGAGTGATGACGACCCCACTAACGCTGTGTAACATTCAGATTTCCAAAGCATTAACGACGGCAGCGGCCGCGAGAACCGTCTCGGAGTTACCCTCTTAGTGAATACCGTATCAGCGCCCTCTTCCGAAGTTTTGCTTCAGCACCTCGCGAGCATCCAATTTACCGTCGCCGCCACGGGCTTTATTGTCGACGTGGAGGTAAATAACCCCTCTAGCACAATCCAACCCGATGATCTTTTGGGCAACTCAATTAGTGAGATCGTTGCCGAGGAATCAATGTCGGCGCTGAAAGCCAAGCTGAATGAGGCGCGACGAAATAAAGGGTCAGCCCTTCGGTGTGACATAACGGTGAACCCGCGCAATACCAGCCCCGTACCGCTGCTTTGCTGGCTATGCTGTGAGAGCAGCAGCGACGACGTGCAAATTGCTGCCTTGGACCTTCTCCCCGAGGCGAGCTTGCGCCATCAGCTGCTTAACGCACAGCACGCCATGGAGCGCGACTACTGGTCTAAGCGGCGGCTTGAAGCACGGTATCGCAGAATTCTCGATATGGTCTCCGATGGATTCGTGGTTGTTGATGACAACAGCGGTCGGATTCTTGAAGCAAACCCAGTGGCTTCGACATTGCTTGCCGAGCCAGGCGCCAATCTTGTCGGAAAGGCGTTCCCAACGGGCCTGGACGACAAGGCGCGCAACACCGTGGAGCGACTTACGAGAGAGGCACGGAGTGTCACAACCACTGTTGACGGGATGATCAGCAATGGTGCAGGTCTTGAGCTGAATATAGCGCTCACGTATGTGCGCCAATCGGGGGAAGGTCGTTTACTGGTAAGACTCAGAGATGACAGCGAGCGGGACGTAACCGGCGCCGAATTCGCGCCGTTCTTCAACGACGCACCCGATGGCATTGTCGAACTCGATGAGCAGGGAATTGTGACTGGCGCAAACGCATCATTCTTAGAGATGGCAGGCCTGGCATCTGTAGACTTGATTGAAGGACGTCGCGCAGATCGCTGGGTCGGTCGATCAGCAGTTGACCTAAATATCGTGCTGGACCACTCGAAACAAGAGGGCTCAGTCCGCCTGTACTCAACCACGCTTCGCACCGAGACAGAGTCGTCTGTCGATATAGAACTTTCCGTTGCGCGCGTTGGTAAGAATGGCTCAACCAGAGTCCTGTTATTCATCCGCGATATCAGTCGTCGCATTACGCCGGATCAGTCGGTAGATGATCATTTGCCTCGGTCAATTGAGCAGATTACGGATCGTGTTGGTCGCGTCCCGCTTAAGGAACTCGTTCGCGAATCAACTGACATCATCGAAGCGCTCTGCATCGAAGCCGCACTCAAACTCACCAGCGGCAACCGTGCTTCAGCGGCGGAACTTTTGGGCCTAAGCCGTCAAAGTTTGTACACAAAACTCCGTCGTTTCGATCTTGGCGGCGCGGAAGTCGATATCGACCAAGAAGCCGTGTAAATAATTTATTACTCCAAATTTGTAATGATTTGTTGACTGTTTCACTTGGCATGTACACCATGCTGGGATGGTTAATTCGACGGCGGTTACAGCGGGGGCAACGTCCGGATCATCGATCAGTGACTATATCCAGCTCCTAAAGCCCATCACGTGGTTCCCCCCCATGTGGGCCCTTATGTGCGGCCTCGTCTCAGGCGGTATAACGCCTTTGAGCCACACATGGCTCTTCGCCTTTGGCATCATCCTAACCGGCCCACTGGTCTGTGGTGCGAGTCAGATCATCAATGACTACTGCGACAGAGAAGTGGATGCCATTAACGAACCCGGTCGCCCCATTCCCTCAGGGCGGGTCACCGAGCACCGCGCTTTTCAGTTTGCATTAGCTTGGTCCGTGTTCGCTCAACTCTGGAGCTTCAGCCTCGGAATTTGGGTTGCATGCGCCACTGCCCTTGGCCTGATTCTCGCATGGGCTTACAGCGCCCCTCCCCTTCGCCTCAAGAAAAATGGCTGGTGGGGCAATTTATCGGTGGCCATCAGCTATGAAGGTCTCGCCTGGGTAACCGGTGCAGCAATTGCTTTGGGTGGCGACCTCCCCGCAATCAACATTTTACTTATCGCTTTACTTTATAGCCTTGGTGCTCACGGCATCATGACCCTGAATGACTTCAAGGCAATTGAGGGCGATATTGCGATTGGCATCCGGACGCTGCCCGTCCAGCTCGGCCCCAAAAGAGCAGCAAGACTCGCTTGCTTGGTCATGCTCCTTCCACAGATCGCTGTCCTCGGCTGTCTTCTAAGCTGGGGCTACACACTTGCGCCTGCGTTGGTTGCCACATTAATCGCCGGGCAGTTCATTGCCATGTTGCGCTTCCTTCAAAACCCCAAGCTTCTAGCTCCTTGGTACAACGGCATTGGCGTAACTCAGTACGTCGCAGGAATGATGGTGACCGCCTCTGCACTGGGGGGCTACCTTGCCTAATTTTCAGACATTGTCTTGGTTTGACATCTTTAGACTCGGTCTCGTCCAGACCGCTTTGGGCGCACTTGTCTTTCTGCCAACAAACACACTTAACCGAATCATGGTCGTGGAGTATGCGCTTGCCGCATCCATACCTGGATTTCTTATTACGCTTCATCATGTTGTTCAGTTAGCACGCCCCTATATTGGTTACGGCAGCGATGGCGGCAGCCGCAGGACGCCGTGGATTGTTGGCGGCATGACTATACTTGCCACCGGCAGTGTTACCGCAACGCTGGGCGCGACGCTTATTCCAACTATAGGCATCGGGGGACACTTGATTGCCGCGCTCGGTTACTTACTAATCGGCATAGGATCAGGGGCCGCCGGCACGTCCCTTCTCGTATTGCTATCGAAGCAGGTAAGTGACCAGCGCAAGCCCGCCGCCGCATCTCTGGTCTGGTTCATGATGATCATGGGCTTTGCCGTAACGGGTGGCGTCACGGGACAACTACTCGACCCCTTCACAGAGGCGCGATTGCTCTCGGTCGTATCAGGTACGGCTGCTATTGCGCTCGCCCTTAGCTTTTTAGCCATCTTTGGTGTTGAGAAGCGATCATCTCAGTTCGATGACGAATCACAAGCAGCAACCGAACAAAAACCGCCCTTCAGCATCGCCATCAAAGAAGTGTGGCAGGAAGATCATGCGCGCCGTTTCACTATTTTTGTTTTCGCGTCGATGCTCGCCTACAGCGCCCAAGACCTTATCTTGGAGCCCTTTGTTGGACTCACATTCAGCTGGACTGTCGGTGAGACTACCACTCTCGCAGGTATGCAACATGCCGGCATGCTCCTTGGAATGTTTGCCATGGCGTTTTCGACTTACGCCTTCAAGTCCAAAACACGTCACATCCTGCATCTTTGGATTCGTGGCGGATGCTTATTATCCGCTATATGTCTTGCCCTCCTCGCAACAGGAGGCCTTATAGGAGGCAGCGCCTGGCCCATCAACATCAATGTATTCGTACTCGGCGTTGCGAATGGCAGTTTTGCTGTCGCCGCAATTGGCGGAATGATGATGCTTGCCAGCGAGGGGCGATCCCAACGTGATGGCTTGAGAATGGGGCTTTGGGGAGCTGCACAGGCCATTTCGTTTGCGTTAGGCGGCTTTCTAGGGACCATCGCTGTTGATGTCGCCGGGCTGTGGCTCGAAAACCCAGCAGCAGCCTACGGACTTGTATTCTTTGCCGAGGCGGCTCTCTTTGTTTGGGCAGCCAGCCTCATTTTCAACCTTGACCAACAAGTGCAACTGACAGAGCAGAGCGACGAAGTCACAAGTCATTTTGCACTAGAAAATCCATTAGGGGGTATCAAACCATGAGCGAATCAAAGACCGATTTTGACGTTATCGTGGTAGGCGGAGGTCCGTCAGGCGCCACTGCAGCTCATGAAATTGCACTCGCAGGCCACAGTGTTTTGCTTTTAGAGCGGGCATTCAGAATTAAGCCCTGCGGTGGCGCTATCCCGCCTTGTATTTTGGGCGAATTCGATATTCCCAGATCGCTGCTCAAAGCCGAAATTCAATCGGCGAGAATGATTTCACCCAAAGAGCAGAAAGTCGACATGCCTATCGAGGGAACCTTTGTTGGCATGGTGGACCGGGATGAATTCGATCCATGGTTGAGACTTCGCGCCCAGCGTGCGGGAGCGGAGCTCGAACTTGCTGCCTTTAAATCACTCAAGTACCTTGATGACGAAACAATCGAGGTAACTTATGTCTCGAAAGATAAGGAATCTGAGACTTGTACTGCCACAGCGCGTTGCGTTTTAGGCGCTGACGGCGCTCGCTCCAAAGTAGCGCGACAAGGTGTACCAAAGTACGCGGACATCCCTTGGGTACTGGCTTATCACGAAATTGTTGAAGCCCCCTCCTCAGCAACGGAGGATTATGATCCTGAGCGCTGTGAGGTTTGGTACCAAGGAAAGCTGTCGCCTGACTTCTACGCTTGGGTATTTCCACATGGAAAGTCTGCAAGCATCGGCGTAGGCAGTGCGTTTAAAGATTTCTCAGCAAAAGACTCGGTTGCAGAACTGCGCGCCATATCGGGCTTACATGATGCTCCCACCATTCGAAAAGAAGGTGCGCCCATCCCAATGAAGCCCATGAAACGGTGGGATGATGGTAAGGGCATTTTGGTATCAGGGGATGCGGCAGGCGTCGTTGCGCCAGCCTCTGGCGAGGGCATTTACTATGCAATGCTCTGCGGTCGACTCAGTGCAGATGCCATCAAAGAATTCTTAGTCACTGGAAACGCTTCAGCGTTAAAAGCACCGCGTAAGCGTTTCATGAAATTACATGGACGCACGTTCTGGGCGTTGGGTTTACTCCAGTACTTCTGGTACCACAGCGATAAACGACGTGAGCAATTTGTCGAGATGTGCAAAGACGAAGACGTGCAGACCCTAACCTGGCAGTCCTACACCCAGAAGAAGCTCATTAAAAAGAAGCGTAAAGAGCACCTACGTGTCTTTTTAAAGGACGTGGCGCAGCTTTTAGGCCTTTCGAAAACAGCCGCTTAACCCGTGGAATCGCAACTCCACTCAGGGCTTTTGATCGGCTTAATTACTGGACTAATCGTAGTCGAGCTAGCAGTTTTGGTAGGAAGATTTCGCTTTACGGGCAAAGGCGTCCCACCTTCCCGCTTCGTTTTCAACCTAGCTGCAGGTGCAACGTTAATGATGACGGTTCAACTGGCTCTGTGGGACGCATCAACCCTATTGATACTAGTATTCCTATCGGCAGCAGGGGTGCTTCATGTAAGCGAATTCAGAGGGTATTGGCGCGGAGACTAGCGAGCTGCTCGTAGCCACCACCGGAATACGAAGTGCGCTTAAGCCTTCCGGTCGTTTGTGCACGATACCCTCTTAACCATCAGGCTAATGATACGGCTCCGATTCATAACAAAGGATCCAATGAACCTCGCCAGTTACCGTTTGTCGGATTAACTTTCCTGATCACACGCCGTGCGGGCTAACAAACTACCAAGCGGGCTGCATCGCTACCTGTTTTGGCATCTCGTTGCGCGCCGCCGGGAGTAAGAACAACCTCAATATAGTAGATGCGGTGCCAGCCTGAAGGCCGAGTCGACGCACCCCGACTAAGAGGCCTCGCTGTCCCTCTAAACTCTCGAGTCGTCTATTCAGATCGAGCAAACGCTCCAGACCCTTCTGAAACTTTGGCGATCGCGTATTAAGTGTGAGCGGGAATACCTGCTTAGAAATTTCGGTAGTGATGTCGAAAACCGTATTGTCGAACTCCGTTACATCCATTCCAAATGCCTCATAGAGCTTTGGCCTCGAATGATCTCGAACGTACATGGTTGTGTAGACCAGCACCAAAAACATTTTGATGTACAGCTTGTTTACGCCCGTAAGTAGCTTGGGATTAGCGCGCATGAGCAGCGCAAAGGCCTCACCATGAGCAAACTCGTCGTTACACCACTCCAGGAACCACTTAAAGATCGGGTGGAAGCGGCGCTCCGGATTTCGCTCCAAGTGCCGATATATAGTGATGTAACGAGCGTAGCCAATCTTCTCTGATAGGTAGGTGGCGTAAAAGATGAACTTTGGGCGGAAGTACGTGTATTCCTTATCTCGCTTTAAAACGCTCAAATCAACCGCAACACCTAACTTGTTGAGGGCCCTATTAATAAAACCCGCGTGGCGGGACTCATCTCGCGCCATGTAGCGAAAGAGTTTGGCAATCTCGGGATCATCTACCTTGCTCTCGATTTCCTGATACAAAACACAACCTGAGTACTCAGCCGTGATCGAGCTGACCAACAGATCAAGAAACTCGGTCTTGAGTTCAGGGTCGGCGTCAAGTTGCGCTGGATCAAAATCATAGCTCTGCTTGAAGTGCTCGCGGTTCTTATCCAACTCAAAAGCAGACATCATCGCGTCCCACTCTTCTCGAACAGGCTCAATATCGTAGTTGCCAATCTCTTTGCAGTTAGTGGTGTAAAAGCGGGGAGCAAGCGCACGACTCTCCAGCGCTTTCTGAGTGCTGGTGTTCATTGCCGAGCTCGTTGAATCCTCTGCCATATTTCCCCCGTATACCCTGTTAAAGGCAACTGTAATTATACTTTGTCTAAAAAAAATTATAATATTAGTGTCAACTCTATTTTACCTTGGCGATTCAATCAAGTTAGTAGATTAATCGCGCAATTTCGAAGGTTCCCTCCATGTCACATACGCTCACTGAACCTCTGTTCCATCTTGGCTACGTCAGCACCGAAACCGGTGATATGGGTACGCAAGGTATGGTCGACTTAATGGCCGAGGCACGTCGAATCAATACCCAGCGCGATATTACGGGCCTTCTACTGCATCGTGAGCGATCGTTCTACCAAGTGCTGGAAGGCACTGAAGCTGAGGTGAAGCGGACTTTTGCAAGCATTGAAAAAGACGATCGCCACACAGGTGTAGATGTCCTCTTCGAGGGCGAGGTCGAAGAAAGAGAGTTTGCGGATTGGCGAATGGGTTTTCTTAATCTCGATGGTGTCGAGCTAGAAACATTGCAGGGTTACTCGGACTTTTTGAGTCGTGAAGACAACGCCAAGGAGTTCCTGGAGAACCTCAGTCGCGGGAAGCGCCTGGCTCTTATGTTCCGGTCGATGGAATAGGACCGAAATTTAGTCTCGTTGTCTACCAAAGGCTTACTCACCTCAGCGAAGGAAAGCGTATGGGGTTGAAAAGGTGATGCCGGCACCCTATAACTTTAGGTATCGATTAATAAATTTTGGGGGTGCGTGACGATGGAAGTTATCCCGTTTGGTTTAGTCAGTTCGGTGGCGATAGCCATCATTTTGGTTGTGACTCTCGCGAAAGCGGTCAAGTTTGTTCCTCAAAATAGGGCTTACGTTGTCGAGCGCTTTGGTAAATACACGCGCACTCTGGAGGCAGGCCTAAATTTTCTTAACCCCTTCTTTGATCGCGTAGCTTACAACCGGACACTCAAGGAACAAGCGTTCGATGTGCCCTCACAAGCCGCTATCACGCGAGACAATATCTCTTTGATCGTCGATGGTGTGCTCTATCTGAAAGTCCTCGACCCCTACAAAGCATCTTATGGGGTGGACGATTATGTCTACGCGGTCACGCAGCTTGCGCAAACTACCATGCGTAGCGAAATCGGTAAGATCGAACTCGATAAAACCTTCGAGGAACGAGAAGCCCTCAACAACAACATTGTGTCCCAAATCAACGAGGCTGCAGGACCATGGGGCGTCATGGTCCTTCGCTACGAAATCAAAGATATTGAGCCACCTCGCACCGTACTCGATGCGATGGAACGGCAGATGAAAGCCGAGCGAGAGAAGCGCGCAGCAATCCTCGAGTCAGAAGGTGAACGTCAGTCCTCGATCAACGTTGCTGAAGGCGAAAAGCAAGCGCGAGTACTTAAGGCAGAAGCCGAGAAAGCGGAGCAAATATTGAAGGCAGAGGGTGAGGCCAACGCCATCATTGCTGTCGCTGAGGCAAAGGCTGAGGCAATCAACAAGGTAGGTGCTGCAGCAAACACGGAAGATGGACAAAAAGCAATTCAGCTGGACTTGGCAGAGCAAGCGATTAGTGCAAAAGAGGCCATTGCGCGCGAGTCGTCAGTTGTTCTATTGAGCGATAATCAAACAAGTGCGTCGAATGTTGTGGCTGAGGCGATGACCATTGTTAACCGTCTCAACGATGTCAACAGTAAGGGCTAAAAGGATGCTCGAATATTTAAACGGCAATCAGGAAAGCTTTTGGTTTGCACTAGGTGCCTTAGCTCTGATTGTGGAGTTAGCGGTGCTCGGAATGAGCACCATTGTCTTATTTATGCTCGGCCTTGGCGCTCTCTGCACGGGCACACTGATCTACCTTGGCGTTATAGGCGACGGCTGGCTTCTAGGAACGGCAGTTACGGGTATTGCTGCATTCGCCGCGGGCATCCTTTTGTGGAAGCCCCTAAAGCGCTACCAAGAGGCTGATGCACCGCGCTCAGGGGAGAGCTCAGACTTTATCGGTATCGAATTTAACCTTTCGACCTTGCTAGACAAGGAAAATACCTCCACTCACCAATTTTCAGGGGTTACGTGGCGAGTAGAACTTTCTCGCGAGGAGGGCGACAAGTCGCTCGCTACCGGAGATCGAGTTAAGGTTGTTGCGCTACACCCCGGCATATTGGTGGTGGCACAGGCCTAATCTAGGTTTTCGTAACTTCTATTGAGACGGTTGCATGATGGCAAAATTGCCGTCAGCAGTACCCACCAGCTTCTCTCCAACGTAGAGTTCGCCGCGCACGTTGCCCACTCGCTTGCCCTTACTCACGACATGCGCCGTGCACTCGACCCTCCCAGCAAACACGGGTTTTAAGAAATTCATCGAGATCTGAAGTGTCGCGCAAATCTCACCCTCACCAAGCCTTTGCATCAGCGCCGCGCCTAAGCAGGTGTCAACGAGTGTAAACAGAGCGCCTCCGTGCACGACTCCGTTTGGATTCAGGTGCGCCGGTTCAACCTCAAGCGAACCCCTGCTTGTGCCGTCCGACTTAGTAAAAACCTCAAAGCCAACCAGCTCAGCAAAACCCTCATGCTGCATACAACAATCTCATTCTTGATGTGAAAGTCCGCGAGTATACCGCACCGCGGGCATAGGCTATTTTTAACACGGAAGTCGCGTTTGCCTACCAAGAGATCGACGACTTCGCGTCGATTCACTTCGGCAGGGGAATCCCGCAACGCCACAGACAGAAGGTCATGCCTTTAATCTGTCTAAATGACGCAGCAATATTGCTTTTAATCAACCCTCAACCCCCAAATGAGACTCAATGAAATCAGCTTGCCGCCGATAATAGAAAAGTCGATTAGAAAGTTTTCGCCAACCATGCCCCTCATCAGGAACTTTAATGTACGGAGCCTCAATTCCATTTTCCCGTAACGTCCGAACCATGACTTCGGTTTCATATATATCAATTCTGGGATCCATTTCGCCATGGGAATAAAGAACGGGAACGCGAATTTTATCTGCCTGTTGGATCGGTGAATGAACCGTGTAGAACTCGCGCCACTCCGGATCACGAATGTCGCCATACTCGATACGGTCAGAGGCTTTTAGCCCGGGGGATGCGACTTCGAGTGCGGTCACCCAATCAGCTACACCATAGCGCGACACGCCTGCTGCGAAGGCACCCGGGTAAGCAGCCAACACTGCATTAACCATGTAGCCGCCATAAGAGCCACCAGACACGGCAGCTCGGGATGCATCAACTCGCCCATCCTGCGCGAAAAAGTCGAGCATATCGACTAAATCTCGCACACTGTCCAAGCGTTGCTTTTGATCGTCGAGCTTCGCATAAGTACGTCCGAAGCCAGTGGAGCCGCGGACATTGGGCTTAAATACCGCAACGCCGCGGGCAGCGTGATACTGGGACACAGGATCAAAGCTTGCCCGAGACTGTGCCGTGGGCCCCCCGTGAACTTCGAAAATAACGGGCGGTGCGGCTTCACCTTGTCGCTTTGGAAGATATAAAAGACCCTGCAGTTCAACACCGTCTCTCGCAAGCATAGTGATACTTTCAGGTCGGATAAGCGACTCCTCAGGAATACCCGCTAGGTTAGAACCCACCAACAATTGAGATCGCCCTGTCGCCAAGTCGATGGCAGAGATATCGCCCGGGGTACGCCAGCCGTTGATTCCAATAATGAGCGTGCTACTGACTTTTGAACAACTGAGCGAATAGACGCCTTCGGGAATCTCGGGGAATACCAAGGGCTCTCCAGTTGCGAGATTCCGCCCACCCAGCACATCGAAGCCATCCTGGTTCTCAGTCCAAAGCAGGTAGGTATCATCGACACCACACAGGCGAACGTCGGCCAAATCAAATTCGGATTCGAATACCGAGTCAAATCGCGCGTTGACAACATCATAGGCAACAACAGCGGCAAACTCGCGATCGACGTTACTGCTGAGATACAAGGTCTTGCTATCTGAAGACCACGCGAAACCACCGTCACCATGATTTGCTCTCGATTCGGGCTGAGATACCACCTGCATCTCATGCGTATCGGTATCGAGTAGATATAGGTAGTCCGAGTCCTCTCCTACAACCTCAGTAACAAGGAGATAGCGACCATCGGGAGACAGTGATCGCGCGAAGTTTCCGTAGTTTCCTTCGAAAATTAGCTCTGCCTCGCCCGAGGAAATGGATCCCTGATAAATATCGAAGTGCAGACCGGTTCGTTCGGTAGACGCAAGGAAAAACGTGTCACTATCTGCTGCGATATCGCCCAACGACCTAAAACCACCCTTAGCCGCTGAAAATACCTCGCGCTCAGAGCTGCCATCCCGACTGATCAATAAGTAGGACTCTTGTTCGTTACCATTGTTGTCTGCACCGTAAAGGATGCCAGAGCTATCGGGCAGCCAACGCGCGAACGTGATCCCATTGCCGAACGTTAATTGACTGGGAGCGCCGCCGGTGACAGGTAACGTCCAGAGTTGCGGTACGCCGGTGACCGAGGACCGAAAAATAACTTGCTGCCCATCGGGAGATAGCTGAGGCGCCGAGGCTCCACTCGCCAAGAGGAAACGACTAATATCTGCGGGGTTGTCTCCTGCCAACCCAACGGACAGCGCTTCTTTCTCTGGAGTAATAGCGTCAAGGGTATTCATCTGATCATCAGTCGAACAACCCACCAAACCTACGATTGCTACAGAAAAGCAAAACGCGACTTCAATCCTACTTAACGCCATATTTTCCCCTTTTCATATCATGTATACCCACTCCAAGCCCTTTTGCGTCTACACCCATCGACTCTACGCAATCAAAGACCGCACAAATCCGTGGCTTCAGAGTCGCTACCTGACAGCGGGTTCGGCCAGTTCGAGAATGCCCGTTGATGCATCCATCCTCGCCCTGCCCCCAACAGGCACTGTGCTTTGCTGATCGACGTGGCCAATCATGGCCCCAAAATAGCAAGGCACACCCAAAGGCTCGCAATGCTGTTTGAGGATATCCATCAACGCAAAATTCCCCAAACCCGGACTGGGTTTCACCCCAGTAAAGTGACCGAAGACGATGCCCAACACTTTCTGCAGATGGCCGCTTAGCCGTAACTGAGTAAGCATTCGGTCGACGCGATAGATGGCCTCTCCGACATCCTCAAGAAACAGAATGGCGTTATCGAACCTCGGAAGATAAGGCGTACCAAGTAGCGCGCTCATCAGCGTTAGGTTACCACCAATAAGATGTCCCTCTGCGCGTCCGGGCACGATTGTTTGAATGCGGTTTTGCCGCGCAACCAGCTCGCCATCGAGATCGACAGGGTTGCTGTAGCGTGCAGGTCTTGCTTCAACCAATACGTCGCGCATGGATTGATAAGTAAATTCACTCCATCGCGACATCAAGTTCGGTCCATGGAACGTAACGACGCCTGCTCTTGCGTAGATCGCATTCAAGAGGCTTGTGATGTCACTGTAGCCAAGGATGATCTTGGGGTTCTCTCGGATCGCGTCAAAGTCGATGAAAGGCAAAAGCCGGCTGGCGCCCCAACCACCTCTTAGCGCAAACACGGCGTCCACCTCAGGATCGGTAAAAGCCGCGTTAATGTCGGCGGCTCGGTCGCGGTCATGGCCCGCTAGGTAGCCAAAACGATCCATCACATGATCACCGACCTTCGCCTTCAGCCCCATCGCCTGAAGAGCCTCGAGCGCTAATTGTAATTGCAGTGACTCATAAGTTACTGACGCCGGCGCCACGACGGCGACAGTCTGACCTTCTACCAGCCTTTTAGGCCTTTTGACTACGTCTGAACTTGCATATGCCGGCAGATTAGAGAGGAGCGCGGCGGTTGAGCCCAGCTGAAGCAATGATCGTCGTCTCATGACACCCCCTTTATTCTCTAATTGAGCTTGGCAGACCTCAAAACAGACGGCAAGCTGGTCAAGTGAGCATTCCAAGCAAAATAACAGCAAGGCGACTGTTGAACACAGCCTTAATAGCGGTTAGCAGCACACTGGGGTCATTATCCAACGCCGCTTTCGGCGAACTAATCGATGTGGGAGAAGCCATAAAGGGTGTTGATACCGACATTCGCTACGCCGGCAACAAAAATTTCCTCGGACGCCCAGTTGAGGGCTATAAGGCTGCACAGTGCTGGCTCACCACTGAAGCCACGTCTGCGCTCTCAAAGGCCCAGCATCTCGCTAAAGCTCAGGGTCTCGCCCTGTTGATATACGACTGCTACCGACCACAACGAGCGGTAGATGACTTTGTCGTGTGGGTAAACAGCAATGAGGACGAATCTACCAAGGCGACCTACTACCCTAATGTTCCTCGAAGCGAACTCATAAATCGTGGCTATATCGCAAGCCGCTCAGGTCACTCCCGCGGGAGTACGATCGATCTCACACTTATTGCAACCCAAAGCGGGGAACCCCTTAACATGGGCACACCTTGGGATTACTTTGATCCACGATCACACACTGCGAGCGAGAGAATTGACGGGGATGCCGCAAAGAATCGGCATTTGTTAAAGCGAATAATGGAAAGCGCAGGCTTCAGGGCCTACTTTGCCGAGTGGTGGCATTTCACGCTCGAAAACGAACCATTCCCAAATACCTACTTCGATATACCGATAGAGTGACGTTAGCTGACCGCTCTCCCGTAACCATCCTGAATTCGATACTATCGATTTATCATAAAGCGCAATTTCATCGGAAGAGTCTCATGCGTCAGTACTGCTTTCCACTCGTACTCCTTATCTTAACCGCGTTGCTCGGCCTCAACGCTTGCTCAAGCTCAAATGATGTTGAACCTGCCGATCTAATCTTTACAGGCGGTGAGATCTTTACCGCGGACCCAACTATCGCAAAGGCCTCAGCTGTCGCCGTTAGAGACGAGCGCATCGTCTACGTGGGTAATTTAGCTGGCGCAGTAGCATTTGAAGGAGAGCAAACCCAGCAAGTTGATATCGGCGACGGACTGTTGATACCCGGCCTCATGGACTCACATACTCATGTTTTCATGGGATCATTCACTGATGTAGGCGTCAATCTGAGTCACGCTGATACACTGGAGAAACTTCAGACTGCACTGGAGGCGATCCGCGACGCTCACCCGGGTGATGGACCGGTGTATGCACGAGGCTGGCAGAATCATCTATTTTCAAAAACCGGACCCGAGGCACACATTCTCGACACCATCTTTGGAGATCGGGTTGTCATCCTGCAGTCGGTCGATGGCCATTCGACCTGGTTCTCCTCTCGGGCGCTTAGTGAGGGGGGTGTCGACGCATCCTTCCCTGACCCAGAGCCGGGCGTAAGCTTTTTTGAGCGAGATCCGCTTACAAATCACCCGCTGGGAACGGCGCGCGAAAAAGCTGGAAGCCACATTAGCGAAGTCTTTATCCCCGGTGACCGAACTGCTTTTGAGGAACGACTGAAGGACTGGCTACCCAGAGCTGCAGCAGCCGGACTAACCGGTGTTTATGATGCATGGGCGGGGGCCCCCTCAGAAGAAGAGGCGTATCAAATATGGCGCGACTTAGATCAGCAAGGCGAGCTCTCACTTCGCATTTTTGGCTCGGTGCGTGAGTTGGACGATGCCGAGGCTATCGTAGAGAGGTTTGTTGACTATTCGGCGAACTACAGCAGCACTATGGTTCGACCTGAAGCCGTAAAAATGGCCGCCGACGGTGTTCCTGAAGGACATACTGCCTTCTTGCTAACCCCTTATGTTGACTCAAACAACGAGAATTTTGGCAAACCAATGATGTCAAAAGCGCAGATGAGCGCGAATATCGAAACGTACTTTAGCCAGAACATACCAGTCCACATTCATGCCATCGGCGGGGCGGCTGTTCGACAATCGCTGGACGCGATAGAAGCGGCACGAATGGCCACCGGCAATCAGACCGTGCGAGCGACCATCGCCCATATGGATTTTGTGCACCCCGACGATATAAAACGTTTTGCTTCGCTCAACGTAACAGCACAAACATCGATTCAGTGGGCCGCGCGGGACCCCTCCTACTTCAATATTGGATCTTTTGTTGGCATGGATAAGGTGGAAAACGCCTATCCCGTTCGATCAATTATGAATGCCGGCGTCAATCAAAGTTTCGGCGCCGACTGGCCAGCATCGGCTTACTTATCAACCTTCAAGCCGCTTGAACTTATCGAGGCTGCTCACACGCGTCGTCTGCCGGGTGAGAAGATGATGCCCGCTCGTAATGCCGAGCAGTCCGTGGGTGTTGCCGAGGCCATTGTGGCCATGACCATGGCGACAGCACGGCAAGTGGGTGAAGAAGATAACTTGGGAAGCATCAGCGAAGGGAAGTTGGCCGATCTTGTTTTACTCGACCGAAATATCTTAGAAATCGACGCGGCAGCGATACATCAAACACCGGTCCGAATGACGGTTGTCAACGGGAAGATTGTTCACCAATTAGCGCCTTGATAGCAGTAAACGGGATTATCCTCATACCGATTTGGCATAGACCCGTTTGAAGACGCGATCGAAGGTACGCAGGTCTTCGAGCTTACCCATGCTGACTCTGAGGTAGGTTGGGTAACCTGCGTATCCTCCATTCACCAATACGCCTTCATCCGCCATCGTTTGCCGGAATGTCATGGCGTCGCGGCCAATATCGGCAAACACGAAATTCGTTACCGACGGCACCGGCGTTACGCCAACTTCACTGAATGTCTGATTCACCATAGCTCGGCCCTCGGACACTTTGTCACGTGAGAAGGCTATGAATTCATCATCGATGTAGCTGTGATACGCCGCCGTCATCCCCACTCCATTGGGCCACGCCATAATATGCTTAATCACTCGCTCAACAATGTCAGGACGCGTCATACCGTACCCAATGCGCATACCCGCCATCCCGAAGATCTTTGAAAACGTCCTCATAACCAGCACGTTGCCACCGGCACGCACTAAATCCACCATCGAGTTAGCTAAGGGATTCGGCGTTAACTCGTTGTAAGCCTCGTCGACAATCACCAACGCTTTTGATCCCACTTTTTTGCAGAAGGCGCGCAGCTCATCCGCATCGATCGGCACACCTGTAGGGTTATTTGGGTTTGCGAGATAGACGAGACTGATACTGTAGTCGACGCGCGCCGCCATAGCCTCGAGATCCACTTGGAGATCATCGCGCAACGGTACGCGGACAACGGAGACGCCTAAGCGCTCTGCGTATCCGAGATGATCATTATAGGTAAGTGCAGGCGTGAGTACTGCTCCGATGCGCCCATAGGCCATCAAGGCAGCTTGTAAACCCTCATTGGAGCCAGACGAGACGAACAAATTGTCGTGAGTTAGCTGATGTTTGCTGGAGATCACATCGAATAACTTATCCCTCATCGGATAGTCCGTCGGCGAGTCAGGGTAGTAAGCACTTAAAGAGAGAATGTCCTTTACTGCAGCGAGCGCTTTGGGGCTGGGTCCATAAGGATTCTCGTTAAAAACTAGCCTTACCTGACCATCAGGAATAACGTATTGCGCAAGCGAGGGGACCGCATTGGCGTACATGAGAGCGCCACCCATAGCAGCGATAAAATTACGACGATCCATTATCTCTCCATTACCTACTGGGACTTTTAGCCACTATAAGTGTTTTGAGTGCTTTTTATTAGAGTCGTCTATTGGGGCTCCGTTGCTAGAAGCATCAGTCAGCCCTACGGGTTGATCAATGTTATTTTCGCTAAGGCTTCGCGGGCAGCCACAAACTCGTCGGGATAGTTGAAGTTCAGACATAACTCCCACTCCTCACCGATAGAAACCTCCTCGATATGAAGCGTCTCTAAGAAGGCCATGACGGCACGTCCGCCTGATTGAACGAACGTCCTCAGGCGCGCAGCGGCGGAAATTGGAAAGAGCCCATGCAGAGGGTGCAAACGCTCACCTTTGATTAGCGCAACTTCAGAGCCAGCCAGCCCAGTCTTTGTTAACTCATCCAACAGAACACGTGGAGGTAGCAACGTGTCGACCGGCATTGCAAAGATATGGCCGTCGGTTACGCCTGCCTCCTCGGCTGCACGCAATGCGCCAGCTAATCCCGACAATGGACCGGCCCCTGCAACAAGGTCTGCAACATAGTTAACGTCGCATTCATCAAGGATTGCGTAGCGCTTAACACTCGATGAGATGTAGATGGGCACTTCAAGGTTAAGGCTTTGGATTGCCTCCACATGTCGTCTTAGAAGCGGGCTGCCGTCAACGTCGACAAGGGCTTTATCGGTACCCATACGACGGCTGTCACCACCACATAGGATAACCACTGCTTTGAGGTTGGCGGTTGTACTCATCGTAAAGACGTCTTCAGTCCAATGATTCAAACCAAGGGAACACAGAGACTGTTACCTCAGCCCCGGCGCGGATTTCAGCTACCTCTGCGGGGATTTGAATAGTGCAGTTGGCGCGCGCTAAACCCAGTACGCGATGAGAATCCTGTCCACCAAACGCTGATACGCGCCAAACTGACCTTCCTGACTCGTTGGGCTCCCTACTCAACACGCCACGCTGAAACTCCAACCGCCCTGCTCGGCGCTTGAGGCCTTCCTTGAGCGTCGCGGTAATTTGTTGATTTGGCACGACCTTGCGCCTATTCATCAAATACCGGAGAGCGGGCAGGTAAAGCTCACTCAAGACAACAAACGAAGAGACGGCGTTGCCGGGCAACCCCAAGAAGAGTGCGCGCTTATTGTCGGCACGGTTTATATGACCAAAGCAGACGGGCTTACCGGGCTTCATCGCGACCTTGTAATCAGTCACCGTCCCCATGGACTCAACGCATTGCCTAACAAAATCATAGTCGCCGACAGAGACGCCGCCGCTACTGATCACCACATCCGCACTTTGCGCCGCGCGAGCCAGACAAGCTGAAATCGCTTCGGGAGTATCCTCAACCACACCAAGATTCTGAAGCTCAAGACGATAGGCACCCAACACCGCTTGGATAGACGCAAGGTTACTTTCGTATATATCACCCGCACCGAGCTGTTCTCCCGCGGCTTTTAGTTCGTCACCGGTTGACAGGAAGGCTATACGCAGCATCCTAACCACCTCGACCTCGCCTACACCCTGGCTAGCCAAGAGGGGGATCATGTTGGGTGTCACTTGTTGCCCAGCAGAAGCGATCTCAACGCCCGCCGCAATCTCCTCTCCTTGCAGGCGAATATTACTGCCAATACGAACATCCTCGTTTATTACAACTGATTGAGCAGAGTTGATCGAGACGTCCTCTTGAATAACCACTGTATTAGCCGAACTGGGCACCACAGCGCCGGTGAATATTCGTACGCACTCACCCGCCTTGAGCGCCGATCCAGCATAGGGCTCTCCCGCACGAGACTCACCAAGTAGGGTGTATTCTTCCCCTAAACTTACCGCATCAGGTTTCAAGGGTGACAGTGCATAACCATCCATCGCGGATACATTGTCTCTAGGGAGATCGAGACTTGCGAATACCGCGCTTGCCAAATGGCGTCCTAAAGCTTGCTGCAGGTTCATGCGTTCCGTTTGCAACGTCTGCTCAGCAAGCCAAGACGCAAACAACGCCTTAAGATTTTCCTGCGCTTGTGAAAAGCTGATCATTCTAGACCCCCACTCTGTGCGCGTATTTTGGAGAGGGTCTAAGCCGCTAGCAACCTAAACACCGAATAGGTGTTTTTCAGATATTACTGACTGTTCGAGAGAATACCTCGCGCACCATCGGCTCGAAGTGCTCGAGGGGACGGGTTGGATAATCAGGATCAAACGATGCTTGATCCCACGCCTCGCAAAAATCTACGCAGCGGTCATAGTAAGGATGGTTCTTGTACTTATCGCGAGCATTGCGATCGGCGCCCATGTGATGCGCATAGTAATAGGCCTGAAAAATGCCGTGCTTCTCGATGACCCAGACGATTTCATCACTGACATACGGTTTTAATAACGCTGCAGCCATTTCAGAGTGGCTGAGAGGTGCAAGCTCATCCCCAATGTCGTGAACCAATGCCGCCACAATCCAATCGGTGCTGGCGCCCTCGTCCTCGGCACGTGACGCTGTTTGAAGGGAGTGCTGGAGCCGATCGATTTTGTAGCCTGCGAGCCCGTCAGACAGTGAGGCCAACGCTGACAGGATACGATCAGGCAGTCCTTTAACGTGCTCCTGCTCGAGACGATCGAGCAGCAGATAATCTTCCTGCGTGCCATCTTTCATTTGGGTAAATGTAACTTCAGACATGTGACCTCTTAAGCACAGTGAGCATGTTTCGGATATTGTCGTGCTCAAAGTACGCATCTTGCAAATGGCGATAGCCTGAGCTCGAATCAGCGACCCGAGCGCCAGCTTCCGTGAAAGCCATAGGGAATACGGTGGTCCAACTTAGCTTTGGCAATGGGACCATCTTCTACCGCTTGCGCATCCAAAATAACAAGTGATGAAGTCGTTGTTTGGCTGTCAAAGAGCGTTGCCAGTAACCAGCCCTTGCCCTCTTCTGCATCTCCTGATTTTTCAACAAAAACAGGCTCAGAGACCGCATTGCCAAAGCCTGCGTCCCAGCTTTTAACGCTGCCAGATTCGTAGTCGATGTGTGTGATCTCGTGGAACAAGCCACCGTCGCCTTTGCTGCGCTGTGAAGCAGCCGCGATGTATCCGTGACGATGTCGGCTTGCCGCGAAACGATCATCAATGCGAGGAAACTCCGAGGCAACATCCAAGGTTTGCTCACGGTCAATCGCACCGGTCTGAACGTCGACTGTCCAGCGCGTAAGCTTGCCCTGGGCGTCAGCGTGTGCGGGCAGGCTACCGTCCGCCGTGGGGAAATTTGGTGCCATCGGGAAATCAATCGAGTCAAACGTAACGCGGTCACCATCGTTCCACGCATTCAAGTAGTGATAGACATAACAGACAGGAGCCTCAAGCCAACGAATTTCCGAGACGGGTGCCCCCCGCTCGAGGACACCAATAAAGGCCCCCGCTGAACTGTCAAAGGCAAATGGGAAACCAAATTTTGCGATGCGGCTCATATCGCAGGTAAGCGGAAAAATAGGGAATAACACATAGTCACGCGTGATCACGAAATCGTGAACCATTCCTGCATACGGCGCCTCGAAAACGTCTGACCGAAGTGTTCTTCCCGACTTATCAATCACGTGATAGGTCATTGTGTTGCTACCGAAGTGATCGGTCATGTAACCAAAGCCGTGCAACTCACCCGTGAGAGGATCGATCTTGGGGTGTGCGGTCATGGCACCCTTGATGCCATCACCGTAGAGCCCATACCCCTCAGACGACAGGGATTTAGGATCAACACTGAAGGGATGACTCCCCTCTTCCAGCGCCACCAAGTGTTCACCGTGCGCCAGGATATGGGTATTCGCCACTCCGTTACGGCGGTTACTCTCTATTTGCCCAGTCTCTTGGTTGATATTGATTTCAAGATTGAGACCTCGCCCCAACTCGACCTCTTTTTCGAACTTGGGCGTGCGCATCCATCGGTTGAGATAATCCACGCGCCCGTTTTCAATATGAAAAGCGTGCACCATGCCTGCACCAAAGAACCAATGGTAGGTGCCCTCGACAAACTTTGGATTGGGTCCTATCCGATACAGCGAACCACAGAGATCAGCCGGAACAGTTCCCTCTATGACCAAATCGCTGTACGACGCTTCAAAATTTATCGGCCCATAGTTTCCGCGCAAATTGGGATGGTTG
Organism: Luminiphilus sp.; assembly: GCA_965655685.1. Lineage (GTDB taxonomy): Bacteria > Pseudomonadota > Gammaproteobacteria > Pseudomonadales > Halieaceae > Luminiphilus. The sequence continues at coordinate 32,078 of CBFHHL010000091.1, forward strand.
GGTAACGGTGCGGCCATGGTCATTAATCTCGTTGCTAGGTGACAGGGAATTTACGCAAGGTATCGCGGTTTTGTGCAAAACCCAATGATGCGCTCACTACTCGGAAGATCATCAAGCTATTAATTGGCGAGCTATAGACCTACTCGGTTTCACAAACCAGTTTTGCCTTGACCTCACCCACTACAGCCAGATTCATTTTGGCTCGACCTTCCATGCCACCCTGAACCTCACAGGCCTGCAGCGTATCCTGAACGATGGACTTCACCACCTCGGCAAACTCATCCGTGTTCAAGTCAACAAGTTGAGTCACTGGAGCATCTGCGCCCTCATCTGAGAGCGCCTTGTATTGCGTTGACCATGAAGAAATCCACCAGCGACCGTCCATAAAGAGCAGCGAAATACTATTGAAACCGCCTCCGTAGGCATCACCATCGGGTTGGGTCTTCATCTCAAACTCACTCCAGACGTGGGCGATATTGCCTAAATGCTGGACTTTCCTGTCGACTTCTATCTTGAAAAATGGCTTCACATAGGGGCTCACAATCAAAGCTTGCTCGGTTTTAAAGTCGTGCTGCTGCACGGTGCCATCCAAGAGGAACTTCGTTATCAGCGCATCTGGAGTATGAATATTCTCGTCTCGCTCAGCGTCATAAACAAAATCAACCGGGCCCGAGATGACCTCGTAGTAGGCGTCAATGATGGCATCCACGGAGACCGTATCATCGGCTATGGTTGAGAAACTGAGGGGTGTCAGAGACAACATAAACGAGACCCTGATCCAACATCTTCGGATGATTGAAAGTCTAGAAAGCGGCGATACCGGTTTGTGAGCGCCCCAGAATAAGTGCGTGAATATCATGTGTACCCTCGTAGGTATTGACCACTTCGAGATTAACCATATGTCTCATGACTGGGTATTGATCAGAAATGCCATTACCACCCAACATATCGCGAGCAGTGCGCGCTATCTCCAGTGCTTTGCCACAAGAGTTGCGTTTTATCAAACTAATCAAATCGGGCGAG
>CBFHHL010000092.1:0-1605 GCA_965655685.1 Luminiphilus sp.
GCACCACACGTTGTCGAACTGAGCGAAATACGCGCGATGGTATTTGCCGCCGTCTTCATCGTTCCAAAAACCAATCGGCATACTGGGGAACGGCCTTTTACAAACCAACTCGCCTTTGCCTCTCTCGAGTGGTTCGCCGGCCTCATCCCAAAACTCGACCGCCATGCCGAGCGCCCGACACTGGATCTGCCCTGCGTAAACGGGTCGAGTCGGGCAACCGGCAACAAAACAGGAAATGATGTCCGTGCCGCCAGCAATTGAAGCCAGTAACACATCGGCTTTTACATCCCGATAGACGTATTCGAAACTCTCGTACGAAAGTGGTGAGCCGGTAGACAATATCGTCCTGAGTGTTGAGAGATCGTGCGATTGACGCGGCTTGAGCCCTGCTTTTTCAATACCTGAGATGAACTTGGCGCTCGTGCCAAATACCGTAATGCGCTCGCGGTCAATGGCGTCGAGAAGCACCCTTCCCTCATTCGCAAACGGCGAGCCGTCATACAGAACCAGCGTTGCACCGCTAGCGAGACCCGACACCAACCAGTTCCACATCATCCAACCGCAGGTGGTGAAGTAGAACAGCGTGTCCTCGGGCCCTATGTCACAGTGAAGCCTGTGTTCCTTCAAATGCTGAATGAGCGTACCGCCAGCCCCATGCACAATACATTTTGGCGCACCGGTCGTTCCCGAGGAGTACATGATGTAAAGCGGGTGATCGAAGGGTAATTGCTCAAACTCGATCTCTCTGACGCCTGCGTGCTCACGTAGCCATTCAGAATACAGCGCAATACCCTCTCTATCGTCTATTCTACCGTCTATGGTTGAAGTGTCAGACGCCTGCTCGATCATCTCGACGATGACAACGTGCTCGAGGCTATCAATCTCATCAGCGATCTGATGCACCTTGTCGAGCGAGTCATGGGCCTTACCGTTGTAGTGATAGCCATCTGCCGCAAACAAGACTTTGGGTTTCACCTGGCCAAACCGATCCATCACGCCCTGAAAGCCAAAATCAGGAGAGCAAGAGGTCCACACGGCACCGACACTGGTCGCTGCTAACATGGCTACCACCGTCTCTGTCACATTCGGCATAAACCCGGCAACGCGATCGCCGGACTCAACACCGTGCGCTCTAAGCGCAGCGGCTATTGAGGCCACTTCTGCATACAACTCGTCGAAGGTGATCTCTTTGCGCGTACCATCTTCAAGCAGTGATACAAGGGCTGTTGCATCGTCTCGACGTCTTAACAGATTCTCAGCAAAATTCAGCCTTGCATCAGGAAACCACGAAGCACCGGGCATTTTCTCCAAATCGCGGACCACCACACCGCTCGACTCGCTTGCAATAACCTCACAGTAGTCCCAAATACATCGCCAGAAGTCGTGAGTCGCCCTTATCGACCAGTGATGTAGCGCTTCGTAAGTGGATACATCAACCTCTGGAAATAGCTCACTAACAAAACCTATAAATTTCGTTAGCTCGGCCTCTGCGATCCGCTCAGAGCTCGGGCGCCACAGAGGGCTTAGACTCTTGGTAAAGCCGCGATCATCCGTCGAACCGCCCGACGTCTGACTCATCCCTCACCCTGATGACGTCGGTTAACC
>CBFHHL010000093.1:0-20870 GCA_965655685.1 Luminiphilus sp.
TTCTTTAAAAGCAGAGCTTCAAGCAGTGGGCGCTCCCTGGACTGTCGGAGACCCTATCGGGCTCTGAGTTCTGTTATGGGATGCTATGTTTTAAGGGAAAAGCGTTAATTGCTACGGGCGCCAGTCAATTCTCATATTGATTGCGCGTCCCATATCAAACGGCGCGTTTTGAGTGGCGCTTATTCGATAATTTCGTGCTAGGCCATTGGTCACGGATGTTTTTAATGTCCAATGCGGATTAATCATCCACTGAGCTGAAACGCCGAGTATCGTGGCGCCATCTAGTGCTACCTCGCCCGGGCCCGATCTGCTGCGAGAAAATCGATACCGAAGATCCATACCCAAAACGTAATTTGAGCGTTGCCACGTCGCGGCGTAACGAACATTTGGCGGGGGTAAGTCAGCAATAGGCTCTCCAGCCGCGGCCTCGCCGTGCTGCCATTGCCAAGATACTGTGTGTTCAATGTTGTTGTCTCGTCGCTGAATTTGACCGTCAATGCCCCAGAGATCACCGCTTTTGAGGTTCCGGTAGGACTCAACGCCTTCAGACAACACGATTCGCTCGATATATCGATCCACTCGGTTGGCAGAGGCAGTGACCTCAAACAAGGTGTCACCCGTTTCGTAGACGAGGGTGAGCTGCGCACCGATTGTTTCCTCGCTCTGTAACGTTTCATTTCCTATTAAGCGTCCACGTGGCGTCTCGCCCTCGAAGTAGAGCTCACTGAGCGTTGGTAATCGATATGCAGAGCCGACTTCTGCAATGAGATCCCACGCAGGGTTCAGTTGCCAGTCAGCTTTCAGTTGTACGTTGAGGTCTGAGTGAGTGGTAGATGTCGAAGCAACGTTGGCCTCTGCTCTGTCTGCACGCAAGCCGCCCTGCAAAGAAAGGCCATCCCAATACCACGTGCGCTCCCAAAAAAGTCCAGCTGTCCACTCTGACCCATCATCAACCACGTTTCGAGACGCGGCTTCAACCATTGGTTTCTCAACAGTCTCCGTGATGACAACGCCATGCCGACGCGTAATATCGACGCCATAGCGCTGAGTAAAGTGATTGGATCCTGTAGAGTGAGAGAATAGTCCACCTATCGTTTTACTTGAATATTCACTCGTGTTCTTGATGTCATTATCACGAAGCGTGAGCGATGCCCAATCTTGTTGGTGCGCATAGGCCTGAATGAACGATTGATTAGGAGTTGTTATTCGGAAATTTAGTAATCTGTGATTATCGTGAGGGTAGTTCGTCACGCGCGCATCGGGATAAAGTGCGGAGCTCTTTCCAATGTCACTGCCATTACTCAGAAGTATTTCAGTGGCAACTACCGTCTCATTGAAATAGGACTTGTTGTGCACGTAGAGCGCAGACTGCTCGAAACCACTATTCAATTGAGTGCCGTCAGCTGATTTGCCATTACTGGCCTTGCGAATACTGCCTACCACGGAGGTGCAGTCGTTTATCGGCGTCTTCAGCAACAAATCACGAGCGTTTCCCATAGACGAGCCACTAACGCTTAGAGAGGTTTCGGATGGCGTCCGGAGTGACACATTCATGACACCACCCATCGCACCTGAGCCATAGAGACTGGACGCGGGGCCCATATTCACTTGGATAGATTCTATGAGACCAGGCGGCAAAAACGATAGCGAATTACCGGCGCGGCGATCGGTGAGAATGGGCACACCCGAGATTTCAGTTCGAATTCTCCAGCGGCTGAAACCGCGCATACTGTAGCTTTGAAACAAACCTCCTTGCCCATTAAGTGCGACTCCGGGCAGTACCTCTGCCAGTGACGCGGCGGAGAGGGGTAGGGTGATTTGTCCTTCTTCCGACGTGGTCCGTATTCCGGTAATTGTTAGTAGTGAACCCATGCGCGGATCTGCGACTCCGCTGACTAGAACCTCCTCGAGTTGAGACGAGTCCGCTACTGCTAGTGGCACAGCGGTTAATACGAGCGCTCGGGTACTGTAGACAACTGACCGAACAAGGGCGGGAGCGGTTAGAGTGCGTCGAATAATGGACGCTCTGTCGGTGAAAGTTTCGGAATCACTGCGACAGAAGTCAGCGCGTGTCAGCGCCTTTATTAGCGTTGCCTTTGTTTTTACTAGCGTGGTTTTCATTGGCGAGGGTTAAAGGCGAGCGCCATTTTTGCGATGGCGGATATAATAGCAATGTACAGGCTTCAAAACTCGGGAATCTTATTGGGTTGCCCGGTCTCAGTGGTGGTAATCGTTAATATCAGTCGCTCTAGCGGATATTGAGCGAGGTTGCCGAGACTTTCCCCGCCCTCAGCAGTGGCTGTATATCCGCCTATCTCTCCTGCCGCGTTTGCAGCCAGCGGCGCACTGAGCAAAAGTGTGCAGAAAAACCTGAGTATTAGTGCTCTGGGGCAAGGGCCTTGAGAGCGTTGTTTATCACTGATTGCGGGAGTTAACATCGGAATTCCTGTGTGTGTCAGGTTTTTCGAGCAACTCGAGGTTTTCACACCCCTAAGCCTCACCGTTAGGACAAAACGTGGTTAGATGTAATGCTACTCAAAGTCGAACGAAGCTTTGCTCACTCTCCGGATCTTCGTTCTCCCTCGCGTCGCTCATCGTTGCGGCGGTCAGGCGTATCGCGAGATTTTTCGCGTCGTTCGCCTTGTCGCCTTTCACCTTGGCGGCGCTCGCCTTTTCGACGTTCTTCATTCGGTTGCTCACTGCTTGACTGCATGACCACTTGTCCCCCATCGCCTCATTTGTGTGAGCAACGGTAACAGAAAATGGGATTCCTACTAGTGGTCTTTTGTGGAGCTGTGATCTGTCCCTCATGGCACGCCGTGTTCTGTTTAGAATGTTTGATGCGGGCATCGTTTGCTATCACTTATTACAATAATCACACTAGGTGAAATAATTAGCTCTCAGGGAGTGGTGCTATGTATGACTATGAAACGATCACGGTTGATGTCCGCGGTGCAGCGCACTGGCTAACCTTAAATCGACCCGACAGTCTCAATGCAATTAATACAAAAATGGCGACGGAACTGCGAGATTACTTTGGCAATTTATTTCAGGACCGCGATTGTCGTGTTGTAGTAATGCGAGGCGCTGGGCGAGCGTTTTGCGCTGGGCTCGACATTAAGGATCACGAGAGTCTTAGAGACGCGCCATTTGGCGGCGGTTTTGGCTTCCAGGGGCATCTTGCTGACGTTTATGTTCGGATGCGCCGTTGCCCACAGCCGATTGTTTCTTGCCTCCAGGGTGCAGCAAGCGGCGGAGGCTTTGCCTTCGCACTGGCAACAGATATCAAAATTGCTGGTGAGAGCCTTAAAATGAATTCGGCATTCATCAAGCTAGGTTTGTCTTCCTGCGATATGGGCGTCAGTTACTTCCTACCGCGGCTTGTGGGTGTCAGTGTTGCAGCCGAAATGATGATGACCGGGCGTTTTGTAAACGCCCAACGCGCGTTGGCTATAGGTTTGGTGAGTGAGGTAGTGCCCGACGAGGCGCTCGAGAGCACTGCGCAGGGCTACGTTAATGACCTACTTGCCGCTTCGCCTATGGGCCTGCGAATGACGAAAGAGGGCCTTAACATGGCGATCGACGCTGCGAGCCTCGAGGCTGCCATGGCTATCGAAAATCGGAATCAGATTATGTGCTCGGGCACAGACGACTTCAAAGAGGGTATACGGGCTTTCGTAGAAAAGCGCACGCCTGTCTATAGAGATCGGTAGAAAATCCACCATTACCCATAATGTTTGTTTCTAGGGAAAGTCAGCTGCGTAGAGTAGTCGCACATGTCACCGTGACTCACTACCTCTTTGAAAAGGTTAGATATGGATGAATGAGCAGCATTAGATGGTCAATGATACGGCTTACAAACATTTAGAAAGCACGACTGTCCCATTTACTGCTGCGACTCAGTCGCCTTTCTGAAACGCGAGACACTGATTATTAGCCGGCATAACATGGTCTTTGACAAGGCTTAGACCCAGTTCAGTTGCGAGTTCGCAAACCGACTCAAAGTCCCTGATGCCGCTTTCGGGGTCTCGCGCTTTGAGCCAAAGATCGAATTCTTTATTGGACTCCGTGGTAAATTTCCCATTGTATCGATAGGGCCCATAGAGGATTAAGTAACCACTTTCTACGAGGGCTGTAGCGGCCCATCTTATGAGTTCGGCGCCAAGAGGCTCCTTAACTATGTGCATCACGTTGGCGGCATACACACATTGCACCACCATAGGAGGGGGTTGAGGTGGTTCCGCCAAGTCAAGTTCAATAGGTGGGAGCAGATTAGGAGAGCCATACTCTCGGATATTCGAACTCAGGAGGGGTAGAGTGGCCTTTCGGTCACTAGGTTGCCATTGAATTTTCGGCAGTGATGCTGACATGTGAATGCCGTGCTGCCCGGAACCACTACCGATCTCAAACACGTGATCGCCCGCCGAGAGATAGTGACTCAGAACCGAAAGAATCGCCGATTTATTGTTGTCTGCCGCCGGTGAATAGCCCTGCATTGTGAGTCCTTATAGATTGCCTCGCGCTGTTATACGGTAAGCCTTGGAATGAGTGTCCTCGTTAGAACTAAAGTACGGTACGTCAATTTATCAATCGAATGCTGGCCGCATAGCTGCTCGGTATATCTAGCTCTCGTGCAGATGATCCGGTTTTAATTGAGATACCGAATTTGCCGCGAACGCACGAGTTCACAAGTATTGCTGCGTTGTCGGCCGAAATGTTGAGTGGCGCTTTTGTCTCAACCTCTGTGATACCCACCGCACCATTCTCATGGAGTCGAGCGGCCCCATCAGGAATACGGAAATTAAGCGGTGTTTTGTCCTCAATAAAGAACGGCTGCGTATCATTTATGGCACCAGTTAAGTACCACGCCACCGTGACACCGTCAGGCCGATAGCGGTTGAATGGGATGATGGGTGTGAGAGCGATATTTTTCGTCTGGCACTCGTGAACAACATCATCGAGCGATGAGGCACGGACACATATATCACGGAAACCCTGAGGTTGACTGAACCAACCAAAGAGACGGTTATTTAGGTCTGTCTTCATAAACCTGCGAAGGCACAGAAAGCCTGAGTGACGCATCAACTTGAAGAGCAGGCGTGTCGTTCCTTTTCGCAGTGCAATCAGCTCGATATAGGTCTCGTTTTCAAAAGCAATCAGTGCGTTATGGGTAGGTCCATTGATTCCGCCGGGCGTCACGGTAAAGCCACACGACGAAAAGACATTCACTGCATCTTCTAGGTCGTCCACGAATAGAACAATGTGATCCAACAACATCGATTAGGTCCTTCTTTGCGTTTAGCCGTAGGTCGCAAGGCGCCCCTCGCGAACACCATGATCCGTCGAAAAATAGGCTCCCGCTCAATAATGCCTCGTTTTGGAAAAGCCTGCGCTTACGATTCTTGTTTAAATCTTGGTGACAGAATAGGACAGGATGGAAGGTACAACTGTTAGACTCTTATTACTGCTTAACAACGTTCGTTGCTATTAATGACACATCCCTATGACTCACTAACCCCCGACTGTGTCGTTGACTGTATAGAGAGTACGGGCTTGATCAGCGATCTACGCTTGCTCGCACTTAATAGTTATGAGAACCGGGTTTATCAAGTGGGCGTTGAGGGCGGCGCGCCCATCATTGCTAAGTTCTACCGTGAAGGACGTTGGAGCGACGATCAGATCCTTGAGGAACATGCTTTCTCAAAGGAATTGGTTGAGCATGAGATCTCAGTCGTAGCGCCCTTAGAAATCCACGGAGCAACACTGCATCACGCTTATGGACAGCGCTTCAGTATCTTTGAGCGACGAGGAGGGCACCCACCCGAGTTAGATAATCTCGATCATATCTATCGCTTGGGACAAACGCTGGGGCGGATACATCGAGTCGGCTCAGCAAGCAATTTCCTTCACCGACGGGACATAAGTGCGCAAAGGATGGCCACAGAGTCACGCCTTTTTGTTCAAGAGGGCTTTGTCCCGATGGAGCTTGAAACCGCCTACCGTACCTTGGCTGCGGACTGCGATGCTGTGGCGACCGAAATCCTGGGGAACATGGGTCGTGATGATATGCAGCGTGTCCACGGTGATTGCCACTCGGGGAATATATTATGGCGCGACGATATGGCGCATTTTGTGGACCTTGATGACTGCGTTATGGGCCCGGCAATTCAAGACGTGTGGATGTTTTTTAGTGTTGAGCGACACCAGCAAGAACGACAGCTCAGTGAATTTGTCGAGGGGTATGAGGAGTTTCACGATTTTGATGCACGCCAGCTAAACTGGATTGAAGCCCTGCGGACACTAAGGATTATGCATCATGCTAAGTGGCTGGCAGAGCGCTGGACAGACCCCGCCTTTCCCAAGGCATTCCCTTGGTTTGGCCAGGGAAGGTTTTGGTCAGATCACATTCTTGAACTACGCGAACAACTGGCGGCGATGAACGAGCCACCGCTTCGACTCTTATAAGGTGACTGCTTTTGTGCAAAACAAACGCGGCAAGTGACGGTACTGAATAAAGGGCTTGCTCCAGCCGCTTTTCCTTTCTACGCTGGCGAAAAAATATAATAAAGAAGTAGGAGGTTTAGGGATGAAAATCGAAACTTTGACACCTCACCTTGGCGCGAAGATTTATGGTGTCGATCTGAGTGCATCGTTTTCAGATGAGCAATTTTCAGCAATTAAACGGTTGATTACCCAGTATGGACTGTTGGTCTTTCCGGGGCAGGACCTGACTCAAGAAGATCACAAACGGTTTGCCGCGATGTTTGGCGATTTGCATGTTCATCCCATGCACCATACCCGCCCCGATATTGACCCTCACATCTTAACAGTGAAGACAGACAAGAACTCTGCTTACACAGCCGGTAATGGCTGGCACACGGATGTGACATGTGATGAGCGTCCACCCGCATTCTCGGCGCTTTATATGAAGGAAGTGCCTGAGTGTGGAGGCGGAGACACACTCTTCGCCGACATGTATCTTGCTTACGAGCTGCTTTCTGATTCGATGAAAGCCTTTCTTGGCGGTTTGACCGCCACGCACGATGGCGGACTACCGTATGTAGGCGCCTACAAGTCGACACCACCCGAGGGCGGCTATCCTGTCAGTGAGCACCCAGTAATCACAAGGCACCCTGAGTCGGGAAAGCCAGTGCTTTACGTGAACAGTGGTTTCACGGCACGCATAAACGGTTTGCATCCGCTCGAGAGCCGCTCCATTCTCGATATGCTCTATCGTTTCATCGAATCGACACCGAGACTGACTGCGCGTGTTGTCTGGGAGCCCGGTACGCTGACGCTTTGGGATAATCGATGCACTCAACACCATGCTATATGGGATTACCATCCATACTCACGCTACGGCGAGCGGGTTTCAGTCGTGGCCGATCGTCGGCCTGAAGCCTTCGCGTCAGCTTAATGATGTGATCGGTGAACGACGGCAACTGACAGTAAGCGTAACTTTGGGGCGTTAATCATATTAAGGAGTTTTTGCGTGTCACTAACGCTCAACCGCCTAGTGCTTTTACAGATCATCTATTGTGCAATGGGCTTGCTCTACAACGTTGCTAGTTTGATGGACTTGCGCAGTGGTGATGCTGCATGGGCACCCACAGACGCAGTGTTTGGTGTCGTTGGGATGACTACTTACTTGCTTTTTGTGGCCACTGCCATGTTGGAGCATAAGGTCGTTTATCGACTTTTGATGGCTATCGCTGTTGTGCTTTTGGGTTACAACGGCGTTTTAAAACACCTCTTTAACTTCGGAGATCTGCACCTATATCACTCTGTCTGGACCTGGATTTCTGCGATCTTGGTGAACAGTTCTGGCACTTTGTTGGCCTTGGTTGGCGCCTGCGGCTTATTTCAAAACTCGGCCTCGCATAGTTGAGCGAGTTCACAGATATCATCTTTGCTGCTTGTCTCAATTTTTGTACGTTTTAGTCTGTAAACCTTCTGAATACATCTGAGGGCTGCGCCATGGATGTAGGTACATTATTATTTTTCGGTGGTATGTCGCTCGCGGCTTTCCTTGCCTGGCTTTGTGTTTGGGCTGGGGAATTTAAGTGACCATATTGATGGAGATCCTCTGCGGTCTCGCCGGTGGAGGGCTTCAATCGCCCACTGGACGCCATTGTTAGCTCATATGCCATTTACCGTGTGCTTTGAGCACACTTGAGGCAAACTCAAGAGCATCCTAGAAATCGCGTGAGCGCCGTGTTTTACCTTTCTACCGATCTCTTGATAATTTTAGTTTTTGTTTGTCTGGCCCTATGGATAGCCGTGGGTATTTTTTCTTCACGACTAGAGTCAGAGGTTGCCTGCCCAAACTGTGACACGCAGGGGTTACCTAAGATGACACGCAGGGGGCTTAAAGATGTGGCGGTATGTCAGACCTGTGGCTTTACGCTTGGCGGCTTGCCTGTAGTGGTAGAGAGTCAGCCTGTCGATTCCGAGAGCGATATTGCTCCGGATGTCTAGAGGCTAAACGGGATCGGCGTCGCGCCTTGAGGCGGTATTAAAAGAGGGGAATTGCGTTTTCCCCGCGGGCTTGAAAATCCCTGGTCACGGACTGGACTCACGTCGCGCTAACGCCGAAACAGGGACATACGTTGAATAACAGGCATTTTCAGACCCAGCTGCATCCATCCCACAGCTGAAACATGCAGCAGAGCGATGATCATCAGCGTATTCGCCATGTATTCATGAAAATCTGCAGGCCAATCCTCGCCCCAAAACGCGTCAAGATCATGGACCCAACCCGTAACACCCAAACCAAAGACCAGCAACATCACCAGCAGTAGTTGGTAACCACCTGCTGCGGTGTGGGTTTGGGCTAACTCGTGGGTTCTTTTAAGCGAGCGAATTTCGCTGATTACCGTTTTTGGACTGCCTATGAAGCTTGCAAATTTTGCATTTGAAGGGCCGTAAAAGCCCCATATAAGGCGTGCAACAACCAGTACGCAGAGCGCATAGCCCAGCCACTCATGGGCCTGACCACCCTCTTCTAGAATAAAGTAATTGGCCACAATGCCGGTGGCGAGAGACCAATGAAAGAGTTTTACAAAAGGGTCCCAACTCATTGCTTTAATTACTTCTTTTTGACGATATCACCTGTTTTGGCATCGAAGTAAACCTCGATTTTTTGCTCTTTACCGTTCTCGTCGGTTTCCCATCCGTAAATCTCATAGCACTCGTCATCGACTTTGAATTTGGCAATAGAAAAGCCGTACTCATTAACAATGCGCTTCTGGAGGTCGTGCACACTCATCCACTCGTCCTTAGGGTATTCGTTGCAGTCGGCGCCAGCGAGTGCAATAGAGGGGAGCGTAGACATCGCTAAAATAACTGCTGCAGCCTTTAGTTTCATAGGATCTTCCTCGTTAGTTTTTGAGAATCGTTCTCATTATGGTGCGGAAATTGGGTCCAGTCTACCTCTGAAGTTAAAGGGGTAGAGCGGTGGTGTATTTAAGCTCTTCCATCGAAAGAAGCGCGGTGATGTTAAACACTTTCACGTCGGCAATAAGGCCTTGGTAAAACTGGTCGTAGGCGCGCGAATTTGCGACTTTTACCTTTAAAAGGTAATCAATTTCACCCGCAAGGCGATGGGCCTCTACAACTTCCTTTCTTGTTCGCAGTGCTTGCAGGAATGTTGATTGCCAATTTGCATCGTGCTCGCTCGTCTTTACCAAAACAAAAAAACAGGTATCTAAGCCGACTGATTCGGCGTCAACGATTACAACCTCACGCTTGATGACGCCCGACTCTTTAAGGCGTTTTATACGGTTCCAGACAGGGGTTTTTGACGCGCCAACGCGGATAGCAATATCGTCCAATGACAAGCTTGAGTCTGTCTGCAAGAGTTGGAGGATTGCTTTATCTGTTGAATCCATAGTTCTATGTTCCTGAAAAATAGATTGTCTAGGAATTTTTACTGATAATAAATGAATACCTAGACTAATTTCCTTATTTTTTAGTTATAAGGACATTCCGAGGAAATTTAATTCTACGATCGCGCCCCAAATTAAGGACGGCAGCGTATGGATTTCCTTCCGATATTCGTGGCAACAAAAAATCGCAGGATCGTGGTGGTCGGGCAGGGGCAAATGGCCGATGCTAAATGTCGTGGTGTCCTAAAGACCGCGGCTCATATGACGGTCTTCGCTGACGCACCGAGTGCGGAGGCGCTTACTTGGGCGGAGCAGGGCTTGATCCATTTGCGCTCAGGGTTACCAAATGCAGAGGACTTCAAGGCCGTCACACTCTTTTATGCGGCGCATACGGATGACTCGGTGAACGATGAACTCGCAGAGATGGCACGGTCCGCCGGCGCTATCGTGAATGTCCTTGACCGCACAGACGCCTGCGATTTTATTACTCCCGCGATTGTAGACCGTGATCCTGTTGTGGTGGCTATTGGTACGGAGGGATCCGCACCAGTCCTTGCACGTCAAATAAAAGCGGATATCGAGGCTATGATGCCAGCGCATTTGGGGCGCTTTGCCCGACTGGCTAACGCGTTTCGCTCAAAGGTGAGGGCACTTCCAGAAGGATTGCCGCGTCGTAAATTTTGGAAGGAGTTCTTCGAGCCCGAACGTATACAGGCGGCGGGTAGTGATGACGTTATCAAGGCGAGCCTTGAAGTGTTGCTATCGCAACACTTGGCGGCGGAACCAGAGGGGGGGTCTGTAGCATTCGTTGGTGCGGGCCCAGGCGATCCTGAATTGTTGACCCTGAAGGCTCGTCGGTATATCCACGAGGCCGAGGTAATAATCTATGACCGGCTCGTTGGCAAAGGTGTACTCGAGCTTGCAAGGCGTGAAGCCAAGTTTATTGACGTTGGCAAGAAAGGGTTTGGCGAACAGGTCACTCAAGACGTCATTAACGAGCATTTGGTTCGCGAAGCCAAAGCTGGTTGGAAAGTGGTTCGCCTAAAGGGTGGAGACCCTTCAGTCTTTGGACGCTTGGACGAGGAGCTCTTGGCACTTGCCGAGGCGGGCATTGAAAGAACGGTCGTTCCTGGAATTACCTCAGCTGCCGCAGGTGCTGCCAGTCTTCAACAGTCACTAACACGTCGAGACCGCAATTCTAGCATTACGTTTATGACCGCCCATGACGCCAGAGGTTATGCAGAGCATGACTGGCGACAGCTTGTTAGATCAGGTCAAGCGCTTGCGATTTACATGGGGCGTAGATCAGCCAGCTTCTTGCAAGGCCGGTTTCTTATGGCTGGCGCAGACAGCGATCTCGTCGTCACGTGTATTGAAAATATTTCGCGCCCTGAGGAACGCAGGTTTACGTCCACGCTTTCCGAGTTCGCGCAGCGCTTGGATGGGGACAAGTGGAATGGACCTCTGATCATCTTTGTGGGTATCGGTCAACAGCGGGGTGCCCAGGCTATGCCGAGGATTTACGCTGCTGAAAAAGCAAGCATCACCGTGCACTCATTGCAGGAGGTGTCAAATGGCTCGCATTAAGGCCCCCGTCGTCATTACCGCTAACGACTTGTTTTCCGGAGAGGTGGTTTATCTGGATGCCTCACATCGTTGGTCAGCTGAGTTAAATACGGCCAAAGTTTTTTCGAACACTGACGAGGCGGAGACAGAGTTGGCTAGCACGTTTAGCGAGGCAAATGTGATTGGAGCCTATCTTGCAGAAGTGATCGTAGACGCATCGATAGAACCTCGACATTACCGAGAGGGCTTTCGACAAAAAGGTCCAAGCAATTATTTCCATGGCAAGCAAGTAACTCAGGACACTGAGGTCGCTGCCTAATGTACCGCTACGCAGAGTTCGATCGCACCTTTGTACGTGAGCGAGTAGGGCAGTATCGTGATCAGGTAAAGCGTCGGCTAGAGGGGGCGCTGACAGAGGACGAGTTCAAGCCGTTGAGGCTGATGAACGGGGTGTATCTACAGCTACATGCGTACATGCTCCGAATTGCTATTCCCTACGGCACGCTCTCAAGCCGACAAATGCGCCAACTAGCCTTTATTGCAGACAAGTGGGATAAGGGGTACGGACATTTCACAACACGGCAAAATATTCAATTCAACTGGCCGCGCTTGATTGACACTCCCGATATTTTGGATGCCCTGGCAGACGTTGATATGCATGCTATCCAAACGAGTGGCAATACCATTCGCAATGTAACGACTGATCAGTTTGCGGGTGCTGCGATGGATGAAATCGCTGATCCCCGCCCATACGCTGAGCTTATTCGTCAGTGGTCAACCGATCATCCGGAATTTCAGTTTTTGCCTCGTAAATTTAAGATCGCCATCACCGGCGCTGTAGAGGACCGTGCGGTCATTCGCGCTCATGACATCGGACTTCAGCTTGTTGAGCACGAGGGACGCATCGCATTTAAGGTTTTTGTTGGCGGGGGCTTGGGACGAACACCTGTTATCGGGCAGGAACTGGTTGACAGACTACCCGCAGAAGACCTGTTGCCCTATCTGGAGGCTGTGCTATCGGTTTACAATCTAGCGGGCCGTCGCGATAACAAGTACAAGGCACGTATCAAGATTACCGTTGGTGCCATGGGTATTGACGCGTTTCGTGCCAAGGTCGATACAGCGTTCCAACGCCTCAGGAAAGTCTTCAACGGCCAAGATCTGGCTTTACTTGGAGCCATTCAGAAAGACTTTTCTCCCCCCAACTACATTGAGAAGTCGCAGGGCGACTACTTTGACGCGCTGGACAATGACAGCGGTTTTCGTGAGTGGGTCGAAAGAAACGTCTCGCCCCATAAGCACCCTAGTTATGCAAGCGTCACGATCAGCCTAAAGGCCTATGGTGAGACTCCGGGAGATGCAACATCTGAACAGATGCGCGCAATCGCGGATATTGCTCAACAATTGGCCCACGACGAGTTACGTATTAGCCACGAGCAGAACATTGTTCTGCCACATGTCTCTCAAGCTGATTTACCGGCAATTTACCAAAGGCTATTAATGATAGGCCTTGCCACTGCAAACATCGGTCTCATTTCAGACATTATTGCCTGTCCTGGAATGGATTACTGTGCGCTCGCCACGGCGCGTTCGATTCCGATTGCTCAGGAAATCGCAATGCGCTACGCCACTCGAGAGGCGGAAATAGGGCACATGCAGATTAAAATCTCCGGTTGTATAAACGCATGCGGACATCACCATGTCGGCCATGTCGGCATCCTCGGGCTCGATAAGGCCGGTGTCGAGAATTATCAAATTACCATTGGTGGTAGCGCGGGGAATGATGCAGTTATCGGAGAGAAAATGGGACGTGGATTCAGCGTTGACGAGCTGATGCCCGCGCTTGATCGCTTAATAGATGCCTATTTAGATCTGAGATCTGACGAGCACGAAACCTTTGCGGGAGCCGTGAAACGTTTGGGTACGGGTCCGTTTCAGGAGGCGCTGTATGTCGTTGACCAGGCAGCCTAACAGTGTCGAGCGTACACGCTTGACGTCTATCGCCAACCGTCTCGAGAGCGAGTGGCAGTATCTATCGCCAAGAGAGATGCTGTCTGAGATCATGAGCTGCTGCAGCTTTGTCAGCAATCCAGCCCTCGTGTCGAGTTTCGGTGTTGATAGCGCGGTCCTACTTCACATGCTCAGCGAGGTTAAACCCGATGCGCAGGTGGTTTTTTTGGATACCGGATTTCACTTTCCCCAAACTCTCGCGCATCGACAACATCTAACTTCCGTATTGGGGTTGCGCAATGTGCGCACTGCCTCTGTCGACCCCATCGCCGTGAAGCGACTCGATGCGCAACGAAGACTGTATCAGCGTCAACCCGATAGCTGCTGTCAGTTGAGAAAGGTGTCTGTGCTCGATAGGCATCTACGAATGAATGATGCGTGGATATCGGGTCAGCGAAGAGCGCAGGCTACCTCTCGAAACAGTATTCGGTGTGTCGAGGTGGATTTGGCTAGGGAAAAATTAAAGTTTAATCCCTTGGCCCATTGGAGTGACGCTGACATTTCCAGATATAAAACTGAGCATGAACTGCCAGAGCATCCGTTGGCAACTAAGGGTTACACCTCAATTGGTTGTCAGCCCTGTACGAGCGCTGTGCGAGCCGGCGAAGATGCGCGAGCAGGGCGGTGGCGTGGTCTGGAAGAGCTTGAGTGCGGGCTCCACAACCGGCCTAATATCATCGCAAGTTCGGAGAGCGTTGCATGAGTGTTGTTATCAATAGCGAAGGCCGATTCGACAGCAGCGAAAGGTGGGAATTTACGGATATCGATTCTGCGATAGACCCGATCGAACTTGATCGGCTTTTTCATCTGCCCGCGATTCGCATCGTCTTCGGTAGCTGCGCTGATGGTCGTTTTCTGACCTTGGGACGACAGCTTAGGCTGCGCGGTTTTACAGGCCACATCCGAGTGGCGGGGAGTTTGCTCCCCGATCAACTTCCGATGGCGCTGAAACTGGGTATTGATTCGGCAGAAATTTCTGAGTCCCATGCAGCGCGGTGCACCGAGGACCAGTGGATAGCGCATGCAGCCCGCGTGCAGGCTAACTACCAGAGTCGATTAGCGGGCTAAATGCACTAAGTGTCTGATGACAAACCAAGCGAAGTCTGTATACTTCGCGCTTCTTCGGGGCTCCGGCTCCTTTATGGCTCGGTGGCAGAGTGGTGATGCAGCGGATTGCAAATCCGTCTACGCCGGTTCGATTCCGACCCGAGCCTCCATTTTTTTAATTTTAAGTAGCCTTCATCTCGCAGGTTTTGATGCCCTCAGTGGGACAACGTCTCTGCGGTGATCGTCGTGTGCTCGATGGAACACTAAGGTACCGCTATCGGTGCCATAATTCTGGCTTGAGATACCGAACTATTCATCGGATCGCGTCTTTTGCCATGATGACACCGGTTCGGATGCCCGCGTAAGCGGCACCATTCGGGCCTAGTACTACGGGCGCCGTCACACTCGACAGCGTGTCGATCATTGATCCCGTTCCCCGGCCAATCAGTCGGTCCCAAAGCGGTTCACCGGTTTCCCAATCGACAGCACTGAGATACCAGCCACCAAATAAGTCATCAGTATCTTGCTTTTGAAAGGTGTAGAAGTAGAGAAGTCCAGTTTCCGTAGAGAGTCTAGGAAGCGACTGAGAGAGAAACCTTTCGTTATGCCAGACAACATCACAGCCGCTGCGATCTTCCCGAACATCCACACGCATAATGCCGGGGGATGTTTTAAGTGCGTTGCCGGTGTACACATGACCGTAATCGTTCTGCACAACCATGGCATTGCCGTAGACCAAGAGTGAGTTTTCGGTTGCACTTTTGCCGCGCCCAAATAGCGGCACTTTGCAGATGAGCCGCTCACCTTCAATCGAAGCCGACTTTTTATAAACCACAATATTGGTGAACGGGTCGCCATCGTCGGCAATCGCGACTAGATCATCGCCGATGAGTGTGGGTGAAGTTCCAGAGCCGTGGGAGAGGGTGCCCGGCTTTTGCTCTGCGCCATTGTCGTAGTCTTCTCGCCAAGTGAAGAAGGGCTCTTTCGTATCCGGATCAATCTGAAACTGATAGATTGCGTCGGTCGAGGCCACGTACAAGCCTTCTTGATCAACCGCAAATGAGTTTTGAATGGTCTCGCCATCTGCCGGAAGCTCGTAGGTGTAGAACTTGCCAGTCATTTGGTCGCGGTAGCCAAGGTAAGCGCCACCCGTAACGAACCACAAGTTACCAGACCAATCGGGAATCACGTCGTGGATATTGACTCCCTCGGGTAATAGTCCGGCAATGTCGTATTCTTCAGTCAGTCTCCAAGCGGGTGTTCCTGAGGAGTCGTCGACCTCAAAAATTGCAATGGTATCGTTAGCTGGTGCAAGTAAGACCCGGTCTTGCGCATCGATATGGAAATAACCACCGCCACTATTGTCCGAGGGACTCGCCTTGGGTGGTAGCTTCAGCATGGCAATTGTCTCAAGGGTTTCTGGATCGAGAAGATGTAGCTCGATGCCAGTGAGTTTGATGCTTACCGTGATTAATCGGCCGTTGGAATCAAATGAGATATTGGGTGCAACGCCTACGAGATTACTGAACTTCCTGTGTTTTGTAATGGTGTTTGCACCAAGGGGGCCGGGATACGTGTTGATATCCCAGTTGTGGGCGCCACCATGCATTGAGGAGCGTTGAGATTCGGCCAAATAGGGGTGCTGCACATGGTTAATTATCGGTAGCGGTCTAGGCTCCGACGGAGCACCTATGGCGGCGGGCACCTTGTGACAGGCTCGCAAAGCCACAAAATACACCAGAATCAAGGCGACAGCGGCTATGAATAAAATTTTTCGTAACATGCGTTCCGACCTCTTATTGACTGACGCAGGACTTAAGATCCTCTTTGTCAGACGGTGAACTCCTCAACTGTTTCATCTTTATGCACTGGCTCGAGGGACTCGTGGTCACCAACGGTTGTTACGTGCACTCGCACCCCGTTGAAGATCGCGTTACCGGTCAATTCATCGATGGCCGCGACACTCGTAAGGTCGTTGTAACTCGCACCGGGTGTGGCGTTTGCCACACGCTGGCGGGTACCCGGACGGTTGTGTCCCCATAGGTGAGGTAAGCAAACCACGCCTGGCATAATGTCATCGCTGATCCTCACTGGGACCTCGATAGCGTCTCGCTCTGTGGATACGCGCACTAAAGTATTGGTTTTTATCGACCGCGCTCGCGCATCTTCGGGGTGCATAATGAGCTCAACCGGATTTCGACCCTTTACTAGTCGGTGGCTGTGATGCATCCAGCCGAGAGTTCTATTCGTTAAACGGCTGATGATTTGAAGGGTATCCGTCTCTTCTGCTTGACTCTGTAGTTTGTCTAAATGTGCCTTGAGTCGCGGTAAATCATCCAGCATGGGCTGGGGGGCTAGACGAATTGTTTTGTCACTAGTGAACAGCCGTTTTGGAAGACAGGGTGTGAGCTCTCCCAGGAAAACCCCGTGCGGCGCTTTCTTGAGCCGCTTTAGGTTCAATCCTGTCGTATTGAAGGGGTTAATACCGGAGCCATAGGGGCCAAACCGTAGCCCTAGATCGATAATCCGATCGACACTGAGCAGTTTTCTCGAAATCCAACCCGTGACCCTAACTGTGAGACTCTGAACAAGCGAGGTTGCGCGCTTGGCACGGATGCCCTCCATTAATTCGCCAATGATTTCATAATCGGTGTAAACCTTGCTTTTTGGTTTGAAGAGAGCAGGTGAGTATTTCGCCCAATTTATAGTGTCGTAAGTGTGGTAGAACAGGTCGTAATGCTGTTTCTCAAATGGACCGGCGGGCGGCAATATCACATCGGCAAATCGGGTCGTTTCGTTGAGATAAGGATCTATGGAGACCATAAAGTCCAAGGCGGAAAGCGCTTTCTCGGTGTGATTTCCATCGGCCATCGACAGCACCATATTGCCTGCGAGTGCAATGAGGGCCTTCAGTTGACCGTCCCCGGGCGTAAGGATCTCGTCTCCGAGAATCGCCATGGGGAACTCCCCACCAAACTCAGGGCGCTGCCGGATCCGCGAGCGGTAACGGTCATAACTAGAACTTGTGGCGGGCAATGAATCGATCGCATTTCGCGGAAACATCATGCCCCCGGGTTTATCAAGATTGCCCGTAATAATGTTGAGCACCATAATCAGCCAGAGGCAAAGGCCTCCGAACTCTACCATCGACACTCCGGTTCGTCCGTAACACACCGCTTTGTCAGCGACGGCAAATTCCCGCGCCAATCGCTCAATAGTTTCGACCGATATACCGGTAGCTCTCGCGATCTGGTTAAGCTCGAAGTCGTCTATCATCCTTACGACCTGTTCATAGCCGACGATATCGGGTTCAAGTCGGCCTAGGTCTGTAAGACCGTTATCAATGATGGACTTGATCAGTCCGATGAGCAGTAGGGCGTCAGTATTGGGTTTTATGAAGTGATGCTCATCGCAATAGGGCGCAGTTTCGTTGCGCCTTGGGTCGATGAGTACCGCCTTGCCGCCGCGCTCGCGAATTGCGTTCAGCTTTTTGTACGCGTTGGCACCTGTGGACATCATGGCACCGTTCGAGATCTTCGGATTTGTCCCTAACATCAAGAAGTAATCGGTACGATCGATATCGGGAACGGTGGCAAAGAACTGATGTCCCAGCATGTGGTGCCAGGCAAAGTTGTGGGGCACCTGATCGCAGGTAGAACCGGTGTAGATATGGCGGGTCTCCAAACCTTTGCGGAGCAAGTTCACCCCGAGTAGTGCGCCTATGTTATGCGCGGTGCTTCTTCCGCAATACGAACCAGCAGCGCCCGTACCGTGTTGGCGCTGTGTAGCGGCGACACCTTCAGCGGCGAAGTTAATTGCCTCATCCCACTCAACCTCGCGCCACCCGTCTTTATCACTCTTCTTGGCCGGATCAATTCTCTGCCTTATTAGGGGTTTTCGGAGGCGATCGGGATCTGTGTGAATATCCTTGAGTCCTGTCGCTTTTGGACAAATATTACCTTTACTCAGGACATCGTTTTGATCGCCTCGAATGGCAATAATATTTTTACCGTCATGCTCTACTTCGATACCACACATGGTTTCGCAGAGATGACAGGTTCGATAATGAAATTGTGATTGTTTACTGCCCGCTTTTGCTGTCACGTTAGTGCTCTTCGTTATTGTTCTAGGATGACGCCTACTTTCCTATTCTTGCGCCTCGATCTGTTTAGCGACGGATGTTCTCTAGTGCCTTTTCAACTGCTTCACACTCTTCAAGCGTCATTGAACCTCCCTGTAGGCCAAAGGGCATCTACGGTTTTCATAACTTCACCAAAAGCGATGCCCTGACTCATAAGTCCTCTGTGATCCACTGTTTATAAAGCGACCTAACAAAGGGTGCCTTTTGTTTCAGCTGAGCCTCTCGCGAATGGGGTAAGCGCTCTTCAACAATATCGATAACCATGCGTGTAATGGCTGGCAGGTCAGTTTGTCGAGCTTCGTCCAACGTAAGCCAGTGCAGGTCCAGAAGCTCCCCACTTGCACTACCCACAGCACTAGGATCGGAGTGAATTACGTCATCAAAGACCATAAAAAACCGCGTATCGAATCGTCGAGTACGGTAGGGCGGTGTAATCGCGCGGGCGATAAAGTCCATGGATTCGAGTGGAGGTAAGACGCCGTGGTCAAAGTATTGCTGCCAGCCCGTGTTTGAGGTCGTCAAGTGTGTGGAGGTTGGGCGACCAACGACGAGTCCTGTTTCTTCAAAGGTCTCTCTAATCGCGGCCAGTGCAAGCCCTTTCAGTTTTGCGTCACTTATTTGTGACTGTGTTCGTTTCCTTAAACGCGCCATCACCGGTTTCCGGAGCTCCGTTGGTACGTTGAGACGCTGATCTATGAGGTCAAGGCGGCCACCGGGGAACACAAACTTACCCGGCATGAATTTATGCTTCATCGAACGCTTCCCGAGAAGCAATCGAGGCTCCTCGTCCTGGCGAACAATGATCAGCGTCGCTGCGTCTTTAGGGCGAACCGCACGCTCATTACCCTGACGATATTCTTCTGGTCTACCGGGTGTTGTTCCGTAACGCCGCATTTTCCAAACCACGATTTGTTGTTGTAGTGTCAGGACAACGATAGGTGATTTTCTCGCCCCCTGCACCTCTGCAGTGTTGTCATCCTGACTACCCCCGTGCGAACCTGCGTTGGACGGAATACGTTTTTACGCAGACCCTTTAAGAGGAAATAACGATGGATTTAGCGGCGTTTGAGGCTGGGGCAAAGAAAAATTGTCCCATCTATGAATTTCTGGGACTGACTGTGCTCGAAGCGGAAGATGGCGTCTTTAAAGCGTCGATTCCCAATACTAAGGAATCGGGCAATCACATCGGGATAATGCATGCAGGGGTTTTGTTTTCCCTAGGGGAATTTCTCGGAGGGCTGATTACTGCCCGATATCTGGTTAATCCACGTAAGTTCCAGCCTGTGGTTCGTGACTTAAAGATTGATTTCAAGGCACCGGCGATGACCGACATCACTGCGACAGCCTACTTCACTGCGGAGCAGGGACTTGAAATGAATACGAAGCTTGAGGAAACAGGTCGTTATGACTTCCAGCAGAAGGCAGTGCTTACCGATGCTAACGGAACCATCGTCGCTGAAACTTTAGGCTCCTACGCTCTGCGAAATTTTATGGGATGACCAACGACAGAGGGAAGAGATGCTGAGATAGGGAAAAGGCGCAGACATAGCGAAAGCCTGGGCCCACGGGGAGCAGGGTCTTAAAACGGCGTCAAAAAGACTGCGTGCCGAGTCTATCTGAAGCGCATCACCGCGCAGCAATTATCAGGCCTAACTGAATCGGGACTGACGTATCTCTATCGCGCATATCGCCTATCAAGCTTCTAGGGTGGATAGTCCGAGTCGGATTGGCAAAAAGCCCTAGAGCGTCAGTCCGCCATCGACCACGAGTTGCTGACCCGTCACGTAGGCGGCCATAGGGGAGGCGAGGAAAAGTACACCACCTGCGATGTCCTCAGGTCGGCCAAATCGAGGTATCGGGTTGGTCTGCTTAAACCTTGCCTCGTTCTCCTCCCCTGATTGATTCACGGTCATTTTTGTCGGAACCATGCCAGGTGCGACTGTGTTGACTCGAACCCCTGTGCGGCCCCACTTCTTTGCAAACGCTTTGGTGAGCTGAACCAGACCCGCTTTGCTAGCGCTGTATGCCGGATTGTTCAGCGCAGCGCTGATGGTTACAACCGAATCAATATTGACGATGCAGCCTTGGCTGGCGCGAAGGAGAGGATAGAACTCGGTACACAGCTGCATGGCGCCTGTTAGGTTTATATTGATGATCTTTTCAAAGCCTGCCCGCTCAAACTCTTCCTGCTTCCAAAGCACAGCGCCGATGCAGTAAGC
>CBFHHL010000094.1:0-2031 GCA_965655685.1 Luminiphilus sp.
CTCGGGGAAAATGCCATATAAGCCCGTATCGATGACCCAGTTGTTTCGAATCGAGAAGTTATTGCCGGACTGGCCCATGATGGCGTTGCCTTTGTACTTCGTGATTTTGAACCACTCGACACTGAAACCATTCCCCGAGTAAAGAATCGCATCATTAAGAATTTTCTCGCCATCGAGATGCGGCCACTCGCCGTCTTCAACGACACCAATCAATGAAATGTTGTCTTTATCGACGAACACTGTTTCGTGATAAGTGCCGGGATAAACTTTGATGGTGTCGCCAGCTTTGGCATTGGTGACTGCAGCCTGAATTGACTCACCGTCCTTGACCTCGAAGGTTGCAGCGTGTGCGGTTCCAACGATCAATGTGACTAAAAGAATCGACAGTGTTCCAGTTAGTTTTATTTTCATTATTGTGACCTCGATGTCAGATCTTGACGGTACTTTTGTTTTGCGTACTTTGCCCGACCGGGCGTCAGACCGGAAGGGACGTGCTCGGGTATAACGGGCATAAAGCCTTCATCAGTCAAAGCGTGGAGGAAATCAACCAATCTGTCGAGTTCTTCATCGCGAAGATTGGGCTCCCAGATATGCCAATGAATAAGAAGATTCTCGTCTTTGGGAACCGCGTGGCCTCGGCCACCATTATAAAACGCGACCGTATCTCGCAGCGTTTTGAAGTTGCCTTGGTGCATATAAGGTGCAGTTTTTGCGATGTTGCGCAGGCTGGGCACGCGAAACCCGCCACGTTGGCTTGGTATTCCAGACGTCGCGCCTGCCCCAGGGTCCAAAGGTCGACCCTCCGGTTCCGGGACACCAATAATGGCGATTTCCTGATTGCTGAAGAGTGGCGGTGTGTGGCACTCACCACAGCGAGAAACAAACGACCGAAAGACATTGAGCCCTTCAAGTTCGCTGGGCGACAACGCATCGTGAATCCCGTGAGCATAAAAGTCGTAGCGGCTATTCAGAGAAATCAGCGAGGCTTCGAATGCGGCTAGTGCCGTATAGACCTGTCTCAATTGGATGTCAGGTGTTCCAAATGCCTCAGAGAACAGCGACACATAGGTTGCGTTATTTGATAGGTCAGATAGGAGTTGCTCGGGCGTATTACCCATTTCGTTAGGTGCGTAGAGAGGACCCAAAACTTGTGTTTCAAGCGACGCTTTGCTGCCATCCCATAGCAGGGTGTCGAAAAAACCGATATTCCAAAGACTCGGTGCTGATCGTTGTAATACTGCACCGTTAACGCCCCTTGCTCGGCCGAGACCATCGGAAAAGCCGAGATCGGGATCATGACAGCTCGAGCAAGCAAGCAACTTATCCCCCGAAAGCAGAGGGTCGAAAAAGAGATATCGGCCCAGATCGATGACTTTAGGATTAAAACCGTCGCGCACTTTGGGGAGTCCAGCGCGAAGTCCTCCCACACCGCTGTTGTGGGGGGAGGTGTAACCGTTATAGAGGCTATCGAGCTTGCATTCGGACAGAGCATTGACCTTGAATCCAGCGGGGCAATGTGTGGCCAATGTGAACTCGGCACCCTCACCGGCTGCAGTGGCGAATGGGACTAACCACAGCAGCAGACCGCCGACTAATTTACTCAGCGATTGAAACCACATAAGCCGTGACATCGTCGATGAGTTTGGGATCTTTTAATGCTTTGGCGAGGCGCGCCATTTGCTGGCCATATCGGTCGTTTGTGTGAGTACCACGTCTGCCCTCTGCAAAGTTAAGGTACTGGCGCACAAGGTAGTCACCACTAAGTCCCAGGAGGTTGGGAGCGCCGAGTGCGTCGTTACCCAGCGCAGTGGTGCCGTGACAAGCACCACAATAGGCTGTGTAGAGAGTTTTACCGCGTGCCTTATCCCCCAGCCTCGCCGCGGGCACCGCCACGTTTTTATCTGGCAGTGCACTGATAGCCGTTGTCGCCTTGGCCAAAACTGGCGCGTCGAGTGTCACGATCGCTGCAACCATTGACTCCGTGTAGCGGTTGTCAGCGCTGCGCCAGCCCGTTTTAAATGCGTGCAGTTG
>CBFHHL010000095.1:0-1529 GCA_965655685.1 Luminiphilus sp.
GACAACTAATCAGAGTAAAGCGCCCGCTAAAAGAGATCGTATCCTCGATGCCGCCGAGCACCTTTTTGCTGAGAGAGGATTCGAGGGTGTAACACTTCGCCAAATTGCATCAAAGGCCGGTGTTGATGTAGCACTGGCGAGCTATCATTTCGGCAAGAAAGATGAGCTTTTTACCGCAGTATTTCAGCGTAGAGCTAGCGAACTTAATAGTAGACGGCTTGCCGCACTTGCAGAGGCTAAGCGAGAGGCAATGCCGAGTACCGTCAGTGTCGAAGCAATTATCTCCGCTTTTTTGCGCCCTCTCGAGGACGTGCAACGTGAAGGAGATTCAGGCTGGCATCACTACCTCGCCCTCATCGCTTACGTGAACAACCATACTTACTGGGGACAGAGACTTATGTCCTCAGCATTTGACCAGCTGGTAACCGAATTTATAGGCGCGCTAAAAGCGGCCTTGCCAGAGGCACCAAACGACAAAATATATTGGTGCTACCACAATCTCTCTGGGGCGCTGACCCTCACCCTGGCGAGAACAGGCCGGATTGACCGCCTTTCTGAGGGAGCCTGCCGGTCGGACGACTACCAGTCGGCATATGATCAGATGATTCCATTTATGGCGGCAGGATTTCATTCCGTTTGCAAGGCTTGAAATAAGGGCTACCCTGGATAGGCGGCCTCAAGTCCCCGATAGAGAGTATCCGCAAACCTGTCATCGTCAGCGTCCAACTCACTCAAAATATCGGAAAGGTGCTCGTTGTCCTCGCGACCATTCCAAACCTTGACGTACGAACCGTCCTTATAGCCGTGATCCTGTCGAAAGAAGTTCAAGACATTTTTGCCAACGTACATTCGATACAGCTGGTCAAAGCTCAATTCGCTAGCGCGCATGAGATCAAGAAAAGCCGCCGTAGAAAACGATCCGCTTGTCATGCAAGCGGATGCGAGCGCCTCAGACGCCTCAAGCAAGCTGAGGCTAGAATTGGAAGTTGCACTCAAGTCACGCGCTATTTCGTCCGCCAGTGCCCCGGTATCGTCGGAATCAACCAGTAAGGCCGACATTCCAAAATGCCAAATATCGACGACCTCTAACTGGATTTGTTCGATGTCCGGTTCTGCATGTTTCCACCATTTGTAGCCAGCATGGTCCATCAATTCAGCGCACTCTATCCATGCTGCGCGATACCACTCATAGTCCTGCTCTCGCCAATTTGGATGAACTTTGGTGTTCATTTTGTCTTGAAGGTCCAACATGGTAAGTACAGCCGTAAGCATCGAGATTGTCCTGTTCGTTTTGAGATAGTGACGTTAACATGGCGCGCGTTTTGTTAACCACAACTTCGGAAATCAAATATGAGCAACGTCGACCCTATCGAGCGTTTAAACAGCAACCGCCCGCCATTTATCGAGTTGCTAAATGGTCGTGTAGTTAGCAGTGATCGAGACGAGCAAAGCTGTACGTTTGAGTTCCGCCCCACAAAGGATCACTGTCACTCTATCGACGTTGTTCAAGGCGGGTTTATTACTGTGAT
>CBFHHL010000096.1:0-3058 GCA_965655685.1 Luminiphilus sp.
GCGTATGCAGCGTTTGGAAGTCTTATCTTGGCCCTGATACATAAGTTTTCGCAGCCTTAAACGGTCAAACAAAGGTTTAAAACAAACAAATTACAGGGGGAAGATATGCCGGCAATGACGTTGCTTGGGTGGTTTCACACGATTATGGGTATAGCGGCACTGCTATTGGCGGTAGGTGCTATCTCGCGATACGGTGTTATCAAGGACTCAACTCAACTAGGGCGCGCCTATCTCGTGGTTACCGTTGTCGTTGCGGGATCAGCGCTTGGCATATACAACCAAGGTGGGTTCGGCATTGCACACATCTTGGCCTTGTTAACCTTGGGTGCAGCCTTTGGTGGCTTTTTGCTGGAACGCTTTAATATCTTCGGCGCTGCATCAAAATACTTTCAAGCCATTGCCTACAGCGCAACCATTCTCTTTCACATGATACCGGCCATTACTGATTTCCTGCGCCGACTTCCAGTTGGAGATCCCTTTATCGACTCATTCGACTCACCTGTGCTTCAAGGTTTCCACCTGGCGTTTTTGGCTCTCTATATTGTTGGTGTCTCTGCTCAGATGATTAAACTGCGACAAGCCTCTCACTTAGTCGATTGATTCAGTCCCACATGAAGGCGGCCATCTGGCCAAAGCGAGAACACTCGTAGTCCTTTGATAATGGGTAATGAATCCATCAAGTGCTGCTACCACCAATTTCCAGAAATAGCGCAGGGGCGAAACCCACTCCCTCCCTTCTTGTCCTATTAACTGAGCCATGGACAGCGAACAGTGTCATAGAATTAGACGACGTCAGAGAACTATCTCGGACTAAACGTAGTGGTGAGGCGGGTATTCAATATGTCACACTGGTGGTCAGAGGTGGCGGCGCATGGTCAACAGGCCCTTTGTGTTGCGACCATCAATCGAAAAATAAAAAAGTGAATACGGAGATCCAAACATGGACGATCGTTTGAGTACATTTAAAGACGAAGCGGACGCCTACGCACAGTGTGAAGCTGCGGGCTACGCGGCCCACAAGTTCGATTTCCCAGCCGAGGAGAATGAGGCGCACTGGCACGATTTTGATTCGTTAACGTTTATCACCAGCGGCGTGCTTACTATTTTTGACGTTGAAAAGGGTGTTTCATACGCCTGTGGTGCGGGGACAAAAATCATTGGTCAGAAGGGCTTCGTGCATCGTGAAAAAAGTGATGGCTTCAGTGCCATTATCGGTTTTGCGGCGGATCCGGCTTCCCTCACTAAGCCCATTAATAAACCACTGCCCGTAACACTGTGAGACTTACAAGCGGTTTAGGCGGCGTTTGCAGGCCAACAGAGGATTGACTGGCTATTCTCTCGCGAGTGGGCTTTGTACAGAGAGATCAGCCGTTTTTTGGGGGCTAGATGGCAAATACGTTTAATACAGTTTTGGGGTATTACGCCACACGCGTGCGCAAGCGATTGGGGTGGTCCGGTAACACCCGTGATCTCCATGATATCTTCAACTTCGTGCAGCTTGATGATCGAGTTGCGACGTCAGGTCAGCCAACAGAGCAGCAATTAAGCCTTATTAAGGAGGAGGGCTATACAACGATAATAAACCTTGCACCTAAGAGTCACGAAAATGCATTGGGTAACGAGGATGAGCTTTTGAAGGAGTTAGGCATTCGCTATTTCCATTTGCCGGTCGTCTTTGCGAATCCAACCAGAGAAGATTTCGAACAGTTTATTGAAACTTTTGAGGGTTGTGACGACGAACGAATCTGGGTGCACTGCGCAGCGAATATGAGAGTTTCTGCGTTCTTTTATAAGTATCGGGTAGAGCGGTTGGGTTGGTCAGAATCATTGGCGAGAGCCGATATGGACAAGATTTGGGAGCCCGGGAAAGTTATGGCGGTTTGGCAGACTTTTATCGATGAGCTTTAAGAGTAAAGAGGTTTGAGGTTAAAAGGCGTCGAGATTGAAGGGGTTTTAGATTAAAGGCGTTTTGGGTTTTCGGCGTTTGAGATTAAAGGCGCTTGAGATTAGAGAGTTCCGAATACAGTTAGCGCTTCGCATAACCTGAATGAAAGGCGCTGTGTTTTGATTCGATGTTCCTAGCCCTTTGTTCTGCGTGCCACTTCTCTCGAGATTTCATAAGAGGTATTGGGCGGGTGAGCTAGTCTGTTTTATGTGTTCGACGCATGAGAAAAGGGAAAACAGATGAAGTTAATAATGATAAAAAAGTATGCAGGGGCTATTGGTTTTCTGATTGGGTTATCTTTCGTGCCCTCGATTGCGCACGCCCAGAAATTGGGGGTCGAACCTTACGAGCATCGACCTAAAGTTGAGAATGCGATCGTTGAGGAGCGACTGGAGACATTGCTACCAAGACTAATGCGCGAGGCAGGTCTTGATATGTGGCTCGTTATCGCGCGCGAATACAACGACGACCCCGTCTTTCTTTCTTTAGTACCCAAGCCACGATTTACGGCCCGTCGAACCACAATGTTGGTGTTCTTCGATCGGGGTGATGCGGGAGTGGAGAGATTAACTGTCAGTCGATATCCCCTCGGATCGCTTTATGAGGCGGCCTGGGAGGGCGGTGATTTAGACGCTCAATGGGAACGATTAGGTCAGCTCATTCGCCAGAGAGACCCAAAGCGAATTGGCGTTAATACTAGCGATACCTGGCCGGTTGCCGACGGTTTAAGTCACAGTCTCTTCGAGAAGTTAGTTGATGCTGTCGGCCCAGATTTAAGCAATCGAATAGTGCCCTCAGAGTCGCTGGTCGTTCGATGGATGGAGACGCGACTCGAGCGTGAGGTCGAGGTATGGCAACGGGCGGTTGGTATTGCGCGGGAGACTATTGCGCGGGCCTTCAGTAGTGAAGTGATTACCCCGGGAGTAACCACGTTGGGTGACGTTGCTTGGTTTATTCGTTCGCGTTTCGAAGAAGAGGGGCTAGAACCCTGGTTTCATCCAGACGTAAACCGACAATGGGCTGGTGCCGATTTTGGAGAGAACGCACCGTTTCTGGGTGAGGGCTCACCAGACTCAATCATTAGACGTGGAGACCTGCTGCATACCGATGTAG
>CBFHHL010000097.1:0-17612 GCA_965655685.1 Luminiphilus sp.
CTATGCCGATTTTGAATCTGTCGTTTAAAGCGAAACCTTGCATTAATCGCCCCTTATTCTTGGAGTAAACGTATCTGAAAGCCTTTGCGCAGAACATTAGTTTTCGGCTTTTTGACTAACGACTTCGGGGTATTTAGCCGTGATCTAGCTCGTGTGGGGGCTTGAGTCCATCATTTAGACTCATAAGACAGAGCGGGCTGCGGCTCAACTACGATTTTTCCAGATTAGCCACGCAATTTAGGTTTATGGGGGGTGCATCTATAGGTGCTAAGTGATTCAGTAGCACTTGCCCATCGAATGCAGAATAGCTCGAGAGTAATGGCGTAATATCTGTGAAGATGATGCCCGGCTTGGAGACGTCAGGAATATCTGGAATATAACTCTCGAGGACGGCGATCTTCTCTGAGCGAGTATTCATGTCACTTTGGATTTAACGTTGTATTTTGGGTCGTGGTGCCGCTTTTCTTTCAGAATATCTTCAAGGGCTTCAACAGCTGCGTTTGCTTCCGCCAGCGTGTTGTACAGAGGCGAAAATCCGAAGCGAATAATATTGGGTGCACGAAAGTCGACGATAACGCCGTTATCGATCAGTGCTTGGCTAATTGGGAAGGCATTTTCGAGGGCGATACTTACCTGAGAACCACGAGCCTCTTCTGATCGAGGTGTGATTAGCGTAATAGTCTTTTCCGCAGCGCTTTCATCAAGGCTATCGATAAATTGCTGGGTTAACCGAAGGCTGCGCTCTCGTAGCTCGGTTATGGAAACTGATTCGAAGACAGAGAGCCCCGCACTGACCGCACTAAGCGCGAGCACGCTTTGTGTTCCGGTAAGAAATCTACGAACACCTGTTGCAGGCCTGTATGTTTTTTCGAACTCGAACATCGCTGCGTGCCCCATCCAACCGGGTATTGGATTACTTGCTGCTTGGTGTTGCGGATGAACAAATAGGTATCCAGGTGCGCCCGGACCGCCATTTAGAAATTTATAGGTACAACCCACCGCAAAGTCGATTTCCGAGTTTGTGACATCGATGTCGATGACACCCGCGCTGTGAGCGAGATCCCAAACGACAAGGACGCCAGCAGCATGCGCATTTGCCGTGATTTGCGCCATGTTTCTTAGACTTCCAGTTTTGTAATCGACGTGGGACAGAACAAGAACTGCAGCGCCACGTAAATTTTGCGGCGTCATCCCCTCTATATTTACCGTAGTTATCGAGCACCGCTCCTCGCCAAGCAACTGTGAAACCCCTCCGGCGATGTAGTTATCGCTCGGAAATTGTTGCTCTTCAACGCAAACCACTTTGCGAGCGGGGTTCAATTCGAGGGCTGCCAGTATTGCCTTGTAGAGATTAATTGAGAGGTTGTCGCAACACACAACGGTATTTTCTGCAGCGCCGATCACCTTAGCGATCTGGTTGCCAACGACCAGCGGCAAATCAATCCAGTCATGCGTATTCCAGCTGGCAATCAAATCTGTTCCCCACTGCTTCGTAACAATATTGGCCAACGTCGCGGGGGTAGCCGCTGGAAGCGCCCCTAATGAGTTGCCATCTAGATAGATTTTGTCGCCGGGCAGCTGGAATTGGGACCTTAACTGGTCGAACAAAGAGTCACTCACTCAACGTCTCCAGCCAACTTCGTCTGGTCTTTGTGAGAGCCACTGTGGGGATCGATACTGTTGACGCTACTGCGTCTTTCTGGCGTGTTTTTCTCAGTAGTGCCTGGTCGCCTGCCGGTACTCACGTTTCCGGCTGCGAGAAGAATTTCAATAACTGAGTTCACTGCCTCGAATGCCCGCGATTTGGGGTGAATGAGATCGAAATGTCCGGCTTCCGGGACCTCTATTCGTTGTTCTGGGCTAAATAACGCCACTTGGTTACCACCTACAATTGAATCTGCCTCCCCTCGGATGGCTTTGATCGGGGCGGAGATCTCTTCGATCCTAACCGACGCATTTCGATAGGTATTGCTAGGCTGATAGCTATCTTCGCCCATGAGCATTGGAACCATCGATTGGCAGCTTCCTTTTTCCGCACCATAGCTAATGAGGTCTGTAATAGGCGCTAGCGCGACCACGCCCTTTATCGATAAATCAGGATCTTCAGCAGCTTTCAGAG
Organism: Luminiphilus sp.; assembly: GCA_965655685.1. Classification (GTDB taxonomy): domain Bacteria; phylum Pseudomonadota; class Gammaproteobacteria; order Pseudomonadales; family Halieaceae; genus Luminiphilus. The sequence goes on from CBFHHL010000097.1 coordinate 2,120, forward strand.
CAAGATGCCCACCCGCTGAATGCCCCACCAGTAATGGCGAGTTGTTGGTAATTTTTGCCACATAGCGGATAGCTGCCTTTACATCATCCAAGCTGCCCGGCCAGCCTCCGCCCTCATCGCCTACGCGTCGATATTCAGCAGCCCACACATCGAATCCCATTCTGGAGAGTGCCGCCGCCATGGGCAGGGCGTGATCTACACCGTACGCATTCGACCAGCAACCTCCGTGGATCAAGAGGATAGAACCTGAGGAGTTCGCGTTGATCGCACTCTGAGTAAAGTGCGCTAGCGTTTGCTGACTCTGGTCAGCATAGGACCTCCAAACATAAAGGTCTTCGACATCAAGCTTTAAAATTTGAGAAAAAGAGACCGTTGAAGCTTGTACCGCATAAAAGGGCAAAAGCGAGAGGGCTGCAAGCACTCCCAGTTTGAAGCGGGATATTGAAAATATGCGCCAAATAATAATCATGCTTCAGTCTAGCCGATTTTTTCTTTTTCTTGAGACGCAGGACTTTGTATTTTGAGTGTGCAGAACAATTATTCAGTGCTCGCGCGCACCCTTGAATTTATTGACGGACCAACTAAGGACACCGTACGCGATTGCTAATAGCAAAACGGCGCCGGCCTCGTACATTAACTTCGCGGGTTCGGAGTCCTTGCTGAGAAGGATCAATCGAGTGATTCCTGTAATCGCAATGAGGACAGGAAGCGTTACCGGGACACTGTGCGTGGAGTAATAAGCGTAAGCCATGCCAAGCACCTCGAGATAGATGAAGAGCAGTAGCAGGTCAGCAAGATTGATATCGCCTGTTGTCATAAATTCCGAAAGCTCAAAGCCGACCGCGACGATGGCGAGGCCGCCGATAAGAAGTAATAGCCCGCGTTCGGCAAAGGCAAAGAGTCCTAGTACGAAATCGTCAAAACGATCCACAAACTTGGGATTCTCATTTGTTTTTGATTGTTCGTTTGGTGTGCTCACAACATGCTCCCAAGGACTGCTGCAGTCCTTTTGTTACGGGAGATAAGCCACAACCGTTCAAGTTGTGAAATATCAATTTGGAAAGGGTCCTTAGGTCAAAGCTTTGATATGGTCTCTATGCAAAGTAGAACCGTTTTACCGCGCAAGGAAGATCAACCGTGACCATCTCTCTCTGTGAACGTCTAGAAAGTCGTCGTCAGTCAAAGCCCAATAAAATCGCCTACATTATTGACGGTGTTGAGCGCTGTAATGACGCGAGTATTGATCATGTGTTTCGCATCGCCAATGGCCTCATTGCGGCCGGTATCGGGAAAGGCGACCGTGTGGCGGTGTTATCGCGCAATAGCGTTGAATGCGCTGAAGTGATGACCGGCATTCTTTGCTCGGGCGCCAGTATGGTTCCGGTGCCCAATACTGCCACGCCCGAGGCGCAGCGCAATATGTTGCTCGACAGTGCTGTTAAGGGCTTATTCGTGTCGGACCAATATCGGGCCTCGGCACTAGCGCATTTCATAGACTTGCCGTCGATAAGAGGCGATCTGCGTTTTGCTTTGGAAACACCCTGTCAACAGTTTCCGGACCATTGTGCTTGGGCCGCTGATTTCTCTGTCGAATCGCCGGGTGTCCACATGTCGCTCGACGAGGAATACGACATTCTGTATAGCTCGGGTACCACGGGTACGCCCAAAGGGATCATTCACAGCCATCTCGCGCGGAATTTATTAATTTCAGGAACACAAACGATGGCATTCGATGAGGCGGTGGTGCTGACTAGCACGCCGCTCTACTCAAATACCACGATCACCACATGGTGGCCTTCGGTGTGGATGGGGGCGACGCAGGTGGTTATGCGCAAGTTTAATGCGGCACGCGCGAATGAGCTCATCGGTGAATATGGCATCACACACGCGATGTTGGTGCCCGTTCAATATGAGCGCCTGTGGGCCGCCGATAATCACAGTCCTGAAATGTGGGCAAGTGTTCAATGGCTCTTCTCAACCAGCGCGCCTTTATCAGCGGCAATGAAGGAGAAAATCCTTCGAGATACCGACGCACAGCTGTTGGAGTTTTATGGACTTACCGAGGGCGGTGTAGCGACGACTCTCGTGGCTCGAAAGGCCGCTGAATTGGGCAAATTAGGCTCAGTAGGGCAGGTACAGCCGGGAGGCGAGCTTCGCATTCTAGGCGAAGATGGTGAGGTGCTGGGACCGAATGAACCGGGCGAAATTGTTGGCCGCACGGGTATCATGAGTGACGGCTATCTCAATCGTGAAGAAGCAACGAAAGCCATGCATTGGTTTGATGATGACGGAAGACTCTTTTATCGCTCGGGTGATGTCGGGTACTTGGATGAAGATGGTTGGCTGTTTCTGAGTGATCGAATCAAGGATATGATTCTCTCTGGTGGTCAAAATATCTACGCTACTGATCTGGAGCAGGTATTGAATGCCATGACCGACGTGATCGAGTCCGCGGTAGTGGCAAAGCCCTCGGACCATTGGGGGGAGACCCCTTGGGCCTTTGTCGTGAAGCGTGGGGATAGCGAGCTGACCGAAAAGGACATTCGTCTAGCAGCGAATGCGGGGCTTAGCCCGATTCAAGCGATCGCCGGCATTACCTTCATGGATGAATTGCCTCGAAGCGACATCGGTAAAGTTCTTAAACGTCAGCTCCGAGACACTTTCTAGTGCGCGAGGTAAGGGACAGGGCGCAAGCTGTCGTCTTAACCGCGACCTAAGGGTTAGAGGCCATATAGTCGAGTGTCATGGAGGTAAGCGCCTCAACGCCCACTGGAAGCGCCCGCTCGTCAGCGTAGAAACGCGGTGAGTGATTGGGGTGGATTAGGCTCGGATCATCAGGAGCGACGCCCAAAAATAGGAATAAGCCCGGTACCTCGTTGGCGAAGTAGGAAAAGTCCTCTGCCGTTGTGGTTTGTGTCGCTTCTATGAAGCGGTCGCCGGCAACCATTTCCAGCGTCGGCGTCATCTCGCGGTACAGCGTTGGATCGTTGCGAGTCACACCATAGCCTTGATCGATCACAACATCTGCGGTCGCGCCTGCAGCCTCTGCAATGTTTTCCGCTGTGCGCCTGATGCGCTTGTGGATGTCTATACGCGTGGCGGCATCAAATGTCCTTATGGTGCCCTCGAGCGCTACCGATTCAGGGATGATGTTGTTTCTAACGCCGCCTTCAATTCGTCCAATGGTGACGATGGATGGGGTTAGCGTGGCATCGATCTGTCGTGACACGATGGTCTGAAGTCCCAGCACCACTTGGCTGGCGGTCACGATGGGGTCGACACCGGCCCATGGCACCGCACCGTGCGTCTGTTTTCCGTTAATGGTGATTTGGTGACGATCGGAAGAGGCCATCAGTCCGCCTGGACGTGTTGCAATCGTTCCTACAGGAAGGGGGAAAACGTGTAATCCAAAAACGACATCGGGACGCGGGTTTTCAAAGGCGCCTTCCATCAACATCAGCTCCGCACCGCCCACGGAACCGTCTGGCGTTCCCTCTTCCGCAGGCTGGAAAATGAACTTGACGGTTCCGGGCAGTTTATTGCCCATGCCTGCTAAAATCTCGGCCACCCCCATCAAGATGGCAACGTGGTTGTCGTGACCGCAGGCGTGCATTACGCCCACTTCACGCCCTTGGTAGATACCTTTTACTTTGGAAGCAAAAGGTAAATCTACGAGCTCTGTCACAGGTAGCGCGTCCATATCGGCTCGCAGCGCGACAACTGGACCGTCACCGCCGCGCAGGGTTCCAACGACGCCTGTATGGGCCACACCCGTCTCCACTTCCATTCCTAGCGATCGCAAATGCTCCGCCACGATTTTTGCCGTGCGGAATTCCTGATTACTGAGCTCAGGGTTCTCATGAAAATCGCGACGCCATGTGACGACTTTTGGCATCACCGCGTCAATTCGCGGTTGTAGATCGGCCGCTAGCGTCTGCGTTGAAGTAACGCTAAAGCAGGCAATGAGAAAGAGAAGACGGTTAACACGGTTCATACATTTGATCCTTACTAATTTCGCGCAGTGATTAGCTGGGGCTTTGACGCTCTCACTCGTTCCACTTATAAATCTATCACGGCTTTCCTATGAGAGAAGACGGTTTTGCGATGAGCTTCAATATCGTCGACTAACAACATGGATAGCGGTTCGCCTTTTCCCAAAGTGGCATCCCTAGTTTAGGCTTCTTGTGTCTTAGTCGAGAGTCCGGCTAGCCGGTTCGCATGGGCTTGGCGATCCTCCTGTACCTTTGCGATAAAAAATAGACCCAATAGCCAAAGTGCCGCTGATGCCACTACTGTATAGATGCCCACCGTATCCAGTGTTGCTTGTGAGACTAAGCCAGGTTTTGCGTTCTCTGGCCACGCTGCAAAACTTAAGATCAGGCCTGCAGAGAAAGCACCCACACCGGCCATACACTTCTCTGCGAAAGAGCGGGCAGCGAGTAGGGTGCCTTCCATACGCTTTTGCGTGGCGGCCTCGACCTCCTCAACAGTGTCAAACACCATGGATCCAACAGCGGTACTTGCAACGATAATGCTGCAGATAGCAAACAGATGACAGAACAACACCGAAATCAAAATTATGGACGAGTCGTTAGATGGCAGGAGGTCAAAAACGCGCAACGAGATCAGCGCATTTTCCAGCACCATGGCTCCGGCGAAGAAACCGATTGCTGTATCGCGCTTGCCGAAGAGGCGTGTGCACATAGGCGCTAGCTTAAGACCCAAGACCGGCGCAATGAAGAGCGTCATGCCAATGGTCAGGATGTCGGATGGCTCAAACTCCCAGTAGTAGCTGTAATAAAACAGCGTGAGGTTAGTAAAGAGGCCTGAAGCCGCTTTGCAAACAATATAGGCGATGAACAGGATTCGATAATTGCGACTGACATTCAGTGTGGTCCAAATATCCTTGAGGACGTCGATCACCGCTGAGCGTTTGCTAGTTGACTTAAGCTCATCTGGAATGTGGAGATTCGGTATGTGTCGGTGTGTGCCGATTCCTGTTACCAGAATCGCGATGACCATGACGATGCCGCAGGCAATGCCGTAGACAACCCATGTCTCAGCGTTATACCGGGCATCCTCGGTGCCGTTAATGCTGCTGTAAACCACGAAAAGCCAGAGAAGGTTCCACATCACTAAGCCACCCCACCAACCAAACCACATGCGATAAGCGATGAGCGAGCTGCGCTCAACGTAGTCTTGTGTGAGTTCGGGGCCTAGTGCCGTGCTGGGGATCTCGTAAAGGGTAATGGTAGTGCGTATACCAATGCCCATGAGAAGGAGATACCAAAACAATCCCTGATCTGTAATTCCGGCTGGCGGGTCCCAGATCAGGAAGAATGTGAGCGCTACGGGAATGGCGGAGCCATAGATAAAGGGGTGGCGTCGTCCCCAGCGCGAACGTGTATTGTCCGACAGATAGCCGATCACAGGATCGGAGATCGCATCGAAGATCAACATGATAAAAATCGCTAGACCTGCGAGGTCGGGTGATAGACCGAATACTTGGACGTAGACAAACAAGAGGAAGTAGGCAAAGGCGTTGTCCTTTATGCCGTAGGCAATCGAACCAAAGCCGTAAAGAAACTTTGTATTAAAGGGGAGCGCTGAACCGCCTGCTGTCATCCGAATTTTCTTTTTTATTAGTGTTCACCCAGACTACTCACAAAGCCCTAGTGGTGCAAAAAAATGTGGCGAGAAAAATCGAGACAAAAAAAAACCGGGGCAGAGCCCCGGTTTTGGCGATCACCCTGCCCTGAGTTACACCGTAACTGCGTTCCCGCGGAAGATCTTCGACAGATAGCGGCTCTCTGAAGGCGCTGGTGCGGGCACCGAACACTGCAGGACCGCGTGAACCAGACGAATCATTTCCTCCTCGAGTTCCTGGTCGTTAGAAGGCTCCTCGGTGTGAGCACGACGTGTTAGCTGTACCTGGTTAATTGCAGGTACGGTTGGAAGTCGCTCGCCCTCTACGCCTAGAGTTACTGTGAATGCGTGCAACGAGTTCTTCACAAAGAGCGCAAGCGCAAACTCTTCTCGAGTCGATGCCAGCGATGTCTCTGGCGTGATCAATACGATCTGACAGTTCGGCACTAAAGCTGAGGTTCGTGCAACCCGGAAGTGATGTGTGAGTTGATCGTGTACGAGTTTTCTAAACGCGTGATCGCTCAGTACACGATCCCATGGCTCATTCGCATTGGCAGCAAGCGCGTTGAGTGGCAGGCGCTCGAATGGGCTGCTAACAACGACGTCATAACCACCCTCATGACGAAGAATATCGTCGAGACTGCTTTCGAGATCATCACCAATTGCTCGACACTCGATGTCAATACCGTGCGGATTATCGACGCTGTGCCTCATTGCATTCGCAGAGTCTTCCGTCTTGGTAAGTACCCAGAGTTTCTCAACACTCTGCGCAAGGAAACCATTGGCGATATTGGTGAGCTCATTACGCATCGAGTCACCGATCAAAACAATGCGCTTGCCCTTGAGCTTAGCGATTTCTGTTTCGTTGGGTGGTAGCAAAAGCTCACCCTCGGTCACTGAACGATCGAATTTAAGCCCCCCGGATGGGTGGAAGGTCTCACCACTCACAATATCATCGGCGAGGTGGAACACTGTTGATAGCCCGACTTGCTCGTCCGTCGGCATCTTGTGCAGGTGCAGACGGTTGAGGATGCCAGTCTCGATTTGCTCGGCCTGCTTTGAGGTCTCCGCGAAATCAAAGAAGGGCGCTGGTGCGTCTACAAACGTGGCCAAGAACTGCTCGCGCTGCTCCTCGCTGAGGATGCCGGCGCGCACAAGACGTGTCATCAACTTCGCTGCAATACCCATGTGCATGAGGTACTTTGACGAATTACCCAGACCACCAGAGTCGCGAATCTTGAGTACAAGACGCGCAATTGGCTTGGGTAGAGTATCGATATCGATAACTTCGACAGCATTGCTCGCGAGCGACATGACACCGTCGACACCAAAGCCCGATGACATCCCAGCCAAGATGGCCTTATGAACTTCATTTAAACGCTTGTTCTCAAGTACCAGACGTCCTCGGCGATCGAAGAGTCCGGGCGCCTCAGCAGAGCCTCTCAAGCGTGCGCCGTCTACAGGGCCGGGGGCCAGAGCATTAATCTGGATTTCCGGGCCAAGATGGCGAGAAAGTATTTCTGCCAACACCCGCTGACCCGCTTTAGAGACGGCGTAATCAGCACGGTTGGGGTAGGCCACAGCGACGTATTTCTCGCCACCGAAGTAGCTGGATACATTCAGGATGGATCCTTTGCCGCCGGCTTTCATCGCAGGGCTGAACTTGCGGATGAGTGAGTAGTTAGAAATTAGGTTGGCTTCCATCGTGCGATCCCAATCCGCACGCGTCATATCAACCACCATTTCCTCAGCACCAGAGATGCCGGCATTGTTGATAAGGAAGTCAACATGGCCCAACTCAGCGACTGCATGATCGTGGAGACGGTCAAGCGCCTCGGGGTCACCCACATCGATGCCTCCGAGTATAGTTACACGTGTCTCGGGTCTGGGGTAGCCGATATTGCGTAGCTCATCGACGATCTCTTCACGCGCTTCGGCAAGCTTGCCTTCGCTGCGTGCGCTCAGCAGAACACGAGCGCCGGCGATAGCAAGGAAGCGACCGAGTTGCAGACCAATACCCAAACTGCCCCCAGTGATAACCGCGGTTCGCCCCTTGTGGAGACCGGGAAGCACGCGCGAGATCGACGAAGGCATTGAGCTCTTGCCTGTAGAGCGCTTAATGCTTCTTGGTAGCCAAAGGTTGATCGAATCCATCTTTCGGACACGGTTGGTCAGTGTGGCCGCCCAATCTGCCGCAAAGGTAAGAGCCTCTTTGTCCTCGGTGTCGTAGCGCACCATTTGGTTGGGCTGCACCGCCCATGGAAGCTCTCCGGTGTTTGCCAAGGTCTCATCTTCGTGACGCCAGCCTCGAATCAGGGCTTCGACTGACGCACGAATGATCTCGTTCATCAGGTTGCCGTGACCATCTGATGGATTAGTGACGTAGACGATGGCGGGTGGCTCACCTTCTGCAAACAGTTGATCCATGTTTCGAGCGAAGCTTGAGGCGAACGCTACAGGCGCAACGACTTCATCACGCACAAAGTTCGCCACGTCGTCATCATTTGCTGTAGTAAGCGAATAGCCGTACTCACCGTTTGGCTTCTGCGGCAGCAAAATCACGCCATCGAGGCGACCAAAATGATCACCAATGAGCTGCATCGAGCGATCGACAGACTCCCTTCGAAGTGGATCAAGGTGTGAAAGCTGCACGTCAACAAGATTGCGCGACTGCAACAGTGATCGAGCATGCCCCACTGTATTCAAGTTACGGAAAGCGAGCATGACTCGCGCGCCGCTTTGAATCTGACGTTCTGCAAACGTGACTGCTTCTTGGTAGTCATCGCCACCGAGAATCAGAACAACTTGTCCAGTGAGGTCCTCAAGGCGCTTGTCTGGCCACGAGACAAGTTGCGAGCGACTTTGCGCCGGTACCTGCATGCCGTTAGTGACCTCGATGTGGTGGCCCGATAGTGCGGAGGACTCATCGGAGGCCAGCCAAACGATACCCGAGGCGACATCAGTTGGCGTCGGGTATTTGTACTCAAGACCTCCGTCAGACGTTCGCGTGGTGATCATAAGGTCACGGAATTCTTTACCAGTGCTACCGGGCTCGACACCTTGGAGTTCATCCATGCGCGCGAATACGCTCTCGATGCGTTCAGACTCAATAGGGCCTGGGAAGAGGGTGTTTACGCGAATACCTTGCTTCTCGCCGAGCTCGAGTGCCAGCCCTTTGCCAAGTGCGTTGAGGCCAGACTTTGGCACAACGTACGGGATGCGACCGTAGTAGTGCGTTCTGGAGAAAATAGTGGAGACGTTGATGATGCTAGCGCCTGCAGACATGTGCGGAGCGGCGGCTCTAGCCATATGCCAGGGAGCACCGAGTAGGTTCATCGCTGAATCGAACATCGTCTGGTCAGAATCTGCGGCGCGCTGTTCAGCTTCAGTAAATGGAATGTCTCTCAACGTAAATTTAGGGCCGGCGGCGCCTGCATTGTTGACCAAAACGTCGATCGGACCAAATGCAGCAACGGTTTTGGCCACGATCTCACGGCAGACCTCAGGATCGGCACAGTCACCCGTGGCGCTAACCATGAATGTTTTCTCAAAACCCTCGCTAACTAGATCATCGATGAAGCCATCGAGTTTGCTCTGATCCCGACCTGTCAGCATGACGCGTGCACCTTCCCTAAGAAGTTGGCGCGTAATGAAACTACCAATTGACCCGGCAGCACCCGTCAGGATGATGCATTTGTTGTCGAGTCGACGCCCAGCAATGGACTGCGTTAGCAGATCCTGGGGAATATCGCTCATATCATTCATTGGAGTGCTCCTGCTGATCCTGTATCTACTTTTGTGAGTGTCTCGCCACGCTCCATTGCGTCGCGGATGGCCCAAGCACGATAAAGTTCATCGCGAGACTTAAGGTTAGTTCTTGGTAAGGCATGCATAGCGACGTAATTTGCTCCTGCATGACGGTTCTCCCACATCGCTTGGTGCGCCTCTGGTACGCCCTCCATCGGAATGATGGTCGGTGGCAATACACTTATATGGCCCGCAGCGATACGCTCTTGCATCTCGGCAAACTCCCGCGCGGTGTTTAGGTGCGTTCCACGAATTTCAGCGGTTGGCATCAGAATGCGTCGCTGACGCATCCAAACCTGCGGTGCATAAAAACTGAAGCGCGCACCTTTGAGGTCTTCGGAGTAAACGATCTTGCCTACATTGGGTTTAACCAAAGAGGTCGCCAATGCCAGACCGTCGCGTCCTGCACGCTCGAACACCACATCGGGAAGCCCGCGCTTATCTAACGTGTTTCTCAATAAGGGTGCGATGGCCGAACCGATCGGCTTCAATGTGCGATCTGAGAAGGCTCGGACCGACTCTTTAAATGCCGCTGATTCCGTAAACGGATTGGGCATCTTTTGGAATGGACCGGGTGGATCGAAATCATCTCCGAGTCGACGCTCGATTTCCTCGAGGCTGACCACACCTTTCATTTGCGCCCCGAAACCAAGCGAGGTAACAAACTCACGCTGCGATACGGTGTCAACTAGCACTGCGACCTGAGCTCCGCGTTGGCAACCCACCTCGATGGCTTCGATTGCGACAGGATCGACAATACCATCCTCAGCACCGGGCCCGTAGACCACCAGCAGCGATTGACCTGCTCGTAGGCCTGCCTTGGAGAACTGCGCAGCCGGAGAGGACGCACCGGCCTTACCCATGAAGGTGAAGCGGTATCCTGACGACGCCCCGTAAAAAGTCAGTACACCGTTTTCGCCCAGCAGCTGGAAAGAGCGGGGGAAAGCTGTCTCTCCGGCGTGTGATACGGAGTAGTCAATCTGACCGCCGACCTGTTTTTCGGCTTCGGCAACAAAAGGCTCACCTGCCGCTTCCCAGGCCGCCCATTCACTTGGGTCGTCGGGCACTGCAGTGAAGATGTCAGCCCAGCGACTGTCCTTACGGTTAATGGCATGACCTCCCACTGCCTCAACGCGTTCACCGCGATCGGCGCTTGAGACCATCCCCAAGGCGGCACAGCTAGAGGACAAGGCGCTTCGCAAGCAGTCATATCCGGTACCCGTTGATGCACCCTCGACGAACAGCCGTTTGCCAGGCTCGATCGCCAAGGTGTTATAAAGAGCTCGGTGAATCGTGCCCATCGTCAAGCCATAAGAGCCTGCTTCTTCAATGCTGATGCCGGGTAACTTCGCGTGCAGCTGTGGCCCTTGAACGGTCAGGAACTGTGCATGGCTTCCGTCGTTCCGCTCGTAACCTTGAATGCGGAAGTCCGCAGCCATGGGGTCGAGGCCTTGATCGGGCGCCATGAGCTCACTCTGCCCGGAGTAGATGGTGACAATGTCACCAATCGAAAGACGGCCCTCCCGGACCAAGTCCTGGCCCAGCTGAGCAACAATGCCAACACCGCCCGAGCCTGTCACCTGCACGTCCGCATCACGCGCATCGAACGGAGACACTGGGATGCCCGTTATCGCCCAGATATCATTGAAGTTCATCTCCGAGGCGAGGACATAGACCAGTGCCTCGTTGGCACTCGGCGCAGGCGTGGGGAATACGAGTTCCTTCTCAGCCACCTCGGGATCGCCATGGAGTGGTGTGCCGTCTTTGTGAGACCGCATAACACCATAACCCAACTGGTACTCTGGGATTGGAGTGATGCCTGGGAAGAAACTGGCACCCATGGGCAATAGTTTGCCCTCGTCGATAAGGCGAGCGCGTTCTTCGGTCGACGCATCGGGTTGTACCGATTTTGGTTTTGGTGGCAGCGGTGCGCTCCGCTTCTCGAGGAAGGCCGAGATGCCGGCGGGTCCGCATTCTGGGTCACAGACACCTTGAGCAAACAATTCCGCCTCGCGACGTAAGCCAGCCGCCTGACCGTCACGGGCGCCCGTAAGCATTGCGTCTATGATAAAGTCGACTGGCTTGTTTCGGCCACTGGCTCGGATTTGTTCAAGCGCCGGAGCCACACCAGGATGGGATAGCAGAGACTCATCGATAGAAACGGGTTGCTCGCGTTGCCGCTTGAGCTTTTTCCTGCGGGCCATTGAAACTTTTAATGCGTCGCCTCCCGCAAAGTGATCTCTCAAAGCTGCCATTGCTGCCTCAACCGTTGAGAGGCCCTCGGTGGTGACAATGTCGTCGATCAGCCCGATCTCAAGTGCCTTATCAGCGTCAATAGTGCGCCCATCGAGCATTATTCTCAGCGCTTCGGCGGCGCCGTCGGTGCCATGAGTGTCGAACAGTTTTCGTGTTAGACGCTGCGTTCCACCGTATCCGGGTAGAAGGTTTAAATTGATTTCTGGTTGACCAAATTCGGCGTGTCTTGCAGCAATAACATGCGAGCAGGCCAGTACGAGTTCGTTACCACCACCGAGGGCCGGACCGTTCACAGCTGCAATGATGGGAATGTCGAGATTTTCCAGCGTGGCAAAGGCCGTCTGCGCTGCGTTAGGCAGGGTTTGAGCCGACTCCAGGTCGCCTTTTTCCCCTATCTTTAAAAGTTCCTTTACGTCAGCACCGGCAACGAAGGTGTTTCGCGCACCTGTTACGACTAGCGCAGATAGGTCGTCCTGGTGTGCTAACTGAGTGAGCGCTGTGTGCAGTTCATCCAGCGTACGCTCACTGAGTGCGTTCACGGGCGGGCTTGAGATCACAACGAGAGCAACGAGGTGCCCAGGTGCGATTTCATGTGTCTCCACGCGCAAGTAACGCCAGGTCTGCACAACGCGGCGCGCCTCGGTTAAGCGACCAAAGTCTTTCCACTGCGCAACAGCATTTCGAATTTCTTCGACTGATTCGGGATTCTTGAGCGTCGAGATATCCCCCAGTGGTTGATCGAGAAGAATCGACCGCAAGGTCCGCCGCATGTATTTTCCTGATCGGGTCTCGGGGAAGGCTGAGACAACCAGGAAATCGGACGGCACAGCGGTTGCACCTTTTTCAGAGCGGACGAGCGACTGCAGTCTTGCAAGATCATCGTCGGAAAGCTTGCGACCGGCGGCTGCTACCAAGAATGCAACAGGCGTCTCTCCTTTCTCATCGTGCGGCGCACCCACGACGACAACGTTGCCAACAGGCGAGTCCTCTCGCAGCGTCTTGTCGCGCAGGATGGCGCCCTCAATTTCCTCGGTACCGATTCGGTGCCCTGAAACGTTAATAACGTCATCGGATCGACCGTGAAGCGTAAACGCCCCGTCTTCATGCTGACGAGCATAATCTCCCTGTGTGTAGGTCAGCTCACCGTCCCATCGATTGAAATATACATCGCTAAAGCGGTCGATATCGCCGCGCCAGCTTTCATTAAATAGGTTGTCTGCATCTCCCCATAGGGTGCGAGCGAGATAAGGGTAGGGCTCAGTTATGACCAGTTCGCCTTTTTCCCCTGACTCTGCGGTACGCCATTGCGTCACTGTGCCATCAGCCGCCGTTGTTTCTGCGACTCGCACTTCTGCCTGAACCCAGGGAAGTGGCCAGGTTTTGGCATCAGCAGCGAGTGGCTTGTAGCCACCCCATGGGCAGCTAAATACGATACCGCCGTGTTCAGTGGCCCAATACGAATTGATGTAATGCTTGCAGATGTTATCAATCGCAAATTGCTGAACAGCGGGGGAGACTGGCTCGGCGCAGAAGGTTCCGACGCGCAGAGTCGACATGTCGAAGTCAGCCATTTCTCGTGCACTGGCTGGATCTGTCATCACCGCCTTAAGGAAGGTAGACCCCGCCTTAAACAGTGTGACCTTGTAACGTTCGATAATCGATGAGAATCGGCCTGCATGCGGGAACAACGGCGAGCCCTCAGCAATCACTGTTGTCATGCCTTGAACAAGAGGCGCTGCGATGAGATAGCTTTGGCCGGTGATCCAACCCGGATCGCCAATCACATACAGGGTGTCGTCTTCGTTCGCGTTGAAGACAGTTCGCATTGTGTGGCTCACACCACTCAACCAGCTGCCATGCGTGTGCACAACGCCTTTGGGCTTGCCCGTAGAGCCAGAGGTGTAGATGATGAAAAGCGGGAAGTTGGAGTCGACGCTTTCTACAGGCAACACTGCATTGAGCTTGGACCAGACATCGGTTGCACTTTCAGACGTCAGATCATCGAACGATGCGAGTCCTAAGTGACCTGCAATGGTTGCTTTTGCTGCATCAACCAGATCCTTAGACCATTTGTCTCGACTGTGCTCTACGATCTCTTGCCCGGTATATTCAACGACGATCACGTTTTCCACATTGTGCTTCGCGTCGGCAAGTTGTCTTGCTACCGCGGTGCGAAGTTCCGCGGTGAGTTCTGCTGCAATTGCATTCTGCCTAGCTAATGAAGCGCCTAGTTCGCGCATCAAATCAGAGCGCTCGAGCGTTATCTCGCCTGCCAGTGCTTCGGACACGTCGCTATACAGCGTCTCTGTCAAGTCACCCAACTGATAGGTAGCGAGTACTTCGCGTAGTGTATGGAGTGCCGTTTCTCTGGGGATGTAGTTATCGAGTGCTGGGTCGGCATACGTGCCTTTGTAGGCGACCACCTCGGCATTGCGATACCCACCGTCAGCGGTGATGACCAACTTTGCGCCTGCGTCGTGAATTCGGTCTGACAGCGTCTTAGCCGAGAAGCCACCAAATACGGGGGTGTAGACGACGCCCATACGCTGAGCGGCCAGCATGTAGAAGATCTGTTCTGGGATATTCGGTAGGTTAAAGGCGATACGATCGCCCGTCACCAGCCCGAGGTCCTTCAGTACCTGCATGCGTGCCACGGCTTCTTGGAACAAAACGCGGTAGCTGAAATGTTGCTCAGTTACCGGACCACCACGCCCGTCGTTTTTAGAGGGGTCCCAACGGTCACCTTCGAAAATGATCGCGGTCTTATCAGCGCGACCTTGAAGAAGATGACGATCAACCAAGTTAAAACACGCGTTAGTTTGACCGCCGGTAAACCATCGATAATAGGGCGCCGCTGATTGATCAAGAACCGACGACCAGGGTGTCCAAGCGCCTCCATCTAAGGTCTCACCCGCGCCGCGTGAATCCCATCCAGTCCAGTTTTCATCACTACCTCGAGCGAGCCAAGCGCCACTTGATGTGTTCTGCCAATGAATCTCTCGAGATGCGACGTTTGCGTGGTACTGTTCGGCGTCGTCTGTAATGTTACTTCTAAGCGCATCCTCATCGGACTGTGACGTCAAAACACCCCAGGTACGGTCATCGCTCATGCTTCTCTCCCTATCGAAAAATCGTTGACGGAGGAGGCTACTCAGCACGCATTAACCTGAAATGCGTTTTGCATTCCGATTGCGTTTGCTAACAAGCACCGGTATGCCGGTTCTTCCCACCGCTTGATTACGCCCAAGGTACGTTAGGGTTAAGGTGCTAGATCACCGAAATTGGTAATTTGCCACATGCTAGATGGTGAGTATTTCGCTAGGTGATTTGGAGGGCTTTTTGAAATAATTTCCCGTCGACGTTACCGCCGGAGAGAATGACAATTAGCTCCCGGTGGTCTGGCAACGTGGTTGGATCCATTACAGCCGCGAGTGCGACTGCGCCACCGGGCTCAACCGCGATTTTGAGTGTGTCGAATGCGATTTTCATGGCGGCGAGCACCGAATTATCGGAGACCACAAAACCGGGTCCAGCGTATCGCTTAAGAAGCGGAAAGGTCAGCTCACCGGGCGTGGGGGTGACGATGGCATCACAGATAGAGCCTTGCTCGGTTGGATTGGTCACGCGTTCTCCAAGAGCCAACGATCTAGCGGTATCGTCAAAGCCCTGCGGCTCTGCCGTATGCACGGTAATCTCCGGTCGCAAGCCCTTGAGGGCTACTGCGATACCCGCACTCAACCCACCGCCACCACAGCAACAGAGGAGGGCCTTGGCTTGAGAGTCG
>CBFHHL010000098.1:0-1527 GCA_965655685.1 Luminiphilus sp.
GATCTTTCCGAGCGGGTTGAGCTTTTTATACCCCTCATCGCCTGTGAACGGCATTTGAACGACCATCTCGTAATCGAGATCTTTTAGTTCGAGCGCGATAAGAACTTTTCTGACAAAAGGCGAGCCATGAACACCGTGGACTTTAAGCATAAGTACCTCTAAAAAATAATTAAGGGATTACTGTTTGTTCTTTTGATTCTCTGGACGGTTACTACCGGTTAGGGCTTTTATGCTGACTTCCCCCATAGAGCTGGGATCGCAACCCACGTGTCTATTTATCACTCCCCAAGTCTAGCACCACCTAAAGATCGCGGTGAGCTGACTTGCAACCTATGCCAGCAGAGTGGACTATGGCGAGCCCGATTTCTAGTCGTCAACATTTTGGGATTAGTCCATGGCTAAACTGAGCTTTTTTTACGATCTTTCATCACCTTGGACATACCTCGCATTTAACAACGTCCAAGACATACTGGTGGAAACCAGGGCAGAAGTCAGCTGGAGGCCTTTTCTGGTAGGTGGCGTCTTCAACGCGGTCAACCAGAGTGTGTATGCCGCCAGGTCCAACCCCAATGACCCCAAAGTTATCCATAACTTTACTTGGCTGCATGAGTGGGCTCGCTTAGCAGCTCTTCCTCTGGATTTCCCGACAGCGCATCACCCCGTTAAGTCCGTACTCCCCATGCGGGTCTGCTGCGCCCTTGAGGGCGATCAGCTTGTACTACAGAAATTTACAAAAGCTGCTTTTGACGCCTATTTTGCTGAAGGGAAAAACATAGACGACCCTAATGTGGTTGCAGGTATCGCCAATAGTGTCGGGCTTGAGGGTCATGAACTGATTGAGGCGGCCGCCACGCAGGCTGTTAAAGATCGCTTGCGAGCCAACACCGAAGAGGCGATTTCTAAGGGCGCTTTCGGATCGCCAACAATGATCGTCAACGATGGCCAGCTCTATTTCGGAAATGATCAGCTTCCACTCGTGCGACAGGCGCTGCAGACGGGCTGATGGGCCTGTGAAACAGAGAGGTTCATCAAAACAGCTTGTAGCGAGGTCCGCGTGGTTTAGGCCTCTTGTGTTCTTCTGGTAGCTGGCACAGGCGCTCCATCTTGTTGACACTGCCGTCTGCATACTCCCACACAAGCAAATCGCCTTCCATGTAGCGCTTAACCACTTTAGGGCCCCAGCCAAAGACATAAAAGTTGAGCACACCGTCCTCCCAAATCATTGAGGCCGACGTCCGCATACAAAAGTCACGTTCTCCCGCGGTAAAAAGCACACGTCCTTCGGTGTCATTAGTATTAAGCCCCGCCGTACTGTTGGGTCCGTAGTCATGGATGACGCCTGACGTGGTAACAACGACTCGCTCACCACATTGCTCAACTCGTTCGACATGGCCAGTTTTTGCACCGCTCACTGCACGCCATAGCCCTCTAATGTCGTCAGCACCTTCGGATAGCGGCTCCGTGCAATCTCGCAATATGGGAAGTGGAAAGTGACTGTAGGCACAGCCAGGTGTGTTCCCTTTGGGG
>CBFHHL010000099.1:0-1255 GCA_965655685.1 Luminiphilus sp.
AAGTTCTGCCCCGGCGCAAAGATTATTCATATCGATGTTGATCCCGCATCCATTGCGAAAATCGTGCCGGTAGATATCCCAATCGTCGGCCCCGTCACCACTGTTCTTAAGGATTTGGAAAGCCAGATTGATCAGCAACTGACGGCCTCAGAGCGCGTTATGCCCGACGCAGAAGCGCTAGGTGAATGGTGGACGCAGATTGAAAGCTGGCGCGAGGCGCACGGTCTGTGGCACGGACGTCGTTACGGTGAGTCGGACTTCATCATGCCGCAGGACGCGATAACAGCGCTTTATGAAGCCACCAATGGCGAAGCCTACGTTACGTCAGATGTGGGTCAGCACCAGATGTTTGCTGCGCAGTACTACAAGTTCGACTATCCCCGTCGGTGGATTAACTCGGGCGGTCTTGGAACCATGGGCTTTGGTTTACCCGCAGCTATGGGTATCAAACTCGCGATGCCCGAAGCTGAAGTGGCGTGCGTCACCGGCGAGGGCAGCATCCAGATGAATATTCAAGAGCTATCCACATGCTCTCAGTACGAGGTGCCGGTAAAAATCGTCAACCTGCGTAATAACTACCTCGGCATGGTGAAGCAGTGGCAGGACATGCAATACGACAGTCGTTACTCAGAAAGTCACTATGCAAGCTCCTTGCCTGATTTTGTGAAGCTAGTCGAGGCCTATGGGCACGTCGGCATGCAGATCAAAGACAAGGCGGATCTTGAGCCTGCGATGCGCGAAGCCTTCGCGCTGAAAGACCGGCTCGTATTCCTGGATATTTTTGTCGAGCCGCATGAGCATGTTTATCCCATGCATGTGGCGCCAAACGGTGCCATGAAAGATATGTGGTTGAGTAAGACGGAGAGAACTTGAACATGAGACGTATACTTTCCGTATTGATGGAGAACGAACCCGGCGCATTGTCGCGCGTGGTGGGGCTCTTTTCCCAGCGCGGCTACAACATCGAAAGCCTGAACGTTGCACCAACAACAGACCACACGCTGTCTCGTTTGACGCTCACCACCTCAGGCGATGATCTTAAAATCGAGCAAATCACGAAGCATCTAAACAAGATTGTGGATGTGGTGAAGGTGGTTGATCTTACCGAGGGTGCGCACGTTGAGCGTGACATGCTGTTGGTGAAGGTCCGTGCTGAGGGTGCATACCGTGATGAGGTTAAGCGCACGACTGATATTTTTCGAGGGCAAATAATCGACGTGGGTCCCTGCACCTACATCATTCAGCTGACCGGCCC
>CBFHHL010000100.1:0-2424 GCA_965655685.1 Luminiphilus sp.
AGGCAAAGAAACCGAGAATGACGCCCACAATGTCAGCATAGAAATCTGCCCATTCTTGTGACCGCGATGACGTATAACCTTGGAAAACCTCGATCAGCCCGCCGAGCGCGATTAGTAGAACGCACATAATTAATAGGTATCTCGGATAAGCCCGCAGTCCAACCAAAGCAAGCGCTGCAAAAGCAGCGGCATGTAACACTTTATCCGCAAGAGCAAATAGCTGAGGCGGTTCTGATTGCGGTGCTAACGCGCCCACAAGGACTACAAGGCACATCGCCCAAAATAGGGTCCGAGCCACTGACTGACTAAGGATTGTTCGAATCATTTACCCACCAACCAATGTCGTTTTGACTGTCGCCAAACACGCACGCGCACGTCGCTCATCGAGCCCGGTAAGTGAACGTATTCACTCGGCTTTGAGCCGAGACGTTTAGCCAGTTTTTGCGACGGGACGTTGGCGTCCTCAATGAGATGAGTGACCTCGTCCCAACCGAGTTCATCGAAGGCAAAATCGATGCACGCGGTGGCAGCCTCAAACGCATAGCCCTCTCCCCAATAGGCTTTCCTGAGGCCCCAGCCCACCTCCAGGGTTGGCCAGTGCAGCGGGTGCCAAGGGCCAATGCGACCAATCCACTCGCCAGATGATTTCTCGATAACTCCAAACATTGCCGCTTTCGTTAGTGACCAGACACCAATCCATTGCGCGAGGGTTCGCCACGCATCAGGTTCCTGCTGATGGCCACCTAAATGCCGCATTGTGTCTTCGCACATCAAGAACTCACGGACAAAGGGCCAGTCGCCTGCTTCGGTTGGCCTCAGAAGGAGCCGGTCGGTTTCGAGTTGCGTCATTGCGAATATTTCTCAGCGCGCGCCTTAAGTAAAAATCGACTTTGAAATCGATTTAGCGATGGTTTGGACAATTGAGTAAGTGCACCCGGTCGTCGCAGCTGACGTCGTTGAGCATTTTCGCGCCTCTGCGATCACACGCACTCACTGTTGAAAAGTGTGTCACCCGACGTACAGATCATCAACGTGTCTTTTTCCTGCTCTGTCTTCAAGATGTCATCTTTCGTGGTCATATTCGTCGCCGAGCAACCCACCCTCTTCCCTCGATGGCCTTAAGCGACATGCAAGACCTGCCTACATACTTATATCCAAACTCAACACCTTCGCTAATGAAAAAACGCTTCGCGCTAACAGTAGCAAGCTGCCTCGCTGCTTGTGGGGGAGGCGGCGGGGGGGGCGGCGCATCAACACCTGAAGTGGTTAATCGGGCTCCAGTCTTTGACCAGGCTCGCTACGCGCTAAGCATTCAGGAGAACTCGGGCACGGTCGTAAGCGACATAGCGTTTTCCGATCCTGATGGTGACCCCATAACGCTCTCGATCAGCGGCCCCGACAGCCAAGCGTTCTCCGTTACCAGTCTGGGAAGCCTCGCGTTTATCAACCCACCCGACTTTGAGGCCCCGGATGACAGCGACGCGAATAATGACTACGACATTACGCTTGCCGCCTCTGATGGCGCGTTGACGGCGTCAGTGTCAGTGATCATTTCTGTTACCAACGACGTCAGTGATGACGAAGTAGGTCAGGGCAGCTTATTTGGCTTGACTGTTCAGGTGGGCGAGGTAAACACCCCGGCCTACGATCGCCCAAGCACGTGGGATGATCAGGACGGCGATTGTATTTCAGATCGCCATGAAATCCTCATTGCTCAGCATCTCGAAGGAGAAGGCGCTTACCCTTTAATTATGTCCTCGAGCGGATGCTTTGTTGAGACGGGGCGCTGGCTCGACCCCTATGACGATATTTATTACTACAACGCTTCTGATGTGCAGATAGACCACGTCGTCGCGTTGTATGAGTCGTGGGTTTCAGGCTTGGGAAATCTCGATGCTGCTCTGCAGCGACGCTATGCCAACACGGGCAGTCTGACCGAGGGGATTTTGCCTGAAACCAGCCATAACTTTCTTGCCGTTGGCGCTTCATCGAATGGCGAAAAAGGGAGTAGTGATCCTACGCAGTGGATGCCACGCAACGAGGCTTACCACTGTACCTATCTGAAGAAATGGGTGCTCAATAAGTCTCAAAACGGCTTGTTATTCGACCAGGCGGAGTTCGACTTCATCCAGAGTCGAGCCTCAGACTGTGGCGATGAGCCGTTGCCGGAGCTACCCGCTAATCCTTAAGCAGACGGATTCGTGCCTAGAATTCCGCTTATGTATCGCCACGTCCGCACGCACTCTCTCGTAAAGGAACAAAAACGTACCCGGCTAGAACGTACTGGTGTAAAAAAGAGGCTGTAAGCCCCTTTTTGCAATCGTGACTTGTCTCGGGATAAGACGCTATTGCGCGGCATCCCAAGCGGCTTGAATAGCGGGTATCGCCTGCCCAATAAAGAAGCCGGGAGGCGCTCCAGAGTCT
>CBFHHL010000101.1:0-2634 GCA_965655685.1 Luminiphilus sp.
TTGCGATTGCTTTACTAAGAAATGTGCGCCGTGTGAGGTGGCAGCAGTTGAGGCGTGACGCCTGACATATGTGACAGGTCCGTGTTCGCAGATATCGTGCGCCGTAACTACGAACCCTTTCGTGCTCGTCAGCCGGTCCCTGCGAGCTTTCTACTCAGTACCTAACAGTTGTGGCGTGGATGCGTTGGAACAACGCGTTTTTGCTCGGTTTTCAAGATGCTTGTGCGCGCAGGCTGATCATACGGACGTTCCTGTTTCATAGGTCTTGCGGTGTGTCAGCAAGACGGGGATATTAGGCGTATCCGCTTTGAGGAAAATCACACTATGACTTACGAATCATCCACGCCTTTTATCAATGCTTCACTTACAGATCACTGCTTGAGCATTGAATTTAATCGCCCTGATGCGCTGAATGCACTTCGTCCCGAGATGCTCTCTGAGACTGCGCGGCTAACGCGTCAAGCGTCCAACGACGCGGGTGTTCAGGTAATTGTTCTTCGCGGTGCGGGACGTGCCTTTTCCGCGGGCGTTGATTTGAAAGTGCTGCAGGGGATCAAACCCGAGGGCGGGATCATCGGGAATGTCTTTGACGAGCCTGCGGCCGACCTCGCCGCCGCGATCCGCGACTCGGGCGTGCCCGTGATTGCTCGAGCAGTGGGCGCTTGCTTTACAGGAGCTCTCGAGATCGCGCTCCATTGTGATTTTGTCTACACCACCGATTCGACCAAGTTTGGTGATACCCACACAAAATTCGGTCTGCGCCCAACCTGGGGAATGTCGCAAACACTCTCACGCGCAGTCGGCCAGCGCCGTGCGCGGGAACTCTCCTTCACGGCCCGCATATTCACGGGCGCTCAGGCGGTTGAGTGGGGTGTTGCGAATGCTAGCTTTGAATCGCCTGAAGCGCTAGACGAAGCGCTTGGTGCCACCTGTGCGCAAATTGCGGGCAACAGCGCTGAGGCAGTGGCTGCGATGAAGGACCTCTATAGGTTGGCAGAAGCTGAACACGGCGTTCGTCCCTCGCTTGAGGCTGAAACAGCCTCAACCTACGTAATCACTGATACGAACGAGCGTTTGTCAGCCTTCTAGGCTACTTCTGCTTGAATTTATCCCCCGGCCTTCAAATGCGAATCTAACGCTAAAGAGGGAGGCGTCAGTTCGATCTATTGCGTTCCAAAAGTGAGGTAGTTACTTTCGCCTATCACATAAAAGGATAGCGTCGTGAGTTCACTGACACCGTTACTTGAATCACTGTATTTTGAAGTCATTCCTATGAAAGGCTTTGAAGAAAAGCTGGATGTTTTGACGGCAGGCGATCGCGTCGGTATTACTTGCTCTCCGAAGCAAGGCTTACAAGTCACTTTGGACACAGTAACCAAACTCTCGGACCGTGGTTATTCACTTACGCCACACCTTGCTGCTCGCCAGGTAAAGAATAAACAGCACCTTAAAGATATTGTTGCGCAGCTTACCGATAGCGGCATCACGTCGATCTTTGTACCCGGTGGTGACCTCGACGAGCCCTTGGGTGAGTACGATAGTTCCGCGGCTGTTTTGCTAGATCTCGCCGGGATGGACCACCCATTCACACGTATTGGTGTCGCATCCTATCCGGAAGGCCACCCCGCTATTTCTGATGATCTTTTGTTCGAGGCGTTGGAAGCGAAGCAGGGTATCGCCACCCATATGGTTACCCAGATGTGTTTTGACATGCCGTTGTTGGTTCAGTGGCTCGCAGAGATGCGGGATCGTGGCATAACGACACCCGTATGGATTGGCCTTCCGGGCGTCATGGATCGGATGCGCTTGTTCAAGACGTCGCTGCGTATTGGCGTAGGTCAGTCGGCTAAGTACGCTAAGAAGCAAAAGGGCCTCATAGGCATGTTTCTGCGAAGCCCAACATATAAACCGGACTCGCTCCTCAAAGACTTAGAACCTGCGATGGGCGAGGAACGTCTGGGCATTGAAGGCTTATATATGTTCACGTTTAACCAAATCGATAACACTGTTCAGTGGTCTCAAGAACAATTGCAGCGCCTTAGATAAGCGCACGACCAGGAGCACACTCATGTCTCTATTACCCTCTTTCGCGATGGCTATCGGGCCCCGCGTACGCCGGTCCGCTTTTTTCGACGCCACCGTTGCCGCGGGTGTCAAATCATTCACGATCTATAACCATATGTACTTGCCCGTGCATTTCGGCGACCCGCTCGCTGAATACTGGGGCATGGTAGAAGGGGTGGTGCTCGCCGATCATGCAGCTCAGCGACAGATCGAAATCAACGGTCCCGACGCGCTGGAGTTGGTTCAGCTGCTGACACCTCGAGAGATGTCGACACTGCCTGTCGGCCGGGGGCGCTATGTCGTCTTCACCGATAACAATGGCGGTATTATTAATGATGCGGTACTGCTGTGTGTTGAGGGCAACAAATACTGGCTATCGCCCGGTGACAGTGATGTCATCTTATGGGCACAAGCTTTAGCGTTGGGCCGCGGACTCGACGTCAGTGTTACCGAGCCCGATATTTCGCCCCTGCAACTTCAGGGTCCGTTGTCGCCTAATGTAGGCAAGAAGCTGTTCGGCGATATTGCGGTGACAATGGGTTACTACCACTGCCATTTCCTAGAGCTGAA
>CBFHHL010000102.1:0-72910 GCA_965655685.1 Luminiphilus sp.
ACCAATTGTCACGAAACCTACATTTCTAATTACTCTCGCTTCGAAGTTTTGGTAGATTTGAGGTTTTGTCGTTACTTCACCTACGCGCCACGAGTCCGAATCAGCCACGTTCCTCGACAATAGTTTGTTTCTATATCTTTTGAGAAAACGTCTGCACAGGTTCCCGAGTCGATAAGCTTATGAGATCAGCTGAGAGTGTGAGTAGAGCCCCCGCATGATGAGATCGGGTGGAAAGTTGAGTCCGGCCCTGCGCGCAGTTTGTCTTTTAGTGCTCAGCATCCTTAGTGGATTTTGCGCTGCTGATCACTCATCTAATATTCACCAAGTGCGGATTAATGGCTCAGTGATTACGATTTACGGAGCCTTCCCAAATCTTGCGGAAATGCGGTTTTTTTTCAGTGCTGATGACGCGCCGCATCGCCTCGAGCCAAAGGTTCTTAAGGCCAGTCTGTATAATGTCAAGCTACAGCTGCCGTTTGAGCCCATGCCCGGCGGATACAGGCTTGCCATTCAAGAGTCGGGTAAGTCTGACCTTGAGATCGCCATTGTTTTAAGAGACTCAAACGTCTCTGGTGTCGTTTTGGATACTCATAATCTCTCCGTAGAAGGTGTAGATGGTGGATCTCGCTCTAGCGTGAATGCGCCTAACGAGGTGGTTAATACTTGTCTTGGTGCAGCTGAGGTTTGTGCTAGTCCTATTCTAATGACTGACGATTCGCCATTTTGCTCAGCGGTTGCCGATTTCGACCCATATCAGGGGTCTCAAGCGATCACCATCGATGGCACTCAAGAACTGTATCTTGACGAGGCCTTCACTATTGAAGCGCGTATCTTTACTGAAGGCTATGTTCGTTCAGGCGTCCTCGTCGATAAGTATTCGGGCAATGGTAGAGGGCGTGAATATCGTCTGTCGGTTAACAAAGAGGGATTGCTTAGAAGCTGGTTCTCCGTCGACGGCACCTTGAATAAGGTCCGCGTATTGTACTCCAACACACCGGTTCCAAAGAACGAATGGGTGCACGTAGCTACTACGTTTGATAGCCAATTTATGCGGCTATTTATCGCTGGGGAACTGGTTGCTGAGCAGGCAATGAGAGGGCGCCCCGCGCAGTTGGGTTACCAGAATATAGCGATTGGTGGGAACAATTGTTGCGATGGTTATTATGAGGTCTTCAACGGACTAATCGATGAAGTGCGCATAAGTAGCACTGTTCGTTATCGGAATAGTTTCACCCCGCCGTCTGAGCCATTCCTAATGGATCCAGCGACGCTACTTTTGGTGCCCTTTGACGAGGCAGGGAAGAATTATGGCCTGGTCGGTGGTGCTGCTGAGTTAACGGAGTTTAATCGTATTGTCCCTTGCTCCCAGTTGTGATTCTGATCCATTACCTTCAGTCCGGTCCGGTCCGGTCCAGTCCAGTCCTATTGCGAGATTACCCAAAGGTTGGGTGAAAGGCGGCAGGCCATTGTTGCCTTCGTAACGAGATTCAGGTGTCTGCGCTTTTTGGCGCGCGCCGCAGAACTTGCGGTTGCGTCGGCACAAGACAAAGAGCTACTCATAGAGTGGGATTGAGGGCCGAAGGACCCAAGGGTCGATTCAACGATCCAGAGGCTTCGTACCACTACTATCAATGTCGTCATGAGGGTGTTCATCTCAGTTTGATAAACGAGCGTGATCGCGGCATTTGCGCGTAACCGTATCATTTCGGTTCTATTTATCTACGCCGCAGGTAGGAAATATCAGGAACGTAAAACACTTTAGTGCTACCTTTATAACTAATTGGAATGTGCGTTCTCGAACGTGCTTTGTCGAAACTGGTTGCGGGTCTACTGGTTGTGTTTGCTAGGTATTTTTATTTCTTTTTACTGTCGTTTTTTGGTCTTAGCCTGAGCTCCGCGACATTTGCTGCGCCGAGCGCAAAAGCTGTTCGTTTGGAAGTCGCTCCTGTCTTGGATGGTGAAGTGCTTGGCGATGAAGTATGGGGAAAACCCTCGTTGAGCGGTTTTTGGCAACAAAGGCCCGTGGAGGGGGCACGCTCGACGCAAGAGACAGAGGTCTATATCGGTTACACCGACACCACGTTATACGTCGGTATCGTGGCTTATGACGACGACCCCGCGGGCATCATCATGGCCGATAGTCGCCGTGACGCCTCGCTTGAGAATGGTGACAACGTCAGTTTCATTATCGATAGTTTTATGGATCAGCAGAATGGCTTGGTCTTTGGTACCAATCCCGCCGGTATTGAATACGACGCGCAGGTCAGTCGCCAAGCAAGCGGTTCGATGATGGGGAGCGGCGGCTTCAACCTCAACTGGGATACCAGCTGGCGCGTTGCGACACATATCGGAGATTACGGCTGGTCAGCTGAGTTTGAAATTCCCTTCCGCTCTCTGCGGTTTGGTAATCAGGATGTGCAGACGTGGGGCTTCAACTTTCAGCGCACGATTCGTCGCAATAACGAAGTGGCATATTGGGCGCCTATTTCTCGCCAGTACAGCCTGTCTCGACTTGCCGATGCAGGGCGCGTTGCAGGTATCGAGACGCCCGCGATGCGCAACCTTAAAATCACGCCCTACGCCTTGGGTCGCGAGCGAACCGGAAATCAAATCCCCACGTTTAGCGATCAAGATGGTGGCTTCGATATTAAATACAGCGTTACACCAAGCCTGACTCTCGATGCTACTTACAACACTGATTTTGCTCAGGTGGAGGTCGACGAATTTCAAATAAACCTCGATCGATTTAGTTTGTTTTTACCCGAGCAGCGACCCTTCTTTTTGGAGAACTCTGCCCAATTCACCGTGGGTGACCCCGGTGAAATGGAGCTCTTCTTCAGTCGTCGTATAGGCATTGCAAGCGATGGTAGCGCAATCCCTATCAAAGGCGGTCTGCGACTGTCCGGAAAAGTGGGCGATGCAACTAACGTCGGTCTGCTACACATGCAGGCTGATGAGGTCGCGGGTGTGGTGCCACAAGCCGATTTCAGTGTGGCGCGTATTAGTCAAGAATTTAAGAACCGATCTAGTCTTGGATTTCTTTTGGTTAACAAAGAAGAAGGTGGTTCTTTGGACGGTGGCCCCGATCACTACAACCGTACCTATGCGCTCGACGGGCAATTGGGCCTTGGTGACGATGCATTACTGTCGGGCTTTGTTGCAAAGACTGACACCCCTGGACTAAATGGCGACGATATGGCGGCACGTTTGTCAGCAACAAGTGATACCGAGGAATGGTCTTTTGCGGGCAGCCTCACTCATGTCGGCGAGAACTTTAATCCCGAAGTGGGCTTTTTGCGTCGCAAGGATTACACGCGCTTGGGATTATTCACGCTAAATCGGTGGCGAGACCCTTCGTGGGATAACCTCCTCGAGCTGCGACCTCATATTGCGTTTCGTGGTTGGTGGGGAGGGGACGGTCTCTATGAGACTGGATTTTGGCATATCGATAATCATTGGGAGTGGAAGTCGGGCTTTGAGATTCACACAGGTGTGAACTTTCTTCATGAGGGTGTGCGAGAGTCCTTCGAATTTGCGCCAGGCTTCGAAGTTGAAGCAGGGGAGTACGATGATGAAGAACTCCAGTTGGTACTGATTACGGATGATAGTCAGCCGCTCTCGATGCGCATGACGGCAAAAGTAGGTGGTTATTTCGGTGGTGATCGGGTGCAACTGACACCCGCCCTAAACTACCGTGTGGGGGAGACCTTTAACGCGCGCTTGGGCTGGACCTTCAACGAATTGAAGCGTCCCGGGAATCCACAAACACTTCGGGTCAATGTTGGCTCTTTGCGGATGACCTATTCCTTCAGTCCGCAGATATCACTTCAAACGCTATTTCAATACAACGACGCGACCGACGTTGTTGCAGCGAACGTGCGGTTTGCCTGGTTAACGTCTGCGGATGCAGGCTTCTACCTTGTCTATAACGAAACGCGCGATGAGGACGTTGGCATGTTCACCGAAAAACGTCGTGAATGGATTCTAAAGTTTTCTCACACCTTCGATCTGTTCAATTAGGGAGCGTTTTCCGCCAGCGCTTAATTGAAACGTCTTCAAATAGTCCCGCTAAGGCGTAGGGATCGGAAGCGCAAAAATCTGCTGCTGCTTCATCCGAGTTGAAGTCGATGATAAGCACTGAGCCCACCATATCGTCCTTATCGTCGAGCAGAGGCCCCGCTGCGAATAACCGATCGCCCAAGGCATTAACAAAGGCGAGATGCGCTTCCCGGTTATCAAGTCGTGTTTGTAATTGGCCAGGTTTGTCCTTACATAGGATGTGGTAAAGCATGCTACCTCCGGATAGTCGTCTTAGCCGCTGGCATCGTAGCTCAGCCACCTGCACTATACAGTTTAACTCTCGATGCCGCGCTGAGTCTTGTATTGGACTATCGTCCTTTAACCATCCGGATGCGCGGATAATGCGTATTTCACTGCGAGCATTGGCGATGCTGGGGTGTTGGTCCTATGCACCACAAAATCGCTAACTTTCTTTTCATGCGTCGGTGGTTCACATGTCTTCATCAGACTCTCTTTTGTCACGTTTGCGGCTGAATAACGAGTGGCATGCACGACCTGTAGCAACGATGCTCGCACCATTTCGCTGCACCCATCAAGTGATAAAACGAACGGATGGAGCGGCTGTAAGCCGCGATGTGTTCACCAAGCTTTGTGCTCGGCATGGTCAACCGGCTCCGAGTGAGGGTAGTCGCTATCACCTAGCGCAATTGGGCTCAGCGCTGCTTAAATGGGAGAGCCACACAGAAGCTGACTCGATTACCTGCTTAGTTCCTGGTAACGGCTCACCGCTTTTCAGCGAGACTGCCGGCCAGTTTGCGCCTAGTGAGCTAGAAAATGTGTTCAGTGGCGATCTGGTTTGCGGTGTGAACGTAGAGGTGCTCAAGCAGTCTGCCGAGGACCTGGACATGGACCTTATTCGCGCTAGCTTGGGTTCTAATGAGATTTTCGGCGGGCCAGTGGTAAACGGTAAAGCTTCCCTCTGGACCAGTTTCCATCTCGATGCAGAGGGCTACTGCCGTATCATATTGATCGATCACGAATTACCAGACACAGCTGTCGGTCGACTTCTCCAGCGTGTGTTGGAGACCGAGAGTTACCGATTGATGGCGGTAGAGGGGCTGCCCGTTGCGCGCACGACGATGGCCGAACTTAATCAGCTCGAGACCGAGCTTGAGCCTCTGATGGATGAGCTGATGCAGTCGGGTGAGACAGCTGATCACGAGTCGCTATTTATGAGGCTATCCAACATGTCCGCGCGCATGGAGCACTTAGCAGCGGAATCGAGTTATCGGTTTGCGGCGTCCCGTGCGTACTCGAGAATTGTGGAGCAGCGTTTGGTCGAGCTCCGCGAAGATGCCGGCCTGCCCCAGCTTCGCTATTCTGCCTACCTACTTCGCACGCTCCAGCCAGCAATGCGAACCTGTGAAGCGGCCGAGCGACGCATCGAAGAGCTTGCACAGCGAGTCACAAGAGCTATCACACTTCAGAGTTCCGTGGTGGACCTCATTCGCACCCGTCAAAGTCACGCCATGATGAAAACCATGGGCGATCATTCGGCGACGCAAATTCGTCTGCAGCAGGCAGTTGAGGGCTTCTCTACCTTCGTTATCAGCTACTACGCCATGGGATTGCTGGAGATTATGTTGGAGGCGGCTATTGCTGCCCAGCTGCTCGAGGTTGATCAGAAGATCGTTCTTGGAATAGCAGCGCCGATTGTGTTCTTCTCCGTCTGGTTTCTCACTCGCTGGACACGCAAGCGAGTAACGAGAGCCAACACATAGGACTGCTCCGTCTTCATCTGGGTCTCATTACGCCTTATCTTAACTTTGGTTTTTTAATATCGATTGGCAGTTTGCGCTACCCTGCGTACGATCTACTCAGCCGAAGAAGATCGATGAGTGGTTAGATGAATAAGAACGACAATACTGACACCCGTGTTGCCGAGGGATATGACATCCCGGCGGTCGAAGCATGGATCGCTGAAAACACCGATTATTTTGCGCCACCGTTTTCCTGGTCACGTCTCGAAGGCGGGCACTCCAATCTGACTTACAGATTGGAGGACGCCGTCGGCAAGAAAGCCGTCATTCGACGCCCGCCGATGGGTGAATTATTGCCCAAAGCACACGATATGAATCGGGAGTGGTCGCTTATTGCTGCGTTCGCACCGCATGGTTTTCCGGTACCTGAGCCCATTGGTTTCTGCGAAGATATATCGGTCACTGGTGCGCTCTTTTACGTGATGGGTTTCTCCGGCGGGCGGCCCTTATTCAAGGCGGAAGACACTTTGGAATGGGTGCCAGCGAATCAGCGCGCAACGCTGGCTTATTCGTTCATTGATACATTGGCTGACATGCATTCGCTCAACCCTGATGCGATAGGACTCAGCTCGCTCGGTAAAAAAGAGGACTATATAGGACGCCAAATAAAGGCCTGGTATCGATCGTGGGTGGCTTCGGTGGAATACGCCGAACTCGATGATCGGAGAGCTCATGAGTTCAAAGACTATTTTCTCGAGAATCAGCCTGCGCAGGTCACGTCAAGTGTCGTTCACGGCGATTACTACTTGCATAACTGCCTTTTCTCAACTGATTCGAAAGTTTCCGCGGTTTTGGATTGGGAGCTCGCAACCTTGGGTGACCCACTTGCAGACTTGGGTTACACGCTACGCGCCTGGCCTGAGATGGAAAATGATCCATACCTTGAGCCCACTGCACCTACCGCAGTGCCGGGCCTTCCTTTGAGAGGCGAGCTGGCACAGCGTTACTCAGAGCGCACGGGCTTCGCCGTTGATTTGCTCGACTACTATGTCGGTTTCAATCACTGGAAGACGTCAGCCATTCTCCATGGCGTCTATGCGCGCTACCGGGCCGGACAAAAGAGCACTGACGGTGTGGATATGGACAGCCTGCGAGAGGGAATTTTCAAAGCCCTAGATGGTGCAGAGCGTGCTATTGCGCGATTGCGTTAACTCTCACGCTCGAGTGACACTAGCTTCCCATTGCCGTCATAGGTAATTGTAAAACGCCCTTGTATGCCTGTGGTCAAGAAATAAGGCCGCAGAGCCGACCATGGAAGGTTGATTTTCTTACCGTCAAGCGCGGTGACTTGGACGCGATTCTTACTGCCCGTGTAGAACACCTTAGCCTCGTCATAACTTAGACTTATTGAGAATCTGGACGTGCGTTGCGTCATGCTCAGCGACTCGTAAGAGATCTTCGACAGCTTTATCGGAATGAACTCTATCGGAAACGATGTCAAAGTACATAGCGCTGTTCATCGAGAACAAAGCGACAAATTCAATGCATGGGTTGGTGCTGCCTGGTCCTTACACTAACGAAGTGCTGGACACACTTTTTACAGTAATCGTCATCAGGGGATAGCGTGGATTTTTCTGAATTAGTGGTAGCACAAATCAAAGCCCCCCTTGATGCACTCTGCGAGGGGTTGATGGCTTCAGGTGAGCTCGATCAATACCTTTTCTTCAACGGCGTTGCAGAGATAATGGGAGACGGCACCGATGAGGGCGCGGTTATGATGGGGTGTATCGAACTTGGGCGTTGTGCGTTTCTGGGTTTTCGCTTTACTCCAGATGTTGAACTTCAAGTAACCACGATTCTTGACAGAGCCATAGAACTCTCGTCAATCATGAGCGCTGACTCAATGCAATAACAGGTGGTCAAAAATCTGGGAGCTTATGTGCTAGCTAAGTCAGTACACGAGTCTACTTCAAGTTCATGGTTATCTAAGATATAAGCCCTTTTTCTCGTAAGGCTAAGAAAAACAGAGCATTGATGCTTCGCAGCTTTTCTGCCGAGTGTGTTCCTCTACTTGGGTTGTCGTTCGGCGATAAGCTTTGACGCTATCATGGTCGCTAGCGGCGCTTTAAGGGCTGCGCGTGGAATGTTTGTCTTTGGGAGTGTGTCCCAAAACCGTTTCTAACTAACGTCGGTGCTACTCGTTTGTGACACTGTAACCATCTCCCGCTGCAAGGGTTACTCTTGGAAGTTTTAAAGGTTTCAAAAATTTATGGGGAACGTTATTAAAACGCGTCTACTAACACCGTTAAAGCAATTACTAAACGAGGGACTCACCGCGGAGAAAATGGCTAAGGCGCTCGCCGCAGGCTTTGTGCTTGGGATGACGCCTATGCTCGGTATTTCCACGGTTATCGCAGTGATGGTGGCTACAGTCTTTAAGCTAAATCAGGTTGCCATCCAGATCGCCAACTACGCTGCCTACCCCGCGCAAATTCTCATGTTTATACCTTTCATCCGCTTTGGTGAATGGTTATTTGGTCTTGAGACCACAGCAATCA
Organism: Luminiphilus sp.; assembly: GCA_965655685.1. Classification (GTDB taxonomy): domain Bacteria; phylum Pseudomonadota; class Gammaproteobacteria; order Pseudomonadales; family Halieaceae; genus Luminiphilus. The sequence goes on from CBFHHL010000102.1 coordinate 8,339, forward strand.
ACCCATCCGATATTGTGACGATGTTCAGCGATGATTTTCAGTCTTCGGTGCAAGGCTATGGCCGGTCGCTTCTTGCTGGCTGGCTGGCCTGGTTAATGGCGGCTGTGCCACTTGCGCTTCTGATTAGGTGGCCCTTAGAGAAGTTGCTTATAAAATATTTTTCACGATCGGAGGTTCAGATCTCGGAACCCTGATCTTCGTCGAAGGCTTCTGGGCCCTAGACAAAGGTTCTCAAAACCGCCAAGGTCGCTAGAAATTGGTTGCGATGGTCACGGCTAGGGTGTGGTCTATGGCCGTTTGCGGGCCATTCAGATCGAACCAAGCTGGCCTTTCATAACTCAGTCTCGGCCGCCAGCCCTCAGAAATGGTGGAGCAAATTACACCCTAATGAGTCTAGGCACTTATTGACGTGGTTGAGCGATCGACCTCCTGAAGGCCTAAACTAATTTAAACCAGATGCTTTGAGCTGCAGTCGAACGGGTCATACTCTAAGCCTCAATAAACAATAACAAATGGGGTAGGTGTCATGATCGATTTTGAAATTCCAGAAGAGACCAAACTGGTTCGCGCGCAGGTCCGAGAGTTCGTGCAACAGGTTTGCATACCCGCCGAGAAAAGCCTTTCCGTAGAAACCTTCGATGACATTCTTACAGAGCTCCGCCAAAAGGCGCGAGCGCAGGGTTTATGGTGCCCGTTCTTCCCTGTTGAGTGGGGTGGCATGGGGCTGAAGCCGTTAGCGAATGCGCTTGTGCAAATGGAGTTAGGCGAGTCTATGCTGGGGGCTCTCGCTCTCAATACTCAGGGTCCTGACGACGCAACAATGATGACATTGCTTCATCATGGAACGGCTTATCAACATGAAAAGTTTTTAAAGCCATTAGTCGAGGGTCAGAAACGTGTCTGTTATGCCATGACGGAGAAGGGTGGTGGTTCCGACGCGACCGGTATGAAAACCTCGGCGATTGAAGATGGCGATAACTACCTTCTAAACGGAGATAAATGGTATATCTCTTCAGCTAATGTTGCTGACATTGCCGTCGTCATGGCCAAGACGGATCCCGATGCACCGCGCCATCAACAGTTCTCCACCTTTATTGTTGAACTTCCTAACCCCGGCTTCAATATCCTCAGAAACATCGACACGATGCATCGCCATACACCTTTGGGCGAACGACTGGGTGCTGCGCATTGTGAGATTCAAATAAAAGACCTGGTGGTGCCGAAAGAACATCTTCTGGGGGGGCGGGGGCAGGGCTTTAACATGGGTCAGCATCGTCTGGGCTACGGCCGATTGCGCCATGGCATGCACAACGTAGCCAAGGCGCAGCGCGCTCTGGATATGGCGGCTAAGCATGTTCTTGAACGCGAGACCTTCGGTAAGAAGTTATCGGACCGCCATAGCGTTCAGTTCATGTTAGCCGATTGCGCAGCGGAGATTTACAAGGCCCGTTTGATGCTCATGCACATCGCTTACAAAGCTGAGAATGGCCTTGATATGACGCAAGAGAATTCCATCGCCAAAATCTTTCTCGCGAATATGGTGCACCAGGTTGTTGATACGGCGCTTCAGTTGCATGGCTCGCTCGGCTATTCCCGTGATACGCCGCTTGCGGATTGGTATACCTCGATTCGCAGTCAGCGCTTAGTGGATGGGCCAGACGAGGTGCATCGCTGGAAAGTGGGTAAGAACGTACTCCGTGCCTACGAGCGCGACGGCACCACGGCTATGGCAGCTGGCGGGGATTTACTCTGAGACTAGGCCAACTAAGCGGATAATATTCGCTCTGGATCTCAGTGTTTAGATTTTAGTTGGCGCTCGAATCGCAGTTGGCGTAAACCTTTGCGTGAGGCCTTGGGCTATGACTTCGCTCGAGTGAGACCACAGTAATTTTTCAGCAAGGATTGCTAAACGCACTGAACACGAAAGGTAATTGTTATGACTGAGACAGTATTGATTATGGGGGCTGGCGCTGTAGCCGGCGTTGGCGGTGCTTTGGCACAAAAATTTGCAGCACGCGGTTTTCACGTCATTGTCGCAGGTAGAACACAATCCAAACTTGATGGAATCGTTGAGTCGGTGATCAGCAGGGGTGGATCAGCCGAGGCTGTTGTTGCCAATGTCACTGTGGATAAAGATCAGAATTCGGTTTTTGATCGCGTTAAACTGCGCGGTGAACCTTTGGCTGCCGTTGTATACAACGCCGGTAGCAACTTACCGATCAAGTTTTCGGACCTGACGCCTGAGCAGTTCGATGAGTTCTGGCGCATCGGTTGTTTTGGGGCGTTTTTGACCGCGCGCCTCGTACTACCTATCTTGCAAGAACAGGGTCGCGGTTCTCTCTTTTTCACCGGGGCTTCTGCCTCACTTCGAGGCAAGCCTAACTTCGCGCATTTCGCTGTCGCCAAAGCGGGCCTGCGTAATCTAGCCCAGGCGCTTGCTAGGGAGTATGGCCCTCAAGGTATTCACGTCGCCCATGTCGTGATCGACGGCATTGTAAACGGCGATATTGTTCGTGGCCGTTTTGCAGACTATCTCGATGCGCTCGGAGATGATGGCGCGCTCGAGCCACAGGCAATTGCCGAGGCCTTCTGGGCCTTGCACGAACAGCATCCGTCCGCTTGGACTCACGAGTTAGATTTGCGTCCCTACAAGGAGGGTTGGTAATCCAGTACAACGCACCCCCGGTGTTGTTATTGATGAAAGGGGTGGCCTTAACCGGTTAAAAGCGCTTAGTGAATTTTGTGACTTCGCCCAGCCCTGACTTACGCAAGCCGACTCCATTTCGCCGCAGGCCCTACCGATTTTGAAATTCCCGCAAAACAGCACGAGAACAGATTTTTTTTTACCGGTTTATCCGGCTCCAATTTACTCGTTTCGTGTTTTGGTGGTCGCTGCTTCACTTTGTTATTGAGGTGCTGGTTCTCTTGCTAGCCGTCGGGGGTGTCGGTACGACGGGTTGGGTAAGAGGTAGCCTCGAAACTTACATTGGGGCACTTTGGTCGATTCCGTTGATACTTGGTTTGCCGGCTATTTCTGGTCCGATCTTCGTTATGTGTTTTCCACTTATTATTTGGATAAGCCTTTACTTCTCTGGTGTCACACTTAAATCGCTCATAGGTTGTAAAGAGACCTCTTTGCGTTGAGAGTCTCAGCTCAAACCACCACCGACGATGTGTTACACGGCATCCTGGCAAGGCATTTAAATTCTGATGGGCAGAACACGAGAAGACGCGTCGGCATGCCGTTCAGTGAATCTTTGCATTCACTAAACTCTCGATCGCACATCCGCTATTGAACACACTTCGTATTCGGATACTTATCGACAATTTTGAGTGGGTTCTATGCGAAGTTTCATCCTTGTATTGGCACTGGCGATCTCGTCATTGTGCGCAGCGGAGACAATAATTAATCGACAGTTCCACAGTGCGAGTGATGATGGCATAACAATCGTTAACAATGGACTGTTACCAAAAACGATATTTGCCAGATTTCTTATCCCCGGCCTTGCAGAGAACGCGCGTCGAAATACGGGCACAAAGTACACACTTAATCCCCAGTCAGCGATTACCTATTACCTACCTGCTGGTACTGATGTTGTGGCTACCGAGGGCATTTACTGGGATAACCCAGAACCAAACTTTCCAGATGAACGCTTCGTCCTCACTGTCACTTCTGGAAGTATCACCCGAGTTACCACCGATGAGTTCAGTTTTAGCTTGTGAGCCAAGGTCAGCATTGCATAACTAAAGCCAACAACGTACGAGTTGGCTTCTTGCGTTAGTGAAAAGTTTGGTGCCACGGAGAGGGTGACTCAGGGTTTCGAGCAGCATAGCTAAGAACTAACGACCGCAACCGCCTGATTTTGGCAATAAGGGGCGCGAAGCTGCATTAGTCCTCTTGCTTTTCGGGCCATGAAGCCTACATTGGCATAGCGTGGGCTCGATCATTTTAGAGCTTGGTGCCCAGGAGAGGACTTGAACCTCCACGCCCTTGCGAGCACTAGCACCTGAAGCTAGCGTGTCTACCAATTTCACCACCTGGGCAGGTAAGGCAAAACGACGGATCGCGAGGCTACGGCTTGAACATTTATTTGTCAATCTCATGGCCGTACACTTCCCGTATATCGGGGAGCCATCCTGCTTCTCACTACCCTTTATTGGCGGACTTTTGAAAAAACCTACCGAGCCTCAAACGTTGCAAGATCCTCAAGCGGCACGCGAGGCACAAAACTACGAACAGCCGATTGCCAGCCGCGAGCTTATTCTCGAGGTTTTGGCGGACCGTGATGTCCCCATGCGGATGTCTGAATTAGCGGCTGCACTTGGCATTATTAATGAGAGTGACTTGTTCTCCCTCCAAAAGCGATTACGGGCGATGCAACGTGATGGCCAGGTTATCTCGGGCCGCAGAGGTGCGTTGGGACTTCCTAAAAAGATGGACCTCGTAAAGTGCAAGGTGATTGGTCATCGCGATGGCTATGGCTTTGCTTCGCCCGTTGAAGACGGGGACGATTTCTTTTTGTCGAGCCGACAGATGTTCCGGGTCTTTGATGGCGACGAGGTGTTGGTGGCGGAATCGGGCTACGACGACAAAGGAAGACCGTCGGGGCAGATTGTAGAGGTGCTCACCCGTGCACACACATCGATCGTTGGTCGTTATATGGAAGAGGGTGGAATCGGCTACCTAATGCCGCATAACCGGCGAATCAGTAATCACGTTCTCATCCCACCTAAGGCTAAGGCCGGTGCAAAATCCGGACAATTGGTCTCGGTCAAAATTACCGGCTACCCAACAGAGGTTCTGGGTGCCAAGGGCGAGGTTGAGGAAATACTTGGTGATCATTTGGATCCAGGCCTCGAAATTGACGTAGCAATTCGCGCACACGATATACCTAACGAGTGGCCGGATGAGGTTCTTTCAGAGGCAGGCGCGTTGAGAGACGAGCCGTCGGAGTCCGATAAAGAAAATCGAGTTGATCTTCGGCATCTAGGGCTGGTCACTATCGATGGCGAGGACGCGCGGGATTTTGATGATGCGGTTTATTGTGAAACTGAGGGCTCTGGATTTCGACTGTGGGTGGCCATTGCCGATGTCAGCCATTACGTACCAATCAGTAGTGCGCTAGATGAGGAGGCTTTCAATCGTGGTAACTCTGTGTACTTCCCTGAGCGGGTTGTACCGATGTTTCCCGAGGTGCTTTCAAACGGCCTCTGCTCCCTGAAACCCGCCGTCGATCGTCTCGCCATGGTCTGCGAGATGCTTATAGATGCTGACGGGCAGGTGACTGAGTCCGCATTTTACGAGGCTGTTATTCATTCACACGCTAGATTGACTTACACCCAGGTAGGTGAGGTTTTAGAAAATGGCTGGTGCGATGCTGTGCCGTCGGAGCGATTTGAGGGCCTGTTCAGGCTTCACGCGCTCTACAAAGTGCTACGTCAAGCGCGTGCAAGGCGCGGGGCAATTGACTTTGAAACTGTGGAAACCCGAATCATCTTCGATGAAAATCGAAAAATCGATGCGATCGTTCCTGTAAATCGGAACGATGCGCACAAGCTCATTGAAGAGTGCATGTTAGCGGCGAATGTCGCGACGGCCAATTTTCTGGAAGCCTCTGAGCTCTCCGGGTTATTTAGAGTGCACGAGGGGCCCTCGGCGGAGCGACTTGAGGCACTACGCAAGTTTTTGGGAGAGTTGGCGCTGGAGTTGCCAGGCGGCTTGGACCCCACTCCGCTCGATTATCAAACGGTGTTATCACGGCTGAGCGATCGCGATGATTCTCAAGTGATTCAAACTATGTTGCTTCGTTCGCTCAGTCAGGCGGTCTATAAGCCTGATAACAATGGGCACTTTGGTTTGAACTACGAGGCTTATGCGCACTTCACTTCTCCAATTCGGCGCTATCCCGATCTTCTTGTGCATCGAGCGATCAAACGCTTGGCGACCAGCACGGGTTCAACACCTCGGAAGTTATCTAAAGAGAAAAGCCGTGCGCTTTACCCTTATACAATGGTGGATCTTGTGGCGGCCGGTGAGCATTGCTCGATGACTGAGCGTCGTGCCGATGATGCGACTCGCGATGTTCAGTTATGGCTCAAATGCGAATACTTACGCCACCACATCGGTGACGAATTTGCAGGGGTTGTGGCTTCGGTAACGCGCTTTGGTATGTTTGTAGAGCTTAGCGAAATCTACATGGAGGGCTTGGTGCATATCAGCGCCTTACCTTCCGACTATTACCATTTTGACCAAGCTTCTCAAAGGCTGGTGGGCGAGCACACCCGAAAAACCTATCAATTGGGAGACGCTGTCCGGGTGCAGGTAGCGCGAGTCGATCTTGATGACCGGAAGATTGACCTCGAAATTGTCGGCGAAGTAACGCCGGGCGCCGGCCGTCGAGGCAATAAGACGTCCATGCGACGACAGTCAAGTGCCTCCGATACCCCACCTTCGAGGCGATCGAAGTCGGTTCGCTCCGGTGAGAGAAGGTCTTCGAGCAGGGACTCATCAGATAAGAAGTCCTCTAAGGCAAAAGGGCTAAACACTAAGACATTAAAAGCCACAGCGACTAAGCCAAAAGTAAAGGCCGCTAAGCCTAAGGCAAGAGGGTCCAAAAAGACCTCCAAGACTAAAGGCGCGCCAAAGGGTCGGGGGCGAGGCTAGTGTCTGAAACTGCCTACGGAATCCACGCTGTAGACGTTCTGTTACGACGCTCGCCTGAGCGGATCATCTCGTTATCAATCCAATCTGACCGCAATGACAAGCGGATTCAGGGGCTATTGTCACTCGCTCAAAATCAAGGTGTCGCGGTAGAAAGGAGCTCTAAAGCAACGCTAGACGCGATGATATCAGAGCGCCATCAGGGTGTTGTTGCGGTTATAAAGCCGCTACAGGGTGATGGTGATATAGGTGAGCGCGAACTCCCTGGCTACCTTAGGGGTATAGCCTGTCCACTTGTCCTTGTGCTCGACGGTGTGACCGATCCTCACAATCTCGGTGCCTGCCTTAGATCTGCAGATGCTGCGGGTGTAGCGGCAGTCATCGTACCGAAAGACAACAGCGCAGAGCTAAACGCTGTTGCTCGAAAGGTCGCCAGCGGAGCCGCCGATGTGATTCCGCTTGTCCGTGTTACTAATCTGGTGAGGACGCTGAATTTGCTGAAGGAACTGGGCATCTGGATTGTTGGTACCACCGGCGATGCTGAAACGTTGTTGTATGATCAAGATTTGTCGATGCCCACAGCCTTGGTAATGGGGGCAGAAGGCCCCGGTATGCGACGCCTGACGACTGACGCTTGCGATTTTTTGGTTAAGTTGCCGATGGCGGGTGATGTGTCGAGTCTAAATGTCTCCGTGGCAACGGGAATATGCTTGTTTGAAGTCGTTCGCCAACGTCGCAGCGGGTAATTGCATTCTTGTTTGGGTCTCTGTAGACTCCGCGCCTCACAATTAGCCGGGCTCTCTGAGCCTTAACTCCTTGCTGCACTGCTAGTCAGGCAGCTACAACCGAAGGGAGAGATCGTTAGTGCGACACTACGAAATCGTCTTTATGGTCCATCCGGATCAGTCGGAACAAGTACCGGGTATGATCGAGCGGTACACCAATGTGATCACCAAGGATGGCGGGCAAGTTCACCGTCTCGAAGATTGGGGTCGACGTCAGCTTGCTTACCACATCAACAAGATTCACAAGGCTCACTACGTCTTGATGAACGTTGAGGCCAGCAATGAGGCCATGGAAGAGCTGACAACTACCTTCCGCTACAACGATGCGGTTATTCGTAACCTTGTTATTCGTCGGGACGAATCAGTGACTGAAGAGTCTCTGATTATGAAGTCCGAGAACGAGGACCGTGAGCGCAAGTCACGTTATCAAGAACGTCAGGCAGCAGAAGCAAAATCAGCTGAAGCCGAAGCAGCTAATGAAGCAGCTTCTGACGAGGCGACTGAAGAAGCGTCTGCCGAAACTGATGACGAAGGGGAGGAGTAATCGATGTCACGTTTTTTCCGACGTAGAAAGTTTTGTCGTTTCACCGCCGAAGGCGTTAAGGAAATCGACTATAAAGATTTGGAAGTTCTCAAGCAGTACATCAGTGAGACTGGCAAGATCGTACCTAGCCGTATCACAGGCACTAAAGCGAAGTATCAGCGTCAGTTGGCGACAGCTATCAAGCGCGCTCGTTACCTAGCTCTTTTGCCTTACACGGACGCTCACCAGTAAGAAAGTGATGCGCGGCCTCGCTGAATTCATTATGCGTGGCCGCTGGCAAGCGCTAGCGGTAGCCGTTCTGGGCTCAGTGTTTGTGTTCGCCGCGCCGATCAGTGCTGCGGCGATAGCGCTGGTCACCATGGTGCAAGGATTGCGCGATGGCGGCTGGGTGGCGTTATGGTCTCTGTTGCCTGCTCTCTTGGTGGGCTGGGTAAGCGGAGACTACGGAACCGGTTTTTTACTGGGTACCGTGTTCGTGGGTGCGATGGTGCTCGCGCAGACCTTAAGTCTGTCGCTTGCATTGCTGGCCATTGTTCCGGTATCGGCAGTTGGTGGCCTAGCGTTGCTGACGTTTAACACGGCCTTTCTAGAGGCCATGTTATCGATGCTGGATACGTGGATTGCTGCGCTTCAGGCAGAGTCCCCCGAATCGGGTGAGTCGCTGAATGCCTTTCGACCCACAACGACTCAGGTTGCGGGTTTGATGGCAACCGGAAATGCGCTGATAGCGTCCTTGAGTTTGTTGCTAGGACGGTATTGGCAGGCAGTGCTCTTCAAGCCGGGTGCATTTGGCGAGGAGTTCAGGGCGTTTAGATTGCCCGGTGTTTTAACAGCCATTTTGGTGCTCGTTGCTATGTTGGGAGCCCTTAATGACAGTGAGGCTGCAGCTTGGTCTGCGCTGGCGGGAATTCCCGTGACCCTGGCTGGTTTTGCATTGTTCCACCATATTGCAAAGCGGCAACAGTTCGGTGGCACGTTTCTGGCAGTCGGCTACGTGCTGTGGATTATCGTCGATGGATTGAAAGTCGGCGTGTTATTAGCGGTTTTGCTAGACGCTTTCCTTGACTTAGGGCGTCGAGCAAAGGCGAAATGAGTTTAGAGAAGGTTGGGCACAGCGTGCTCAAATGAGAGGGAAAAAACGATGGAAGTAATTCTGCTCGATAACGTAGGTAGCTTGGGTGGACTGGGTGACCGTGTTGATGTGAAGCCAGGCTATGGCCGTAACTTCCTTATCCCGCAGGGCAAAGCAGTACCTGCCACACCTGAGAACGTCGAGAAGTTCGAGGCGCGTCGTGCGGAGCTTGAAGCCGCCGCAGCTGCGACGCTTGATGCGGCACAAAAGCGTGCTGAGGGGATTCAGGCTTTGGATCAGCTGCAAATCGCATCAACCGCTGGTGAAGAGGGTAAGCTCTTTGGTTCGATTGGTACTCGTGATATTGCCGAGGCATTGACGGCTGCCGGTTGTGAAACCGACAAGTCTGAAGTACGCCTACCAGATGGTGCGATTCGTGAACTGGGTGAGTACGAGATAATGATCCAGCTCCATGCTGAGGTAGCGACAACAGCAAATATTGCAATCGTTGCTGAGTAACGAATGTCTCTTACGCCACAGTTCTGAACTGTGGCATGCTGTACCGCCGAGAAAGGCTCGGTGAGATCAACACGATATGATCGGTAATGAGTTGATATGGAGACAGCATCAAATCCCGATTGGGATGTTGCCAAGCTAAAGCTACAGCCACAGTCTGTAGAAGCAGAGCGCTCTGTCATAGGCGCTCTTCTGATCTCGTCCGATAGTTGGGACGGCGTTGCCGAAGTTGTCGCGGCCGCCGATTTTTATCGTCCCGAGCACAGGGCCATCTTCCGCCAAATTGCTTTACTTGTTGATCGTGGCGAGCCGGTTGATGTTGTCACCGTATCTGATCGTTTGCTCGCAACGGGCGAACTAGACGCCGCAGGTGGTCACACGTACCTCGCGGAACTCGCCGAGCAAACCCCGACCGCTTCTAATGTCCGAGCGTATGCTAACGCTGTGCGAGAGCGCTCTGTGCTCAGACAGCTTATCAACGCCGCGCAAAACATCGCCTCGGCAGGCTTTAATCCAGAGGGGCGCAGTGCTGAGGAGCTCGTTGACGAGGCTGAGCGCCTCATCATGCAGATTTCAGAAAGTGGTCAGAAAGCGGGTGGCCCCCGGGATATGGAAGGGCTGCTGAAAGGTGCTATCGATCGCATCGAAGAGCTGTACAACACGGGTGGTGATATCACCGGATTGACCACCGGCTTTATCGACTTGGATCGAATGACCTCCGGCTTACAACCTTCAGACCTCGTCATAGTTGCTGGACGTCCATCGATGGGAAAAACCTCGTTTGCAATGAACCTTATCGAGAATGCGGCGTTGGTGAGCGAGCGTCCGCTCATGGTTTTTTCAATGGAGATGCCCGCTGAGCAACTGGTGATTCGTATGCTGTCGTCTTTGGGGCGTATTGATCAGTCACGTGTGCGAACCGGTAAGCTCGAGCAAGACGATTGGCCGAAACTTGCTAGCGCAACAGAGAAGCTAAAAGGCACCCAGGTGTTCATCGACGACACACCGGCGCTGACCCCGACTGAACTTCGATCGCGTGTCAGAAAGTTAGTCCGTGAACAGGGGTCTCTGGGTATGATCATGGTCGACTATCTCCAGCTGATGCGGGTCGCAGGTGCTAACGAGGGTCGAACAGCAGAGATTTCTGAGATCTCGCGGAGTTTGAAAGCCATCGCTAAGGAATTTAAGGTTCCGGTGGTTGCCTTGTCACAGCTCAATCGATCGCTAGAGCAACGACCGAATAAACGCCCTGTGAATTCAGATCTTCGTGAATCGGGTGCGATTGAGCAGGATGCTGATGTCATTATGTTTATCTACCGCGATGAGGTGTACAACGAGGACTCTCCCGATAAGGGCGTGGCCGAAATCATTATTGGTAAGCAGCGTAATGGGCCGATAGGTACCTGTCGTTTGTCTTTCCAAGGGCAGTTCACACGATTTGAAAACCTAGCGAGGAACGATTATGAGCACTACGGTGCCTAGCGAAGATCCGCCCATTGATCTCAACGCGCTGCGAGTGATGCTCGGTGGTGACGATGGCCTCGTAAAAATAATTCTTGCGAAGTTTCGGGCTGAAATTTTGGGTGATATCGAGCAGTTAAAATCCATTCAGAGCGAGCAACAGCCGGAACCAATTCGCGCCTTGGCACACCGTCTGAAGGGGACCTGTGGTAACGCTCAAGCCGGTCAACTCTCGGAGATTGCTAAGTTGTTGCAATTCGCAATGGCGGCAGGTGAGCTGGAGCAGGCTCCAGGTCTGATCGAGGCACTGGATGCAGAGCGCCTGTCGCTAGAGCGGTACCTGACTGAGCAGGGCTTTTAACGGAACCCTCGGTTAAAAGCCTAGTTGCTCTTTGAGCGCGTAAAGCGCTTCTTTTCTTTGAACAGTTGACATGGCGTTCTCCTCGCGTGGCGCGTCGATTGTTTTGCGCTCCGGAATCGTCAACGTCTCTCCCGCAAGCGCTTGCCGCAGCCACTGGTTATAGTGCACTTGAAACGCCGGCCATGCTTCATTGCGAGCATGGTTCGCCAGGAAATACCACCCGGTATCGCGCCCAGCGAGATAAGCAATGGGGTGAGTCCAGCTTGCTTCTGCCTTTGGGCTGGGCGCCAGACAAGCCTCTTCGTACGCGGCATTTGCTGTAGGTAAACCGAGCTCGCCGAGCGCCTCAGAGCAGCTCGAAAGCATACGGTTTAAGGTGGGAAGATAATCGCTACCCTCAATCGCACGCCTCGCGCCCATGAGAATTAACTCGCTTGAAAAATGCCCCAGCGCTTCTAGCCATAGCCGCTTCACCTGGCCCAACTGCTGCGCGTCCGACCAGGCGGCGTAATACTGGTTGTGGTAGTTCAGCCGAAATAGCGCAAACACTTGGTTGATCGCTTCGACCAACCCGCTATCCAGAGTCGCTTCTTCCGAAGTGTCGGTATTAGCCTGCCCAGCTGGTGTCGCTGAGGTCGTCGGAGATGCTGCGGTCTTTCGTGCGATCTGTTGGGCTAGTTCTGCCGCCTGGTGTTGATCTGCCACTTGTCTGCTCCTGATGGCGTTGCCATTGGTATTTTACATGCTGCAAAAACTTTGCGTTCCACGAGGTATGCACCTCGTTGCTATCCACCCAATAAACAACAAATTCGCTGAGTACAGAATCTGCGTAATCCTGACTAATTCCCGACAATAACAGTGTTTCATATACGGCTGCATTGGGTCGCCACTGTGGGCTTAGTCGTTCAGGTAGTGTGCTGTGCTGAATACTGTTTTCGTGGCGGACCCAGCGCTGGCGAACAAACTGTATGAACTTACTGTTTACATCCTTCGGTGCACCGCCACGCTCTTTCCAATAGAGAATGAACTCGGGCCTTACGCTGTCGTAAAACGAGACGGGTATCTCGGCGCGCGCAAGAATTTCCTGCGCGTCCCCACTGGGTTGCCATTGATTATCGAATTTTGGCGGTTCTTTAATAGCAAAAGCCGGGTGCCTTTGACTGTGCCGCCACTCAGATAAAACGTGCTGTCTGAAACGACTGTCATAACCCTTGGGGTCGCCTGAGCGATCGAAAGTCTTCAGCTGAGACAGGATGTAATCGCGCGTTAATCCATGGTTCAAGTTCAGTAGATCAATCACGTGCTCACTCGGGCGCCATGCCTGTGCGTGATCTCGCTTGAGGTCTTCGCGTGTCTGCTCCCAGTCTGTTGACCAGATGGCGGGGTCGGATGTTGGCGTTGCAGAAATGATTCCCAGGTCGACGAGGCGCTGAAGCAGCTGTTTCAGCTTTATCTCATCCCAAAAAGGGAACTCCGACGCCAGTGAGGGAATCGATATGGTGGTACTTTGCGCGCGACTGTCGTCCAACTGACGACTTAAACCCTGTAGTAGGACGGCTTCCTCAAGACCAATTGTGGCCGCTAGTTGAGCAGAGAACGTACAATAACGTTCAGGGATGAATCGTGAGTTGGACATGGATGTTAGCTGTGGCTCTTGGTCTGGTAGCATAGCGGTTTCGGGGTGTCTCGGCACCCCCGTCGGAGCGATCTATGGCAAAAACTAAGACAGCCTTTGTCTGTAATGATTGTGGTGCTGACTATAGCAAGTGGCAAGGCCAATGCTCGGCCTGTCAGGCGTGGAATACGCTCTCAGAAGTTCGACTCTCAAGTGCGAGTGCGGTGACGAGTCCGAAGTCTCGCGGCGGGTTCGCCGGCACAACAGCTAAGGTGCAGAAGCTTTCAGAAATTGATCTTATTGATCTTCCACGATTCAGTTCTGGCTTTGCTGAGCTTGACCGGGTCTTGGGAGGTGGCTTTGTCCCGGGCTCCGCTATTTTGATTGGGGGCCATCCCGGCGCTGGCAAGAGCACGCTGTTGCTTCAAACCCTGTGCAAACTTGCGGCGCAAGCGCAGGCACTTTACGTTACCGGTGAGGAGTCTCCTCAGCAGGTTGCCATGCGCGCTAAGCGTTTGGGGCTGGAAACCGATGCGTTGCAGCTCATGGCAGAGACCGATGTTAATGAAATTCTCGTAGCCGCCGACAAACACAAGCCTAAAGTCTTGGTGGTTGACTCTATTCAGGTGATTCATAGCGATGCTTTGACTTCAGCGCCGGGAAGCGTTGCGCAAGTAAGGGATTGCGCAGCCTTACTGACGCGCTACGCTAAGCAAACGGGGACCGTATTGATTTTGGTGGGCCATGTCACAAAAGACGGTAGCCTTGCAGGACCCAAAGTACTGGAACATATGATTGACTGCTCAGTACTGCTTGAGGGTGAGCAAGATTCTCGCTACCGGACCCTCCGAGGTCAGAAAAATCGCTTTGGTGCGGTGAATGAGCTTGGCGTATTTGCCATGACCGATGTCGGTCTCAAGGAAGTGCTAAATCCTTCAGCGATCTTCTTGGAGCGAGCTGAGACGCCTGCGCCCGGCACTGTGGTCGTAGTCGTTTGGGAGGGTACGCGTCCGCTGTTGGTGGAGATTCAGGCACTGGTAGATGCCAGTAATTTGGGCAATCCTCGTCGTGTTGCGGTGGGCTTTGAACAGAACCGGCTGGCAATGCTGCTCGCGGTTCTTCATCGGCACGTGGGTTTGCATGTAGGTGACCAAGATGTCTTTGCCAACGTTGTGGGTGGGGTTCGCATTGCAGAGACCAGTGGTGACTTATCACTTCTACTTGCTGTGGTTTCGAGTTTGCGTAACATGGTGCTTCCGAAAGACCTTGTCGTCTTTGGCGAAGTGGGTCTCACTGGTGAAATCCGTCCTGTGACAAGTGGGCAAGAGCGTATTGCAGAGGCGGCGAAGCACGGCTTTAAGCGTGCCATTGTTCCAAAAGGCAACTCGCCGCGAACCAAGATTCCAGGCATTCAGGTTCAGCCGGTATCACGGCTTGACGAGGCCATTGCACTCTTTGACTGAGTGCAGGCCTCGATTAGATAGAGGCTCTGATCACCCCGAGGCCTTGCAATTATGGACGATTCAGCGCCCAGATCGTCGAGGACGGCGGGTGTAATTGGCAACAAAAGAGCCGAACCTCTACAGGGAGCCACCTGCCGAACGCCGTGTGCTCTAGATGAGGCCGCTTATAGAGTTGATCGGTTATTGACCCACTGCGTTGGTCGGCCTTTCTGCGCTCTAATTCGTTAGCTACATCAACTTCCGGTGCTTCACGCGGCTCGGAACGTCAGCGTCTCTTCCTAGTCGCGCGCGGCGATCTTCTTCGTACTCGCTGTAGTTGCCCTCGTGGAAGACAATGGAGCCGTCATCCTCGTAAGCGAGAATGTGCGTAGCAATACGATCAAGGAACCAGCGATCGTGCGAGATCACCATGGCCGAGCCGGGGAAGGCCTGTATAGCGTCTTCAAGGGCGCGAAGTGTCTCGACGTCAAGGTCGTTGGTCGGTTCATCAAGAAGCAGTACGTTGGCGCCTTGCTTTAGCAGCTTGGCAAGGTGCAATCGGTTTCGCTCACCACCTGACAAGTCCTTTACAAACTTTTGTTGGTCGGAGCCTTTGAAATTGAATCGACCGATATACGAGCGAGAAGGTACCTCGTAGGTACCGATGCGGATAATGTCGAGACCGTCAGACACTTCCTCCCAAACTGTTTTAGACCCGTCGAGATCATCGCGGGACTGATCGACGTATCCTAGTTGTACCGTTTCACCAACCGTCACCGAACCACCATCGGGCTGCTCATACCCCATCAGCATTCGGAAAAGGGTCGACTTACCCATGCCGTTCGCGCCGACGATGCCTACGATGGCGCCCTTGGGAACGGTAAACGACACATCCTCAAAAAGGAGGCGATCGCCGAAGACCTTTCTCAGACCCTCTACCTCGATGACCTTATCTCCTAAGCGCGGGCCCGGTGGGATATAGATTTCGTTGGTTTCGTTACGTATCTGAAAATCTTGCGAGTTCAGTTCATCAAACCGGGCAAGGCGGGCTTTGTTTTTTGCCTGCCGACCTTTCGGGTTTGATCTTACCCACTCAAGCTCAGCCTTGATGGCTTTTTGTCGAGATGCTTCTTGGCGTTGCTCTTGCGCCAAGCGCTGATCTTTCGCTTCCAACCAGGTGGAGTAGTTGCCTTCATAGGGAATGCCGCGACCGCGGTCGAGTTCTAAGATCCAGCCCGCTGCGTTGTCGAGGAAATAGCGGTCGTGGGTAATGGCGACCACCGTGCCCGTGAAACCTTCAAGAAACCTCTCCAACCAGCCCACCGATTCAGCGTCCAAGTGGTTGGTCGGCTCGTCTAAGAGCAGCATGTCGGGCTCGCTGAGTAATAGCCTTGCGAGTGCAACACGGCGCTGCTCACCGCCCGACAGGTTGGTAACATCGGCGTCCCATGGTGGCAACCTGAGCGCATCAGCTGCAACATTGAGGCGAGTCTCGAGGTTGTGTGCATCTGTGGCTTGAATAATGTCTTCTAGACGCGCCTGCTCTTTAGCTAAGGCGTCGAAATCTGCATCGGGCTCTGCATAAGCCGCGTAGATTTTGTCGAGTCCCGCCAGCGCATCGATCGCTTCGGCGAGTCCTTCTTCAACATTTCCACGTACGTCTTTTTCTGGATTCAGTTGCGGCTCCTGAGCGAGGTAGCCAATCTTGATGCCGGCCTGTGGCCGTGCTTCGCCCTGAATATCAGTGTCTATGCCCGCCATGATTTTAAGTAGCGTTGACTTACCGGCCCCATTCAGACCTAAAACACCAATTTTTGCGCCGGGGAAAAATGAGAGCGAGATGTCTTTTAAGATTTCGCGTTTTGGGGGTACCACCTTGCTGACGCGATTCATCGAGTAGACGTACTGACCACTCTTGCCGTGCTTGTTGTCACTCATGTATCAAACCTTGTGTTGACTGAGCTGATTGCTGGGAAACGTTAATTCTACCTCCAAGTTCATAGCCAAGTCAGACTGCGACAGGCGGATTTTTGCAGAAAAGCAACGGACGACTCGACGTTTCTCCTTGTTGACTAGAAAGATCGTTACTCAACCTTGGGAGTGTGGATGCGGTTTTATTACAGTCCGTAGCTAAGACCTAGATAGACACGTTGCCGTTGTTCGAAGGGTCAGGTGTTGCAGTACATGAGGCAAAGAATACAACTCATGTTGCCGACGGTAGTTGCCGCTGCAGTCGGCGTATCTCTCTGTCTCGTTGTTAAAGCTTGACGTTGACCAACTAGAAATACACAAACGCGAGCTAGAGCAGAATTAGTGTGCAGTGTTTGGACCTGCGAATACGCCGCCTATGCAAATGCTTTAGCCTTTGTCTTTTCTTCGAGACTTTGCCGAGTCCACATTATCTTCAATGTACTTAATGATTTTCCCTGCAACATTAACACCGGTTGCTTCTTCAATACCTCGAAGCCCTGGAGACGAGTTGACCTCAAGTACCAACGGTCCTCGACTCGATCGAATGAGGTCAACGCCCGCGACATCGAGCCCCATGGTTTGAGCCGCTTTGACCGCCGTCCGTCGTTCGGTGGGTGTCAATTTCGTCAGTTGAGCGCTACCGCCGCGATGCAAGTTTGATCGAAATTCGCCAGGGAGTGACACGCGTTCCATAGCGGCAACAACGCGATTACCAATGACGAAACATCTGACGTCGCTACCGCCCGCCTCCTTGATAAATTCCTGAACGAGGAAGTCTGCTTTCAGCTCGGTAAACGCATCAATAACTGACTCTGCTGCTTTTCCCGTCTCCGCAAGGACAACGCCACGACCTTGTGTTCCCTCTAGGAGCTTCACAACAACAGGCGCTCCCCCAACCAACTTAATCAGCTGTCGCGTGTTGTGAACGTCGTGGGCGAATCCGGTGGCGGGCATGCCTAGCCCCTTGCGCGCGAGCAGTTGCAGTGCTCGAAGTTTAGACCGTGATCGCCCTAGCGGTATGGAGCCCACGAGGCTGTAGGTGTCCATCATCTCAAATTGACGAATAACGGCGGTTCCGTAATCAGTAATTGAGGCACCTATGCGAGGAACAATTGCGTCCTGGCGCTCGAGCTTCTCACCTTTGTACCAAATAGCGGGGTTTGCCGTTGTGATGTCGATCGAGCACTTTAGTGTGTCGATGACTCGGCAATCATGCGCTTTGCGCTCGGCCTCCTCGAAAAGGCGGCTCGTGCTATAAAGGTCAGGATTGCGAGATAAAATCGCTATTTTCATTCGGGGTTTCCGGAATTTGATTCATCGCCGCCCAGCAGGAAGCTTTCGGCGGGCGCCACGATAAAGTCGGTAGATAGGGTAGTGCGGCCAACAAGCATTCGATAAGCCATGTTGTCGCGCTGCGTTAGCGTTAGCTCGATAAGCTTGTAAACACCCCCGAGCTTAAGGGGTGTCTTGATGACGGGCCGTAATTCGCTTTGGCCCCCTGAATTCGTTACTTCACGAAACTCCTCCACGGGAGCCTCGTTGCGGGTACCTAGTGAGCCATCTTCATGTTCATATCTGAAGGCGACCCACGACTGACCGTCTCGTTCAGTGATCTCTAGATCGATCGCGTGCAACGCACTGGTACGTGCACCCGTGTCCACCTTGGCTTTGATGGGGCCAATGGCCAGCTCAGGCAATTCAACCCACTCGCGCCAGCCTACTTTGAGAGTCTTCAATACTTAACTACCGATAGCCCGCGGCCAATTCCATAATATTCAATGCCTATGCTGGCAAGATAATTGGGATCGTAGAGATTACGGCCATCCACAATCACTGGCTCACTTAGCGCACTTTTAATTTCGTCGAAATCGGGTGACCAAAAGGTGCGCCATTCGGTGCAGACTACTAGACAGTCTGCACCCTTTAAAGCCTCCTCCTTAGAGTCCACATAGGTCATATCGTCGCGATCTCCGTAGATAGCGCGGCAGGCTTCCATTGCCTCTGGGTCAAAGGCACGCACCTGGCCACCGCAGGACCAGATGTTTTCCAGTAAGAAGCGGCTTGGCGCTTCACGCATATCGTCTGTGTTGGGTTTGAATGCCAAACCCCAGACTGCAATCGTTTTGCCTTCAAGGTTGGCGCCTAGCCGCTGCATCACGCGCTCAGCGAGCTTGTTCTTTTGTCGCTGATTCGTGTCGTGGACCGCAGTCAAAATGGAGGCATGGCACCCTTCAGATTGTGCCAGGTGCTTGAGTGCCCTCACGTCTTTAGGGAAGCAGGAGCCTCCATAGCCGGCACCAGGGTAAATAAATTGATAGCCAATTCTTGGGTCTGAGCCGATGCCCTGTCTTACCAATTCGATGTCAGCACCAACTGTTTCAGCGATGTTGGCGATCTCGTTAATGAAGCTGATCTTGGTGGCGAGCATCGCATTCGCTGCGTATTTTGTAAGCTCAGCACTGCGCGGGTCCATAAACATCAACTTGTCGCGGTTGCGGTTAAATGCTGCATACATGCGTTTGAAGTCAGCTTTTGTGTCTTCTGACCGCGCCCCGACAATAATTCGGTCGGGGCTTTTCGCGTCACTGACTGCGGAGCCTTCCTTTAAAAACTCTGGGTTAGAGCAGACCTCGAAGGAGTGGCTGTGTCCGTGAGTTTCAAGGCCTGCTTGAATACGCGCCGTCACGGCATCCGCTGTACCCACAGGCACAGTCGATTTGTTAACAACGACTTTGCGTCCGTTCGTGTGCTCGGCAATGCCGTCCGCGACGCTCATCACGTAGCGCATGTCAGCACTGCCATCGTCGCCCGAGGGCGTGCCAACACAAATGAACAAAAATTCGCTTTCTTGAACAGCGGTTCGGGTATCACTGGTGAAAGTCAGCAATCCCTCGTCCACTGCCTGCAGCACCATACTGCTGAGACCGGGCTCGAAAAAGGGCACCTCGCCTGCTCGAAGGCGTTGGACACGCGCCTCGTCAATATCCATGCAAATAACGCGATGACCTACATCTGCAAACACGGCCGCTTGCACCAACCCAACGTAGCCGCTACCAAAAATACTGATCCGCACTATTTTTGCTCCTTCTGACAGGGCCGTGATGATCCAAGACTTATATTACGTTTTTATGATAGTAATATGACAAAACGGTCAATATAAGATTGGCAACTCTGGGTAAAACTGCGGATTCCACTGCATGCTGTGGTTAGCTGCGCTATTATCCCCACATCGTCCGTTTGCGCGCTCTCTGTCGTGCACATTTTCTTAGGAGAACACCCCATGAATCAGGCTGCGAAGACGCCCTCCGGTCACGGTTACTCATCTTCACAAAATATCTCATCGTTTGACAGCGAGCTGTGGGACGCGATGACGCTAGAGACGCAGCGTCAGGAAGAGCATATCGAGTTAATTGCTTCGGAGAACTACGCGAGCCCAAGGGTCCTTGAGGCACAGGGTAGCGTTCTCACTAACAAGTACGCAGAGGGCTACCCGGGCAAGCGCTACTACGGCGGCTGTGAATTCGTCGATCGCGCGGAAGTTTTGGCGATTGAGCGTGCGAAGGCGCTCTTCGGTGCTGCCTATGCCAATGTACAACCACACTCTGGATCAAGCGCAAACATTGCGGTGTTCCACGCGTTGTTGCAGCCCGGTGATACGGTAATGGGAATGAGCCTTGCAGACGGTGGTCACTTGACCCACGGCGCCGGGGTTAACTTCTCAGGCAAGATCTACAATGCGGTTCAGTATGGCATTGATAATGCAACGGGTGAGATCGACTACGACCAGCTGATGGCTATGGCGATTGAGCACGAGCCCAAGCTCATCATTGGTGGCTTCAGTGCTTACAGCCGCATCATGGATTGGTCAAAGTTCCGTGAGATTGCTGATGCAGTAGGTGCGTACTTACTCGTTGACATGGCCCACGTTGCTGGTCTGGTTGCGGCGGGTGTATACCCAAGCCCCATTCCACACGCTGACGTTGTTACGACAACGACTCACAAAACATTACGTGGTCCGCGCTCAGGCCTGATCTTGGCGCGAGAAAACGAAGAGTTACATAAGAAGTTGAATTCAGCGATCTTCCCCGGTGCTCAGGGTGGCCCACTGATGCACGCGATCGCGGCAAAGGCGGTCGCCTTCAAAGAAGCAATGGACCCTGCGTTCGTCGACTATCAAAAGCAAGTAGTTCGAAATGCCAAGGTGATGGCGGAGACATTCACCAGTCGGGGCTTCAGTCTTGTGTCGGGTGGCACCGACAACCACTTGATGTTGCTTGATTTGAGAGACAAAGAATATACCGGGAAAGATGCAGATGCCGCGCTCGGGCGCGCTTACATTACGGTTAACAAAAATGCCGTACCCAACGACCCGCGGTCGCCCTTTGTTACCTCGGGCTTACGTTTGGGGACACCTGCCATAACCACACGTGGGTTTGGTGATGAGGAGACTCGGACAATGACCCACTGGATTTGTGACGTGCTTGAGGGCTTGGAGTCTAGCGACCCTGAGTCAGTCATTGATGCCGTGCGCGAAAAGGTTAAAACACTTTGTGCGCGCTTCCCGGTCTACGCCGACTGAATCCTGCAAAACGCCATAAAAATGATGCTAAGAGGGTTTAAGAGCGATGTTTTGTCCATTTTGTGGAGCCGATGATACAAAAGTCATCGATTCGAGATTGGTGGCTGATGGGGGGCAGGTTCGTCGTCGCCGCGAGTGCGTCAATTGCCGTGAGCGATTCACCACGTATGAGGCGGCTGAACTCGTTATGCCTCGCGTCATTAAGCAAGACGGTAGTCGTGAACCTTTTGATGAAGAGAAGTTGCGCGCTGGTCTGCAGCGAGCACTCGAGAAGCGTCCCGTTGCTGTGGAAGCAGTCGAGAGCGAGTTGGGACAGATAAAAAACCGTTTGAGAGCGACAGGCGAGCGAGAAATTGACTCGCGCGCCGTTGGCGAGCTTGTGATGGAAGCGCTAAAGCGTCTTGACCAAGTCGCTTACGTTCGGTTCGCGTCAGTTTACCGAAGTTTCGAGGATCTTTCGGAGTTTCGCGACGCGATTGCCTTTCTCGAAGCGGATCCTCAGAGCTGAGTTAGAACGTGGTGCGTTCAGATGAAGCGTGGATGCAGGAGGCGATCAAAGTGGGTCGCAAGGCCCGCGTGTGGTCCGCGCCCAACCCCGCTGTTGGATGTGTGCTTGTAAGAGACGATCAGCTTCTGGCGTCTGGATTCACGCATCCCACAGGTCAGCAGCACGCCGAAGTTCACGCGCTTTCCCAAATCGATGATGCAAAGGGTGCGACTGCCTACGTTACCTTAGAGCCCTGTGCACACACAGGGCATACGGGTCCCTGTGTTGAGGCGCTAATCAGCGCCGAAATGTCGCGCGTGGTAATCGCTTGCATTGACCCTGATCCGCGGGTGGCCGGTAAAGGCATTGCGCGCCTTCAGGCTGCTGGAATCGAAGTGATGACAGGTGTTCTCGAGGCCGAAGCAGGGGATGAGTTAAGAGGTTTCTTCCTGCGCCTGGCGCGGGGTTGGGGTAGAGTCACTGTAAAAATGGCGATGTCTGCAGACGGACGAACGGCTATGGCTTCTGGCGAGAGTCAGTGGATAACAGGTTCGGCTGCTCGAGAGGACGTGCAAGCTTGGCGCGCGGAGAGCGATGTAATTCTCACGGGACGTGGAACGGTTGAGGCCGATGATTGCGCGCTGACGCTGCGACAATGTGTAAATCGACTGTCGGATGCTGACTGGCAGCGTGCGCTAGCGCGTCCGACACCTCGTGCAGTCGTGGATTCGTCGGCAGTGGTTACGCCTGATGCAAAAGTGGTAAGTGGTGAGACAACCACCTATCTCTTTACACGTACGGGTGTGTCACCGGCTGTAACAATGTCAAATAAGGTTAGTCACATTCAGGTACCCAGCGCTGAGAGCGGTGTCGATCTCAAAGCTGTGCTGAGGGCGCTAGGCGCTGAGGGCGCCAATGAAATTCTTATCGAGGCAGGTCCCACGCTGGTAGGGGCTCTGGAGCGGGAGGGCCTCGTTGATCAATGGTTGATCTACATGGCGCCTACGATGCTGGGGGCCGATGCGAGACCAGCGCATACTGCGGTCTTTAAA
Organism: Luminiphilus sp.; assembly: GCA_965655685.1. Classification (GTDB taxonomy): domain Bacteria; phylum Pseudomonadota; class Gammaproteobacteria; order Pseudomonadales; family Halieaceae; genus Luminiphilus. Next base: position 30,885 of record CBFHHL010000102.1, read on the forward strand.
AGTCTTAGTGATGCCCCAAGATACGCAATAACGAGTTACGACCTGATTGGTGGTGATTTGCGTATTACCCTCCGCGCGGCAGAAGACACCTAAGCCCCTGCTTCGATAAAGCAATATTGAGAGAGACAATTATGTTTACGGGAATCATTCAAGCCCTGGGTGAGGTGGCCGCCATCGAGCCTAAGGACGGCGATGTCAAACTCAGGATAAAGACGGGCAAGCTCCCCCTTGCAGACGTCCAGTTAGGTGACAGCATTGCCACGAACGGCGTCTGTTTAACCGTGACTGAGCTTCCGGGCGACGGCTATTGGGCAGATGTGTCTAACGAGACGCTATCTCTAACGTCGCTGAAGGGGATTAAGGTTGGTAGCGCTGTAAATCTCGAAAAGTCACTCACGCCTACAACGGCACTCGGCGGGCACTTGGTGAGTGGTCACGTTGATGGTTTGGGTAAGGTAGTCGCTTTAACGCGTGATGCGCGGTCCTGGCGGGTCACCATCGAGGCGCCTTCTGGCCTTGCGAAATACATAGCCCAGAAGGGCAGTATTTGTATCGACGGTACTAGCTTGACCGTTAACTCCGTGAATGGAGCACGCTTTGACTTGAACATTATTCCTCAAACATGGGATGAGACGGTCTTCAGTCAGTATGTGGTGGGAACCGAGGTTAATCTCGAGGTAGACATCATCGCGCGATATTTAGAGCGTTTGCTCCAATCTGGTGTTGTGCCAACCAGCAATGGCGTTACCCTAGACACCCTCAGAAATGCGGGGTATCGCAGTGATTGATTCAGTTCTACCAGCATCTGCTGAACAGTTGATCAGCGAGTTCAGACGAGGTCGAAAAGTCTTATTGGTGCTAGACCAAAGCGATGGGGAGCAGACAGGTGTCGTTGCCATGGCGGCAGAGTATTGCGAGGCCGATGACGTTACCTTTTTGGCGCGACAAGCACGTGGTTTGGTAAGCTTAGCGCTGACTGAGGAGCGTTGTGAGCAGCTCAACTTGCCACCGATGGTCGACCCCGCAACATCGGGTGCAGTGAAGCTCTCTATCGAAGCCAGTACAGGAATTGATACGGGTATTTCTGCAGCCGACAGAGCGCGCACTGTAAGAGTGGCAGTAGCGCCTGAGGCAAAGCCCTCTGATCTAGTGCAACCTGGACATATCTTTCCCGTTGCGACCCTCAGGGGTGGAGTTCTAATTCGAACCGGTGCCGCTGAAGCCGGTGTTGATCTCGCTTCACTGGCTGGTCTCACGCCCGCCGCGATATTTGCTGAGGTATTAGACGCTCAAGGTGAAATGGCTAATGCCGAGGCCTTGGTCGAATTTGCAGATAAGCATGAGTTAACGGTTGGACGAGTAACAGACCTTGTTGACTACCGGCTAAATCACTCACGTACCGTTGATTTGATTCGAAGCGGGTTAGTACAAACTGCTAACGGTGAGTTTTTGCTTTCAGTCTATCAAGAGAGTACCCAAGGGCATATCCACATGGCCTTGAGCACGGGAGACATTTTAGCAGATAGCCCCACGGTTGTGCGTGTGCATACAATATGCACCTTGCGGGACTTGATGTCGATACCGGCACCGGAACGCTCCTCATGGTCGATTCAAGCCAGCTTGGCTCGTGTCCGTGAGGAGGGTAGAGGTGTCGTTGTCTTGATTAATAAAGAAGCGACGGATGCAGAGCTCTTAACGCAAGTGGACGCGGTTTTAGGTCGCGAAACGTTAGATGATTCCCAGCAGCGCTCAGTGGGTTACTCGCAGGTGGGTATGGGTGCGCAAATTCTGCGTGACTTAGGTGTCGGTAAAATCCGCCTCATGGGACCACCAGTGAAGTACAATGCACTCGAAGGCTTCGGGCTCGAAGTCGTTGAGTTCATAGAGCCATAAGCCCGCGCACAGCGCGTGAAGAGGAGAAAAGAAATGGCATTACAATCAATTGCAACTACGGAAGGCCAGCTTCACGGCGTATCAGGAAGGTTTGCGTTAGTCGTGGGTCGCTGGAACAGCTTTGTTGTTGAGCACCTACTTGAGGGAGCAATCGATACGCTCAAGCGACATGGTGTAAGTGAAGATCAGCTCCATATTGTCCGAGCACCGGGTGCTTTTGAAATCCCACTCGTATGCCAAGCAGTGGCCAAGCGTGGTGATGTGGATGCGATCATTGCCCTCGGCGCGGTAATTCGTGGTGGAACACCGCACTTTGAGCACGTAGCTGGCGAGTGCACTAAGGGTATTGCGCAAGTGTCACTCGACTCAGGTGTACCTATTGCCTTTGGTGTTCTGACGGTTGACTCGATTGAACAAGCAATAGAGCGATCTGGCACTAAGGCGGGTAATAAGGGTGCCGAAGCTGCTACCAGCGCACTTGAGATGGTCAGTTTACTCGGTGCACTTAACAGCTAATGACAACCATTAATGTTCTTGCCGCACAGCGACGACGCGCGCGGCATTTTTGTGTTCAAGCGCTCTACCAATGGTCAATGACGGGAGCGCCACCCTCTTCTATCGAGGCAGAGTTTCGCACTGACAACGACTTCAGTAACGTCGATACGGAGTACTTTAACGAGTTATTGGTGGGTATAACGCAGCGTGCAGAAGCATTGGACGCGTTATTCCTTCCCCATCTTGATCGGGAGCTAGATGTTCTCGATTGTATTGAGCGTAACTTGTTACGCCTTGGCACATTTGAGCTGTTGGAACGCATCGACGTGCCGGCGAAAGTGACCTTAAATGAGACCGTTTCGCTTGCTAAGAAGTTTGGCGCAACCGACTCCTTCCGCTATATCAACGGTGTGCTTGATCAGGTGGGACTGTCGCTCAGACCACATGAGCTCGCTGAGAGTTGAGCCTCAGTTGTATTGTGTTTGTTGCGGAAATCTTCGGGAACAAATGCTTCAGCTATGAGCGAGTTCTCCATCATCACACAATATTTCTCGTCGCTTGGTGCCGGCGACAACGTCCTCTTATCAGTGGGTGATGATGGAGCAGCGCTTCGCGTTGATAACGGCTATGAGCTTATTGTTTCTACCGATACGTCGATCGCGGGCGTACATTTTCCCGATGACTTATTCCCTGAGGATATTGCCTACAAGGCGGTTTCTGCCGCGGCGAGCGACCTTGCGGCCATGGGGGCGAGCCCGCTAGGTATGACCCTGGCGATTTCCCTGCCTGAGAACGATACGCTGTGGTTGCACGGTTTTTCTCAGGGGCTCGCGGCTGCAAGCGGTGCCTTTGATCTTCCACTAATCGGTGGAGATACAACACGCGGACTTCTTTGTATTACAGTCACTGTGATGGGGCAGTGTCCAGCAGGCCAGAAATTGCTGCGATCAGGCGCTCGTGTGGGTGATCTCGTGTGTGTGAGCGGGAGTTTGGGAGACTCGGCGTTTGGCCTATCGATGTTGCAGGGTAAGGAGCGAGACGTGGATATCGATTTTGAGGATCAGGAATTCCTGTTGTCGAGGTTTAGCCGGCCAACATCGAGAATTAGTCTGGGTACAAGGCTGATAGGGCAGGCGTCAAGCTGCATTGACGTCTCCGACGGTCTCCTGGCAGATGCTGCACACATTGCCGATGCTAGCGGATGCAAGTTGGTCATAGATAGCACAACGCTTCCACTATCTGATGCGCTTGTATCTAGTATAGGTAGAGAGCGTGCCATAGAGCTGGCCTTAGGCGGTGGCGAAGACTTTGAGTTGCTCTTTACGCTTTCCGCATCTAATCCTCTGCCTGATGGGTGCACCATCATTGGTGTGGTCGAGGCTGGCGAGGGGGTTGTTTGCGACCGAATGACAAAACGGGATGGTTATGACCACTTCCACTGAGAAACCTAGGCTTTCCACGATTGTAGCCACCTTCCTCGGGTCAGGGCTCTCTCCCGTGGCACCGGGTACGGTGGGTAGTTTGGCTGCTTTACCTCTTGCCTATGGGTTACTTTATTTTCCCATGTGGCTCGGATTTTTTGCTGTCACAGTTTTGTTTCTCGTGGGGGTGTGGGCCTCTAATACAATTGAGTCGTCGCTTGAACAACATGACGCTAGTTTGATTGTGATTGATGAGGTGGTGGGTCAATGTCTGGTCGTTTTGCTACTCGACTTATGCCTTCGCGGCGCGGTTGACCTCAGCCTGCTATTGCTCATGAGTTTTGGCGGCTTCCGGCTTTTCGATATTGTTAAGCCTTGGCCTGTGGGGTGGGTCGATAGCAAGGTTAAAGGCGGGCTTGGCGTCATGTTGGATGATGTGGTTGCCGCTTTGCTCGCAGTCCCTGTGGTGGTGGGTAGTTATCTTCTCTATGCACTAGCGTCGATTTGACGCGCAACCCTAGCTGTTTCGATGTACGAGCAGCTGGCTCAATGAAATTAACGAATCGGCCGACGCTCCAAAAGGTATCAGTACGGCAAGTGCCTCCTCGAGAAGGTCGTTCGCATACTCGCGCGCAGCGTCTACGCCCATGCATGCGACATAGGTCGATTTTTCTGCAGCAATATCCTTCCCTGCCGTTTTGCCTAGTATCTCTGACGACGCGGTTACGTCGAGAACATCATCCATCACCTGAAACGCGAGCCCAATATTCCTCGAGAATTGATGTAAAGCCGTTGTTTGAGTCTCCGTCGCATTTGCACAAATGGCGCCGGCAAGTACCGAGGCCTCTATAAGGGCGCCGGTCTTTCTGAGGTGAACTTCTTTGAGCGCAGAAACGTCGAGAAATTTGCCTTCTGCAGCGATATCCATTGCTTGACCACCCACCATGCCATCAAAGCCAACTGCCTTACTGAGCAGCTTTATCAAGCGAATTTTCTGAGTGTCAGATAGATCCTGGGTCTCGCTTACTCGCTCGAAGGCGAAAGCCTGCAAGCCATCGCCAACCAATATAGCCGTGGCTTCGTTAAAGGCTTTGTGAACGGTTGGTTTGCCTCTGCGAAGCTCATCATCATCCATCGCGGGTAGATCGTCATGAATAAGCGAATAAGTATGCAGGCACTCAATCGCATCACCTATGTGGCTCGCGCTCGCTAACGGTTTGCCGCCGACCATCGCAGCAGTCTCTCTGCATAATCGACTTCTCAATTGTTTACCCGGGTTTTCAAGTGCATAGATCACGGCCGCTTTTAGGTCGGGATCGCTACACACTATGTCAGATGACAGCGCCATATTTCGGGGTTTGTAGTCGAGGTGTCAGGGAGACGAGAGGGTTGCTGAAACAGTCTCAATCCGCTGTTCAGCGTCTTCGAGTGCGGTTTGTGCCGCTTTAGCTATTTTTACACCGTCTTCATAGACCGCAAGAGCATCTTCTAGCTCGATCGTTGGGTCTTCCAGTTTTCGAACGATTGCCGTTAACGCTTCGATTTGTTCGCTGAGTTTCTTCTTCTCGTTTGCGCCCTGGCTGGCGTTTTCACTCTTCATCTCGCTCATGATGCTACCGCTGTTGCTTGGGCATGAATTCTACCCGAAGCGGCAGAGGCTTTGGCTAGAATATCGTCCGAGGTGAGCCCCGCGTCGGCGCGAGTTTCGCTCTGCCCAGCGTGATCAATGAAGCGATCATTGATAGCAACATGACGCACCTCGCAACTTATGCCCTGCTCCGAGAAATACTCTGCGACAGCGCTACCCGCACCACCGGCGAGTGCATTTTCTTCAACGGTAATTAATACATCGTGTGAGGCAGCGAGCGCATCCAGTAAGTCTCTATCGAGAGGCTTAACCCAACGCATATCGGCAACTGTTGCGTTGAGTATGTCCCCTGCTTTTACTGCTTGCGTGAGCAATACGCCGAAGTTCACTATGGCAGTGCCTGATCCATGGCGGACGACTTCGCCTTTGCCTATCTCGAGCCCTTTCAGTTCAGGCTCAATTCTTACGCCGACGCCTTCTCCTCGCGGATATCTTACAGCGGCGGGGCCAGGATGATTGTAAGCACTGACTAACAACTGCCTGCAGTCGTTTTCGTTACTGGGTGCTGCGATGATCATGTTCGGGATGCACCGCATGTAGCTAAGATCAAAAGCACCATGGTGTGTGGCGCCGTCTTGGCCAACAAGACCCGCACGGTCGATAGCGAAAGTCACATCCAAGTTTTGCAACGCTACGTCGTGTATTAATTGGTCGTATCCGCGTTGTAAGAAGGTCGAATAAATGGCGACGACCGGCTTAACACCATCGCAGGCCATTCCGGCGGCAAGTGTGACTGCATGTTGCTCCGCAATAGCTACGTCAAAATAACGGTCGGGATATTGCTGAGCAAAATCGATCATTCCGGAACCCTCGCACATCGCAGGAGTGATCCCGGCGAGTCGCGGGTCTACCGCAGCTGTGTCGCAAAGCCACTGTCCGAAAACGTCCTGATACTTTGGAGGCTTTGGTGCGGGCGGGACGGCGTGTGTGACACTGTCCTTTTTGGGTTCAATCTTACCCAGTGCGTGGTAGCCAATAGGGTCTTCCTCTGCGGGTGTAAAGCCCTTACCTTTGATGGTGCGAATATGGAGTAACTGGGGTCCACTGAGCGATGAAACTCGTTTGAGCACCTCGACCAGCGAGGGAAGGTCGTGCCCATCCAAGGGTCCAATATAGTGCCAGCCTAGCTCTTCAAACAGTGTCCCTGGCGCCACCATGCCCTTCATGTGCTCTTCAGTGCGCTTGGCGAGATCCCAAGCAGGCTTGACGTGCTCGAGCAACTTCTTAGACGTCTCACGAAGAGTGAGGTAGGTTTGTGTCGCCCATATTCTCGCGAAGTAACTTGCAAGACCGCCTGTATTGTGCCCAATCGACATTTGGTTGTCGTTTAGAATTAGCAGCATGTTTGGGCGCTCGTGACCTGCATGAGCAAGTGCCTCAAAGGCCATGCCACCCGTTATCGCACCATCGCCGATAACGCCTACCACCTTGCGATCAATGCCTTGCTGTCTCGCTGCAAGCGCCATACCCATTGCTGCTGAGATGCTGGTTGATGAGTGCCCTACACCAAAGGTGTCGAACTCACTTTCACTCCGCTTTGGGAAGCCACTCAAGCCGCCTTTTTGGCGCATTGAATTCATGCGTTGCCGGCGTCCTGTCAATACTTTATGCGGATAACATTGGTGACCAACATCCCATACGATTCGATCATCGGGAGTATTAAAAACGTGGTGCAGCGCGATGGTTAGTTCGACCACGCCTAAACCTGCGCCGAAATGGCCGCCTGTTGTGGATACGGAATAAAGCAAGAACTCACGCAATTCGTTGGCGAGTTGGAGGAGTTCGTCACTGGTCAGATCGGAGATCGCCCCGGGCGCCATGTCGACCTGATCTAAAATCGGTGTGTTTGGCGCTTCCTTTGGTAGTTGATCAAAATTCATCTTGACACTATACCTGTAAATTATTATTTACGCCTATTTGAAATCGTTATGAGGGCGTCAGTCAACCTTTGATAGCCGGCCTCGTTCAGGGTGTTGCCGTCAGGCCAAAACAGTTTGCTGTCCGCCCGTTCTGACTGTGTTGCGAAATTGTTTTGCAGATCGAGCCATAAAACGTTGACCTTATCTGATGCCCATTCAGCGCCATGCATTCGCAACGCCTCCAGCTTTGCTTCGTCTGTTAACGCGTACCTTGGAGACGTTATAGGGGCGATAACCCACAATTCAAAGTCCAACGAGTACTCAGAGCGTTGGTCGATAATTCCCTGCAGCGCCTCTAAAAGCTTTGATTCATCGGCGTTTACAGCAAACGCCGTGTCGACAGGAATGATCACCAACGAGGGCTGATAGAAGCCGACTACTCGGGTGAAACAATGATTAATAAGATCGGGGTTTAGGCCTGTCGATGATCGCTGCACTACCGACGCTACTTTTTGGGATGTCACGTGGGCATTCCAGTACCGAACCCTTTGGTTGCCTATGATAAGCACTGGATCGTCAGGAAGAGCCTCCTTGAAATCCTCCGACTCAAAGGTAAGTTCAAGTTGGGCGCAGGACATTGTTTGATTTCTTGCATCAAGGAGTGTGAGTCTTAAGGCCAGCACAAGTAGCGTAGCAAGGGAGATCGCCCAGGCGAACCTCAGCATGTTTACTTACCTTTACCTGACGTGAACGATATATAGGCCCGAGCGACCAAGTTTTGCATAATCAAGAACCTGTGTTGAGAGTGCAAGGGTAGTTTTGCCAGTGTTGTACCAACATCGCATACCAGATAATCAGATTGTGTCCGCCAAACTCGAGGTGCTGTTGCGCGGTGCTCGCTATGCAGGTGTTGGAACACAGCTTCTGGGTATCCTGAGTTTGGGTGCTGCCGCATTTTACGCTGTTGAAACGGAGTACCTTTTCAGCTGGGCTATCTCTTTACTTGCCTTTCACCTCTGGTGGTCAAGGCGGATTCATCACACACTTCTAACCAATCGTAATTTCACACAGCGACCCACAGTACTCAACGAGCTCGTTTCGTATTCGGTAGTAACCGGAATCGTTTGGTCCGCAACGGTCATTGCCCTAGACGCTTACCCGTCCGATTTGATTTTTTATCTGTGCGTCATGTGCGTAGCGATCATCTCGGTTGTCAACATTTCGGTGTCGGTGATCATAAGAGGTGCCTTTCTTGCGCAGCTCGCCTTCTCGCTTGGGGTGATCGCTATTTGGCTGGCTTGGAACGTCGACCAACGGCCGTTTAACGCCGGTTTCGCGCTTTTGTTAGTGGCGTTAATGGCGTTGCTCATTATTACTTGTGAGTGGATGAGTAAGTCGTTATCCGAGATGGTAGAGACCAGTCTTGAGAGGGCGGCTATTAGTAAAGATTTGTCGTCCTTGACCGACAGCCTAAAGACGCGAAACTTGCAGCTACAAGATGCTCGAAAGCAGTTGGCGGAGCAGGCTACGATCGATGAAATGACAGGTCTGCGCAACCGACGTGGTGTGAACATCATCATCAATGACGAGCTTGGAAGGATGAAGCGCGCGCAGTTACCGGTTTCGTTAATCGTCCTCGATGTTGATCACTTCAAGACCTATAACGACAACTACGGGCACCCCGCGGGCGATCAAGTTTTACAGCGGATTGCGACCGTCAAGCTTGAGATGACTAATCGTGCCGGGGAGTTCGCGGCTCGAATGGGTGGCGAGGAGTTCGCCATGTTCTTCCCATCGATGAAACTCACCGCCGCACTCGAGATGGCAGAATAGGTACCAGAGGGTGTTCAGAATCTTGAAATCCCTCATGAAAAGTCACTAACCGCCGAATTTGTTACCGTATCCATTGGTGTGGTGTCCTGTGTGCCAGACTGGGACATCGAGTTCGATCAGCTCTTGCAGGCAGCCGATGATGTGCTTTACGAGAGTAAAACCTCGGGCCGTAATCGCGTTACGGCGGGCGAGCTCTCTGCCAAACGACAATTTGAGGAGGCTGATTAAAGAGTGACAGCCCCGTGTATTTTTAGTCACGCCAGAAAGCCGAGGCGACAAAAAATACGGTCAAAAATGCTTGCCGGGAGTTATTGATAATACGGCTTTGGACGCGCCTTCTGGCCTGTTTGCAGCGCGTTGACAAGAGGCGTGTGGGGTTAAAGATCGAACTGCTTTCGAAGCTTCTCAAGCGCCTTTCGCTCATGTTTACCGGGCTTTTGGGTCGGACGTGCCGTTGCACCTCCTGCCGCTTTTCGCGCTTGCGCTTCACGCTCGCGTCGTTTCATGCTCTCAGGCGTCTCCTCGTATAGGTTTTGAGCCATCGGCGCCGGTCCACGTTGATCGCTTAGCGCTTTTATAACGACTTCTTTTTCATCCCAGCCCTGTTTAATGGTCAGGTGCTCCCCCACTGTTATTTCTCGAGAGACCTTCACCCGTTGCCCCTTTAGATGAACCTTGCCGCCTTCGATAGCCGCCTTGGCGATTGAACGTGTTTTGTAAAAGCGAGCTGCCCAAAGCCACTTGTCAACTCTGAGACGCTCCATCAGCCGATCGTACCCACGGTTGTTCGTGGCAACATATCTGCAAAACTTGTAACGGCGTATCGCGTATTCGGCATTTTCGTTGGGCGCGTGCTGTCAGGGGCGCATATCATAACCGAGTAGTGAATTCCGGCTGTGATCGCGGCGTTAAGAACGGGCAGGGAGTCGTCGAAAAATAGCGCACGGCCCTCTGAGATATCAGCTCCTGACAGTCCGGTCATTGCAAAAGCGCCTTCCCAAAATAACGGGTGCTCCTTGGCATACCCGACCTCATGACTACTAATAACGTCATCCACAAAGTCTCGAATACCAGTCACGGAATGTTTGAGTTCGACAATGTTAGGGTGTGCATTGGTCAGGATCGTGGTTCTAATGCTGCGGTCGCGTAAGTCTATGAGAAATTGTTTAGCGTGATCCAGCCAGCGGATTTGGGTTTTGAACTGTTGCGATAGGGCGATGATATCGAAACCATATTGTTCGCTCCAATAGTCCGTTGAATACCATTTCAGAGAGCCTTCGACAGACCGAAAAACCGGCTCGAACCTCGCTACCACCTCTTCGTAACTGACGTTGTTCAACGCGGCGTAGTGCGCATGAATTTGGTGGCCCCAAAAGTCATTGTCGAACGCGAGATCGAGCAGCGTGCCATCCATATCAAGTAGGACGTGGTTAACTTTTGTCCAATCTACCCGTGGAACATTTTTGCCCGGCCGCGGGTCTGTCACTCCATGCTCGATCATCAGGTGTTAACCTTCCCCTCTGTTAATAGCAAAAAAAAATCTATGTGGTGGTCTGAACAAAATTCTAATAATCAGCTCGAAACCCTACTAACGTCCTGCGGTATGACGCAGCAAACGCTGCTTATTGAACTCTTAACTATGCTGGATGAGGCGTCGGCCATTGCACGAGAGTATTACAGAAAAGCCGACAAGTTGGATGTGGTAAAGAAAGGAGATGCGACGCCGCTCACGGAGGCGGACACTGCGCTCCACCATTTGATAACAGGTCGCTTGAAGTCCATGGCAGTCGGACTTCCTGTTCTCTCGGAGGAGTCTGAGGCCAAAGAAATAGCCTTGCGACGTGCATGGAACGCGTGCTGGGTCGTTGATCCGCTGGACGGTACAAAGGAATTTATTGAGAAGACGGATGAATTCACGATCAACGTTGCCCTCATCATTGATGGCAAGTCGGAGCTCGGTATTATCTCGGTTCCCTGCCTAGAAGAGCATTGGGTCGGTGTGGTCGGGAATGGAGCCGCGATCTTCAAGGAGCGCAGGGGTCTTTCTGGTCGAGTCCTGCAAACCAGTCACTACACCTCACCTGATCCTATTGTTATGCTGGCCAGCCATCGCCATTCACCGAAACGCGTAGAGGCGTTGATAAGTAGCTTGTCTACCACGTTTACTGACGTTAAACGCGTTAACTCGGGCAGTGCTGTAAAGTTCTGTGATGTCGTGTCTGGTAATGCGGACGTCTATCCACGCACCTCTCCCTGCAGTGAGTGGGACGTCGCAGCGGGTGATGCGTTAGTTCGCGCCGCGGGAGGCTCGGTAACCGACAGCGCAGGGGGGCAGATTCTATACAATCAGCGCGATTCCCTCCTTGCACAATCTTTTGTGGCGGCAGCCGACCCCACAATCGATTTTGCGAAAATAATCTTTACTGAGCATTAACGCTTCAGTATCTGAATAGGTACAATTTCGATCAAGATGTGTTGTGCTGAGGGGAGCATGCGCATGATCGTTGATACCGACCATCCGGCTGCCAATGAGCCGATGTCTGCTCAGATGCGATTGTCGATAATGAAAGATCGGCACCGAGCATTAGACGATGAGCTCATTGATTTGCAATTACAGCCGCTGGCTGACCAACTTTATATCAGGCGACTCAAACGCGAAAAGCTCCGACTGCGCGACGCAATCGAATTCCTAAAAGATGAAATCGTCCCTGATATTGATGCCTAAACTTCCATACACGCGTTTAAAAGCGGTCAGATAGTCGAGAAGGCGAGCTGCTTATTTTCGAGCGCGAGTAGCTCTCGCTTGATATCTATGCCACCGGAGAATCCGGTAAGCGAGCCGTTACTGCCAACGACTCTGTGACAGGGTATGAAAATGGGTAGTGGGTTTTTGCCGATTGCAGTGCCGACTGCGCGCGCGGCGGAGGGCTTGTTTAGTGCATTTGCTACCGTTTTATAGCTAAGGGTTTTACCCCACTCTATCGTTCCCAGCACCGCCCACACCTGTTGCTGAAAAAAAGTACCTTCTGGCGCACAAGGGACCGAAAATTCCTGCAGTTTTCCCTCGAAATAAAGCTGCAACTCTTCTATCGCGCGATCAAGGATTCGTGATCGTTCGTCAGGCTGACGCGCACCATTACCGTTTGGCGGAGTTGCGTGTTGATGGCTCCAGTTTAGACCACATAGCGCTGACTCGGTGGCGAGCAACTGAAGACGCCCGATAGGACTATCTACAACCTTACTAATCACGCCACCTCCGGTAGTCGGTGCCTTGGATGAATGATGAATAAGTAAAGGCACAGTCCGCAGAGAAGATACTGCCCAGCTACTATGACAGTGGCCCCGCCAATCGTAGGCGTCCCGAGCAAGACGGGAGAGCAGGTTAGAGCGGTCAAGGCTAGGCTCAGACGCTGGTTGCCCACCAGGCCCAACGCGAGCAGTAAATAAACAAGTCCATGTGCTGCGTTACCCAAGCTTGTTGCACTGAGTGCGACAAGCCATAACTGTCCGATGAGAGCGGAGCCCAAGAAAATGGCCAAGCAAGCAGATAAGGTGCGAAGCGTTTGGTACATAGTTACTCTACTTCTTTGAAACGTTGTAAACGATATATCATTGACCGAACACATCCCTAGTATTGGGTGAATCATACGCCTAACCGACAATTTTGTGAGCGGTGAAGCTCTTAGCCTTGTCAGGCCGACGTCGGTTATCTGTTCGATACGTTTTCAGGATCCGTCTTCAGGGATTGAGTTTAGATTTTGACTATGCACCTTTTTCCTTGTTACCTAAGACCCTTGTGGCGGCGCCAGCAATGATTTTGGATGGTGAGGTGTTACGGCGACAGTTTGCTGCGCGGTTTGCGCACGGAGAAAGAGGCGCGGCTTTTACTGTCGAGGTGGTCGACAGCATCCCATCAACCAATGCGAGGCTCTTATCAAACGCGAGGCAGTCCGCTTCTCATTTTCTGATTGCGCGCCAGCAGACTGCGGGGGTGGGGCGACGTGGCGGTGTGTGGCAGAGTCCGCCTTCGGGCAATCTTTACCTGTCGTATTGTTTTCATACGTCATTGTCGCTTTCGGTGGTCGCGCTCTTGCCACTAGCCTTCGGTGTCGAGATAGCAAGAGAGATAGAATCTGTATTAGGAATTTCGATCCAGCTCAAATGGCCGAATGACCTTTATCTCGATGGGAAAAAGTGTGGCGGATTGCTGTTGGAAACTAAGGCCCTAGAAGATGATGTCATGGCGCTTGTTGTCGGGGTTGGCGTTAACGTAGCCAGCCATCCTAGTCAGGCGTTGTTAGGTCGTCCCGTTACCTCGCTGCAAAGTGTACTCGATGAGCCGATATCGTCAGAGCGTGTCGCGATAGCCGTGATGGCAGCGATTAAAGTCGTCTCGGAACTCAAGGACTTAGAGATTTCTGCTCTGTTGACTAACCACTGGTCTACGCGCGACCTTTTGCTCGAGCAGGAGGTGACTGTTTCTCAGGCCGCTGGCGCGCAAGTTACAGGCATTGCGAGGGGGATCGCCGCTGATGGTGGATTGCAGGTCGACTGCGGTGGCAGGGTAGAGACGTTCTATGCGGGCGAGGTCAGCCTTGGGCACGTGGGTCCGGCGGACGTTGTTTCTAATGGCGGGTGATGCCGTTAGTGTCGCAGAAAGGAGGTATCGTTTGGGTGCAAGGTTTCGCATGCTAATCAGTGAGTTTGAAGTGAGTCGGGTAGTGAAACAGTGACAATTCTTATCGATATCGGTAACACAGCCATCAAGTGGCAATTGCGAGAGTCTGGCAAGGTCGCGGACGAGGGTAGAGGCGATTTGAGTCAATTGGCATCGTGGCTTGAGTCGCTTGTTCATGTATCAAAACGGCAAGTGGCTGTCTCCTGCGTAAGAGGTGAAAGTTTTGTGCGCGAGTTAACTGACGTTCTAACTCAGTGCGGTCTGGATAATGTAGCCTTTGCCGAGAGCACCGCTTCTTTTGCAGGGGTCCGCAATGCTTACGCTAATCCCTCCTCGCTTGGTGTTGATCGTTGGCTGGCCTTACTGGCGCTTAAATTCCGCGGTCAAGAAAAGGGTATTGTGGTTGACGTGGGCACGGCGTGTACGATCGATGTCTTGGAGAATAATTGCCATGTCGGCGGATTCATATTGCCCGGACCCAAATTAGCCTGCGATGCGCTTGTCAAAAACACCGATAAAATACACTTCTCGTCAGAGCCGCCGGCAACCCTAGACCCGGGGACTGATACGGGGGGTTGTGTAGTGTCTGGTGCATGGCTCACGATTGTTGGTGCGGTCAGAGAGGTCTCATTGCGATATCCGCACTGTCCGCTGTATCTTGCGGGTGGCGCAGCACCCACGCTAATTGATCTCGGCGTGGACGGTGAGCTTGTTAGCGATCTCGTTTTTGATGGTCTTATTTTTTGGTTAATTGGGGCTTGACCTAGGGCGTCCTCTTGACGATCATGTGCGCCCTTCGAGATGGCGGGGCCGTCTCAACGTCTAGCTGGCGTAGCTCAGTAGGTAGAGCATCTGATTTGTAATCAGGCGGTCGGGGGTTCGATTCCTCTCGCCAGCTCCATTTTATTTATAAAATATCTATATAAATCAAAGGTTTATAGGTATTTTTATTTTTATACTCTCCAAAATACTCCCCAACAAAAAATCTTTATAAAACCTTTCGTGGGCTGTTTTTTTACCTGGGGCCCCCCAAAATCCCCCCTGGGGGGCTATCGCATTTATCCGATAGCAGTAGTTACCTGCCAGATACATTAGAGGGTGATTAGTCGACAAGGATTAATGTAGGTTAGCGAAGCGGATCCGCATTCTTTAGATATTCAGTGAGGGTAACAAATGAAAATTAACGTATTGCTCGGCGTCATTATATTTTGCGCGCTTACGTGGTTTGCCGTTTTGGAAAATCTACCGGGGTTCATTGACCTAGCGTCTTGCATAATTGTGATAGGAGGCGCACTTTGCTTTGGTATCAGTTCCACGGGGAGCTATTTGTCGAACCAGCGACTTGAGGCGGCTTCGGAGGGCGCAGTTATCAGTGGTTGGCTTGGAGCGTTGTATGGCTTCGTAATTATCGCGGGCAACATTTCCGACATGAGCGCCTTAGGGCCGGCTGCGGCAGTTGCCATACTTACGGTTGTTTATGGGTACTTCTTCAAAGCGATAATAAGGATGATTCTCCTCTCACGAGACGATGGTTGAGAGGTTTGTCTTACACTTGACCCAAATCAAAAGCCCCCAGGGGGGGCTATCGCATTGATCCGATAGCAGTAGTTACCTGCCAGATACCTTCGAAAAGCAAAGCCATCTCGACTGATTGTTAGATGGCGTGCCATTATACTTTTTTCAGCAATTCAACGAGGAAAAGTATGGAAAACCCACATGGTGTAGGCGAGTTAACAATCGCTCGTATGACTATCGAGTCAGACTCCGTTTCTTTTGACTTTGAGGGAAAAGTTGAGGGGTACGGCTCTGTATTCGCATCACACACGTTTACATATGTTGACGCTGAGCGTTCACGTGGTCGTGTCGTAGGTGAGGCGCGGACATTCCTTGAAGATGGAACACTTATTAGCACACCACATATGGGCACTTTTATTCGTGAAGGATCGAAAGCGAAATCTTATTTCACGGATGCAACCAATCAGGGGGTTGTCAATTTCGTAATGTGGGATATCGACATTATTACGAAGCATGTCGCGGTTAGATATTGGGAAGTGAAGAGCTGACTTTGACCTAGCACAGACGCTACAAACAAAAAAAGCTACCTCTGCCATTTAGATCAAATTATACCGTGCTGTGGTCTGTTTAGATGTGACGGTTGTCTAAGCTAACGCCTCCACATGGGGTGCATTGATCCGATAGCAGTAGTTACCTGCGAGATACGTTAGTGGGTGGTAACAGTTCCTAATTCGTAGGTTTGAAAACCGCCCTCTAAAATGAGTCCAAGTCGCATTTGTCACTTATCGGTTGGCTTACCTTTTGATTTATTGAAACCCCATTTTCGCCGGCGTAGAGTGATTTTTGGCCGCTCTTTAATCGCGGTTTTCTAATTACAAAATAGGGGAAAAAAAATGAGAGTAGGTATTTTATCTTCACTGGTTGGTGGCGTTATATCGATAGCATCCGCGACTGCTGTCGCTCAAGATATGGGGGACATGCGATCAGAGTTTTTTTACTGCTCTCTCAATGAGGGCAAGACCATGGCTGATGTCAAAGCACAGAGTAAGGCATACGGCGAATTCTCAAAGAGAGAGGGGACTCAGTACACACAAGCGATTATGACTCCAATGCACGCTGGAGAGGTGGATTACGATTACATCACTTGGGGAACATGGCCAAACGGAAAAGCCATGTATGACGAGTGGGGCTCATTCGCCAAAAACTATGAAAATGCCGCGGAGGTAGTCACTGGAGGCGCCGCAGGAACGTGCCGCAACACCATTTCCACATTTTTTAATCTGGTTGCGCGTATTCCAATGGAGGCAGATCTTCGTGATGCGAAACGACCAACCCAGTTCTCTCGATGCACCCTCAATGAAGATGTGACGCTTGAACAAGTCGCGGCGCAAGAAAGAGAAAATGTGGCAAAAATGAAGGACGCTGGGTTTAAGGGATTAGGTATTGCTTACCACGTGCCCTATATGGGCTTCACGGGTGCAGAAGATTTTGATTTTGTTATGAACTATTACTGGTACTCCTTTGATGCCAGGGCTCATGCGGCACAAAACTATGGTGCTTTCGTAGCTGAGAATCCAGACATCCAAGAATCTATGGACAAGCTCGTATCGTGTGAGGGCACTAGTTCTTTCGTTTTTGAAACAATGTTCAATAACCTACCGGCCGCCGAAAGCTGATTTAAGGGAGAAGTCATTATGAAAAAGTTTTTATTTGCAGTAGGTATGATGTTTGCGATGAGCCAAGCATCGGCCGACGACCACGGTAATCATCTTAATCTGGAATTACGTCAGCCTGTGTCTACTATGGAAGTTACGTCAATTCACTTTCATGAAGACGAGACGACTATCTCAGCGCAGGGTGACATGGGGGCTTACGGCAAGGTTTATGCGAGTTATGACTTGACCTATGACGCCACTCGAAACTCGGGCGGTGTCAGAGCTAGTGGTCGGGGTTTCGCTAATGGACAGGTAGTATCTGGCTATGCGAATGGAGTTTGGGCTCGTGATGGCGACAAAGTGGTTATGAGCATTGTCGTCATGATGAATGACGGCTCGCAAAATCTTGAGAAAATTGTCACTGATCCAATGACCAGCAAAATGACAATTCATACTTATGCCTTGAAATAGGGTTTCCGAGTAGGGGAGCTTCGGCTCCCTCTTCTATAATAAGTAATAGCGATATTTTGAATTCATATGACTACCTAGTTTGTGTCTTCTCGCCAGCTCCATTTTCTCACGTTATTTCAAGTGCTCCAGAATGCGGGTTTGGATGTGGTTCGTCCGTGTGGGCGACTCCGCAGCGTGTATTCATTCGGTCACTTTTATCTTGCCAAGCGGAATCAGCTTTTTCGTGAACAAGCTCAGGTTGGATGGCTGCGTTAGGGTCTTCACATAGGCCAATAACTTACAGGGTGAAACAAATCGCCTTAGGCCGCATCTTCCCAACGACTTGCCAATACGCAGTGGCCCCAATTAGGCCCAAATTCGTTGAGGGAACAGCGAGTCGTTACGGTCACACATCACGTCTCGCCAGTCCTAAGTTTGCGGCGCTTTTACCCGGGTGCTTGCTCAGGTGCATGCTAGGGTGTTGTCGCAATTTCTGATTAAAAGTTAAGCGAAGGGAAACAAAGCCTAGTGATGGTAATTTGAGGGTAAAATTTAGTGTTGACACCCTTCCTTGACATCTAGAGAATGTGCGCCCTTCTGGAGGGGTTCCCGAGTGGCCAAAGGGATCAGACTGTAAATCTGACGCGCGAGCTTCGGTGGTTCGAATCCACCCCCCTCCACCAAGGATGTAGAAAGACGGGCCGCGCGTTCGTCTTGTGAGGAAAACAGTGGGGGCTGAACCGGATAAGCCCTGTCGCTCAGTCGACGAGCCGTCGTCAGGCGGGTGGCTTTGGGGTTTGACCTCCGTCGGTGGTTAAATGCTGCGGGCATAGTTCAATGGTAGAACCTCAGCCTTCCAAGCTGATGATGCGGGTTCGATCCCCGCTGCCCGCTCCAAAATCCGGCGATGAGTTTTTGCTCATATAGCTCAGTCGGTAGAGCACTTCCTTGGTAAGGAAGAGGTCACCGGTTCAAATCCGGTTATGAGCTCCAATTTGGGCAGGCGCCTCCGGGTGTTTGTTCGGCCGCTCCGGCGGTCAAAGCAGTAGAGGCCACGGCCTATACTGAGTGAGGTGCACAGCGGTAAGTGTGCTTAATTGAGTAAGGCGCGTTGGCGTCGGGAAGTAATGCGAAATTGACCAGGAGAGGGTCGCAATGGCTAAAGAAGCATTTGAGCGTAATAAACCCCACGTAAACGTGGGAACAATTGGGCACGTTGACCACGGCAAGACAACACTGACTGCAGCGTTGACACGTGTGTGTTCGGAAGTATTTGGTGGCGAGGCGGTTGCGTTTGACGGTATCGATAACGCACCTGAAGAGCGTGAGCGTGGTATCACGATTGCAACCTCGCACGTAGAGTACGAGTCGAACGACCGTCACTACGCACACGTAGATTGCCCCGGACACGCGGACTACGTGAAGAACATGATTACTGGTGCGGCGCAGATGGACGGCGCTATCCTCGTATGTGGTGCGACTGACGGCCCTATGCCCCAGACACGTGAGCACATCCTGCTTTCACGTCAGGTAGGTGTTCCATACATCGTAGTCTTCCTCAACAAAGCTGACCTTCTTGCGGAAGACTGTGGCGGTGTTGATACTGAAGAATTCGAAGAGATGAAAGAGCTTGTTGAGATGGAGCTCCGTGAGCTTCTCGATACTTACGAGTTCCCCGGTGATGATACGCCCATCATTTGCGGTTCAGCGTTGATGGCGCTTAACGGTGAGGATGACAACGAGCTGGGTACAACAGCGGTTAAGACGCTTGTTGAAACGCTTGACTCATACATCCCAGAGCCAGAGCGTGCGATCGATCAGCCATTTCTAATGCCTGTTGAGGACGTATTCTCAATTTCAGGTCGTGGTACGGTTGTGACCGGTCGTGTCGAGCGTGGTGTTATCAACGTCGGCGACGAAGTTGAAATCGTTGGTATCCGTGAGACGACCAAGACCACATGTACTGGTGTTGAGATGTTCCGCAAGCTGCTTGACCAAGGCCGTGCGGGCGAGAACGTGGGTGTTCTTTTGCGTGGTACTAAGCGTGACGACGTTGAGCGTGGTCAGGTTCTCTCAATACCTGGCTCAGTTCAGCCTCACACTAAGTTCGAAGCTGAAGTTTACGTTTTGTCAAAAGATGAAGGCGGCCGTCACACGCCATTCTTCAAGGGCTACCGTCCACAGTTCTACTTCCGTACAACGGACGTAACAGGTGCCGTTGAGCTTCCTGAAGGTGTTGAAATGGTAATGCCAGGTGACAACCTGAACTTCGTTGCGACACTCATCGCTCCAATTGCGATGGAAGAAGGTCTGCGTTTTGCTATCCGTGAAGGTGGCCGAACTGTTGGTGCCGGTGTTGTCGCAAAAATCATCGAGTAATCGATGAGTTTGTGAGGTCCGCCTCGGCGGGCCTCGATATTAAGCCGAGCCGTCTTTCCGACGTGTTCGGCTTTGTCGTCTCTGCCAGTTTGGCGGTGGCGACAGTTGCGATGTGTTAGGCCAGTAGCTCAATTGGCAGAGCAGCGGATTCCAAATCCGCAGGTTGGGGGTTCGATTCCCTCCTGGCCTGCCACTCTCATCAAGCGGTGGGGTGGCGACGTAATTTAAAAAGAGAGTGACGCGTCGCTCTCTTGAAGGATAAAAGTATGAGTGAAGCTGCGGGCAACAAGCTCGATAGCCTAAAGTGGGTGTTTGTGGCGCTACTCGTTGGTGCTGGCATCTACGGAAATAGCTATTTCAGTGACGAATCCCTGCTGTACCGGGTTATAGGGCTTTTGGTCATTGCGGGTGTGGCGATGGCTGTTGCTGTTACTACAGCGCGTGGTGATTCTGTTTGGACCATGATCAAGGGTGCGCGCACGGAGATCCGTAAAGTTATCTGGCCGACACGCCAGGAGACGACGCAAACAACCATCATCGTGATGATTTTCGTTGTTGTTTGCGGGTTATTTTTCTGGGCGCTTGATAGCTTCTTGGGCTGGCTCGCTTCGCTGCTGCTGGGCTGACTACTGGGATAAGGGAAATTCATGGCTTTACGTTGGTATGTAGTTCACGCCTTCTCTCAGTACGAGAAAAAGGTGGCAGTTGCGCTTAAGGAGCGTATCGATCGCTTCGGTATGCAGGATCGATTTGGCGAAATCATCGTTCCGACAGAAGAAGTGGTCGAGATGAAAGGTGGGCAGAAGCGCAAGAGTGAGCGTAAGTTCTTCCCGGGGTACGTTCTGGTTCAGATGGAGCTTGACGACGACTCTTGGCATTTGGTGAAAGACACGCCGCGTGTGCTTGGTTTTATCGGTGGCAAGGCCGATAAGCCTGCGCCGATTACGGAAGCCGAAGCTAACGCCATTTTGCAGCGCGTCGAGGCTGGTGTGGATCAGCCTAAGCCAAAGACTATCTTTGAGCCCGGTGAAATGGTTCGCGTCATCGATGGGCCATTCAACGACTTTAACGGTGTTGTTGAAAGTGTGAATTATGAAAAAAGCCGCTTGAATGTAGCTGTTTTGATCTTCGGTCGCTCGACGCCCGTAGAGTTGGAATTCGGTCAGGTCGAAAAGGGCTGATCAATAGCACCGATTTAGGGTGCAAAAGTAACGCCGCATAGCGGCAATGATTGGGGAGCCCGCATAGCTTGCTGTAACGGCGTTTGAACCCAGGAGAGAAAAAACATGGCAAAGAAAATTGACGGCTATATTAAGCTGCAAATCCCTGCAGGTCAGGCAAATCCCTCGCCGCCCGTTGGTCCCGCATTGGGTCAAAAAGGTGTGAACATTATGGAATTCTGCAAAGCGTTCAACGCTGAGACTCAGAGTCTTGAGCCAGGTCTGCCCATTCCGGTTGTGATTACTGTCTACAATGACAAATCATTTACCTTCATTAAGAAGACACCACCCGCTTCTGTACTGCTGAAGAAGATCGCAGGTATCAAGAGCGGCTCCGGACGTCCCAATACGGAAAAGGTCGGTAAGGTAACGCGTGCGCAGCTAGAAGAAGTTGCAACGCAGAAGTGGCCTGATCTGACAGCTGCAGACATGGACGCAGCGGTTCGCACAATCGCGGGCAGTGCGCGCGCGGCGGGCATCGATACAGAGGGAGTGGTTTAAGAATGGCTAAGTTATCAAAGCGCGTAAAAGCGTTTCGCGAGCGTGTTGACGCAAATAAGAGCTACCCTCTCGATGAGGCGATTGCAATCTTAAAGGAAACTGCAACAGCGAAATTTAACGAGTCTGTTGAAGTAGCAGTGAATCTCGGCGTTGATGCGCGAAAGTCGGATCAAGGTGTTCGCGGTGCGACAACGCTACCTCACGGTACAGGATCAGTAGTTCGTGTCGCCGTATTCACTCAGGGTGAAAATGCTGAGAAGGCCAAAGAGGCTGGCGCAGACCTGGTCGGCATGGAGGAGCTCGCCGATCAGATCAAAGGTGGCATGATGGATTTTGACGTGGTCATCGCGTCTCCTGATGCGATGCGTGTTGTTGGTCAGCTTGGCCAGGTATTGGGGCCTCGCGGCCTTATGCCTAACCCAAAGACGGGTACAGTTACACCAGATATCGCGGCAGCCGTACAAAATGCGAAAGCGGGTCAGATGCGTTTCCGTACTGATAAGAACGGCATAATCCACGGCGGCATTGGTAAAATTAATTTTGATGCGGCGGCGATTGAGGGCAACCTTGTCGCGGTATTGGCAGACCTAAAGAAAGCGAAGCCTGCGGCTGCAAAAGGTGTTTATTTCCGCAAGGTGACCTTGTCGACAACCATGGGGCCCGGTGTCACCATCGACCACAGCGCAATGGATATCTGATGAATCAGAATTGGCTCCGGGCTTGCCCGGGGCTCGCTTGTCGCTGTTTGGCAGGCATGGGATGCAGCAACTAGGCATTCCACTTTGAAGTCTTCAGCAGAGTGTGTGGGCGAAGCCCCTAGCAGGACGCAGGACTATCAAAGACCGTAGGGGGAGACGAGGTCTCCTTAAACGAAGCAGGTATTTGTTCAACCTACGCAGATGGTGAATACGTTCACCTAGGGTGGTCATAGCAATTTTATGGCCTTGGCATAAACCATAGGAGTAGATCCGTGGCAATTGGACTCGAAGAGAAGAAAGCGATCGTCGCTGAAGTCAACGAGACAGCGGCCAGTGCTTTGTCACTCGTAATTGCTGACGCCCGCGGCGTAGCATCGAATGACATGACGGCTCTCCGCGCCACCGCTCGCGAGAATCAAATTCAGTTACGTGTTGTTCGTAACACTCTCGCAAAGCGTGCACTTGAAGGCACTGACTACGAATGTGTCAACGACACACTAGTAGGTCCGTCCATCTTTGGGTTTTCAATGGAAGACCCAGGTGCAGCGGCTCGGTTGTTTAAAGATTTCGCTAGAGATAACAGCGAATTCGAAGTTAAAGCATTGTCCGTTAGCGGTAAGTTGCTGGGTGCAGACCAGCTCGACGTTTTGGCGAAGTTGCCAACACGTGAGCAAGCACTCGCATCGTTGATGAGCGTCATGCAAGCGCCTGTCGGCAAGCTTGTTCGTACGATGAATGAAGTACCAGGCAAGCTCGTTCGTGCAGTGGCAGCGGTTCGTGATCAAAAAGAGCAAACCGCGTAAGCGAGCGCTCGACTACACATTTTAGGAGAGATAAACATGGCAATTTCAAAGGAAGAAATCCTTGATGCAATCGCAGAAATGAGCGTAATGGATGTTGTTGCGTTGATTGAGGCGATGGAAGAGAAATTTGGCGTTTCAGCCGCAGCAGCCGTTGCAGTAGCAGCGCCAGCAGCGGGTGGCGATGCAGGTGGGGCGGCAGCAGCTGAGCAAACTGAATTCGACGTCATCCTCGCGTCTGCAGGTGAGAAGAAAGTAAATGTGATCAAGGCAGTTCGTGCGATCACTGGTCTTGGTCTCAAAGAGGCGAAAGGCTTGGTTGATGGTGCGCCATCACCGATCAAAGAAGGCGTTAGCAAAGAAGACGCTGAGGACATCAAGTCGCAAATCGAAGAAGCCGGCGGCTCTGTCGAGGTTAAGTAATCCTGACTGGATTGCAGATTTGCAGGTCCGGGCTGGTGCGCAATGCGCACCGGCCTTTTTCCGGTTCTAGCAGCCGGGTTAATTGGCATTAAGCCACTCGTGTTGGTGATAACCAACGGAATTCGTTGAGGAGTATCAATGACTTACTCGTTTACAGAGAAGAAGCGCCTTCGTAAAGATTTCGGATCAATGCCGAAGGTTATGGATATCCCCTACCTGCTGGCCATCCAGCTGGACTCTTACCGCAAGTTTACTCAGCCGGACACCTCGCTGGATGAGCGCGGCGACTACGGTCTGCACGCAGCTTTTCGCTCGGTGTTCCCCATAGTGAGTTACAGTGGCAACGCGGCACTAGAGTATGTGGACTACTCTCTGGGCACCCCTGTTTTCGACGTTGAAGAATGTGTTTTGCGTGGCGCAACCTACGCTTGCGCACTTCGCGTCAAAGTGCGCCTTATCATTTACGATAAGGAAGCATCCTCAAAGTCAATCAAAGACATTAAAGAGCAAGATGTTTACATGGGCGAGATTCCGCTCATGACCGATAACGGCACATTTGTTATCAACGGTACAGAGCGCGTTATCGTGTCGCAGCTGCATCGATCACCCGGCGTTTTCTTCGATCACGACCGTGGCAAGACGCACTCTTCGGGCAAGTTGCTCTACAGTGCGCGAATTATCCCTTACCGTGGTTCATGGCTCGACTTCGAGTTTGATCCCAAGGATCAGGTGTTTGCTCGAATCGACCGTCGTCGTAAATTGCCAGCCACGGTTCTTCTCCGTGCACTGGGCTACGAGTCTGAAGAAATTCTGGAGATGTTCTACGAAACTACGACGTTCCAGTTTAACGATGATCACCTCGCCACAATGACCCTCGTGCCCAAGCGTTTACAAGGCGATATGGCTGCCTTTGACATTATGGCTGGCGATAAGGTTCTTGTTGAGCGCGGTCGACGCATCACTGCACGCCACATCCGTCAGTTAGAAGACGCAGGTGTTGAGTCTCTGGTGGTCCCCGACGAGTACTTGGTAGGTCGTCGTGTTGCAAAACCTGTTATCGACACGGCGAGTGGTGAAGTGCTGCTCGAGTGCAACGGCGAGCTAACCGAAGAGCTTCTCAACACACTTCGTGAAAAAGAAATCGAAGTGATTGAAACGATTTACACCAATGAAATCGATTGCGGTCCGTTTATCTCGGATACTTTGGCGGGCGACAGTACGCGCACAGAGCTAGAGGCGTTGGTTGAGATCTACCGTATGATGCGCCCTGGTGAGCCACCGACAAAAGAGTCAGCGGAGAACTTGTTCTCTAATCTGTTTTTCTCTGCGGATCGGTACGATTTATCGGGTGTGGGTCGTATGAAGTTCAACCGCCGCTTGGGTCGTGATGATGTAACCGGCAGTGGAACACTGGATAAAGAAGACATTGTGGCAGTGCTGAAGTGTCTCGTTGGTATCCGTAACGGTCAGGGTATGGTTGACGATATCGATCACCTTGGCAACCGTCGGATCCGTTCTGTTGGTGAAATGGCTGAGAACCAGTTCCGAGTAGGTTTGGTTCGTGTCGAGCGTGCAGTTAAAGAGCGTCTTTCCATGGCGGAAAGCGAGGGCTTAATGCCGCAAGATCTTATCAACGCGAAGCCAGTTTCGGCTGCGGTCAAAGAGTTCTTCGGTTCAAGCCAGTTGTCGCAGTTCATGGACCAGAACAATCCGCTGTCGGAAGTGACTCACAAGCGTCGTGTCTCTGCGTTGGGTCCAGGTGGCCTTACACGTGAGCGTGCGGGCTTCGAGGTTCGCGACGTGCACCCCACGCACTACGGTCGTGTATGTCCAATTGAAACACCCGAAGGTCCAAATATTGGCCTCATCAACTCATTGGCAGCCTATGCGCGCACCAACGAGTATGGGTTCCTGGAGTCGCCGTATCGAAAGGTAGTTGACGGTGTCGTTACCGATGAAATCGAATACCTTTCAGCGATTAACGAAGCGAATCATGTCATTGCACAGGCCTCTGCGACGCTGAATGATTCTAACCAGTTTGTCGATGAGCTCATTAACGTTCGTCACATGAATGAATTCACTGTGAAGCCTGCGGCTGAAGTGGATTTCATGGATGTGTCGCCGAAGCAGGTGGTTTCAATCGCAGCTGCCTTGATCCCATTCCTTGAGCACGATGATGCGAACCGCGCATTGATGGGTTCAAATATGCAGCGCCAAGCTGTACCTACGCTCAAGACCCAAGCGCCCCTCGTTGGTACGGGTATGGAGCGTTACGTGGCTCGTGATTCAGGTGTGTGCAAGGTCGCGACTCGCGGTGGTGTCGTCGATTCTGTTGATGCCAGCCGAATTGTTGTTCGAGTAAATCCGACAGAGGTGGGTCAGGACGAGTCACCGGTCGATATTTACAATTTGACCAAGTACAAGCGCTCTAATCAAAATACGTGCGTAAATCAGCGTCCAATCGTTAGCCCTGGGGACTTGGTCGAACGTGGTGACATTCTCGCTGATGGACCGTCGGTAGATTTGGGTGAGCTGGCCTTGGGTCAAAACATGCGTATCGCGTTCATGCCATGGAACGGATACAACTTTGAGGATTCAATTCTCGTATCCGAGCGTGTGGTTGAAGAAGATCGCCTTACAACAATCCATATTCAGGAGCTGACCTGTATCGCGCGCGATACTAAGTTAGGTGCTGAAGAAATCTCAGCTGATATTCCAAATGTCGGTGAAGGTGCGTTGGGTAAGCTCGACGAATCCGGCATCGTATACATTGGTGCCGAGGTGGATGCCGGCGACATTCTTGTTGGCAAGGTTACGCCAAAAGGCGAGACGCAGCTGACACCCGAAGAGAAGCTTTTGCGTGCTATCTTTGGCGAGAAAGCCTCTGATGTGAAAGACACTTCGCTGCGCGTTCCGTCTAGCTACAAAGGCACGGTCATCGATGTTCAGGTCTTCACTCGCGACGGTCTTGAGAAAGACGCGCGTGCAAAGCACATCGAAGCGTCACAGCTTGCCGATTACCGCAAAGATCTCAAAGAAGAGCTCCGAATTTACGAAGAGGCGACCTTCGCTCGATTGGCTGAGTTATTGAATGGCCAGACCACGGTCTCCGGTGGCGGTCTCTCTAAAGGCACTAAAATCGATGGTGATGTACTGGCAGAGCTCGATCGTGACCAATGGTTCAAGCTTAAGTTCTCTGACTCTGCACTAAACGACCAGCTCGCATCGGCACATCGCTTACTAGAAGAGCAGAACCAGCTCCTCGAAGAGCGTTTCGAAGCGAAGAAAGAGAAGCTCCAGAGCGGCGACGACCTCGCCCCCGGCGTTCTCAAGATCGTGAAGGTCTACCTAGCGGTTAAGCGTCGCATTCAGCCAGGTGACAAGATGGCTGGCCGTCACGGTAACAAGGGTGTTATCTCGGTGATCATGCCGGTTGAGGACATGCCTTATGACGAGAATGGTGAGCCTGTCGATATCGTTTTAAACCCTCTGGGTGTGCCATCACGAATGAACGTGGGGCAGATTCTTGAAACCCACTTGGGAATGGCGTCGCGCGGTTTGGGCGTGAAGATCAACGAAATGCTCGAGCAACAGGTCAAAGTGGCCAAGCTCCGAGAGTTTTTGAAGGAAATCTACGCGCACACCAGTGATAGCCGTCGCGATGAGAACATAGATAGTTTGTCTGACGACGAGCTGTTAGCCATGGCACAGAACTTGCGCCCAGGTGTTCCAATGGCCACCCCCGTCTTCGACGGCGCGAGCGAAGATAGCATCAAATCGCTACTTCGTTTGGCGGACCTACCTGATAGTGGCCAGCTTGCGCTTCGGGATGGTCGTACGGGAGACGAGTTCGACCGTCCTGTGACGGTTGGTTACATGTACATGCTCAAGCTCAACCACTTGGTGGATGACAAGATGCACGCTCGATCTACCGGCTCTTATAGCCTCGTCACTCAGCAGCCGCTGGGTGGTAAGGCACAGTTCGGTGGTCAGCGCTTTGGTGAGATGGAGGTGTGGGCACTTGAAGCTTATGGTGCCGCACACACCCTGCAAGAAATGCTGACTGTGAAGTCAGATGACGTTGCGGGTCGAACCAAGATGTACAAGAACATTGTTGATGGTGATCACAGCATGGATCCGGGAATGCCCGAGTCCTTCAATGTATTGATCAAAGAAATCCGCTCGCTCGGCATCGATATCGATCTCGAGTCCGAGTCATCTGGCTTCTGAGGGGAGAGAACACGTGAAAGATCTACTAAACCTGTTGAACCGCGAAAAAACTGAAGATTTTGATGCGATCCGTATTGGTCTTGCCTCACCCGAAATGATTCGTTCGTGGTCTTATGGCGAGGTTAAAAAGCCTGAGACCATTAACTACCGTACGTTCAAGCCTGAGCGCGATGGTCTTTTCTGCGCCAAGATCTTTGGCCCAGTAAAGGATTACGAGTGCCTTTGCGGAAAATACAAGCGTCTCAAGCACCGTGGTGTGATCTGTGAGAAATGCGGGGTTGAAGTTGCGTTGGCGAAAGTTCGTCGTGAACGTATGGGTCACATTGAACTGGCGAGCCCAGTTGCGCACATCTGGTTCTTGAAGTCGCTGCCTTCGCGCATTGGCTTGCTCCTCGACATGACGCTCCGTGATATCGAGCGTATTCTTTACTTCGAATCCTATGTTGTGACCGATCCAGGCCTATCTAGCCTCGATCACGGCCAACTCTTGAATGATGAGCAGTACTTCGAAGCGATGGAAGAATTCGGTGACGAGTTCACGGCCAAGATGGGCGCTGAGGCAATTCAGGAGTTGATGATTCAACTTGACCTGCGCAGTGAGATCGAGACGTTGCGCGAGGAAATTCCCCAGACGAACTCTGAGACAAAAATCAAAAAGCTCTCTAAGCGTTTGAAGCTGATGGAAGCGTTCGACAAGTCAGGCAACCGTCCGGAGTGGATGGTGTTGAATGCACTGCCTGTTCTGCCGCCCGATTTGCGTCCGCTAGTGCCGTTGGATGGTGGTCGATTTGCAACCTCAGACCTCAATGATTTGTACCGACGAGTTATCAACCGTAATAATCGACTCAAGCGTCTTCTCGATCTTAACGCACCCGACATCATCGTGCGTAACGAGAAGCGCATGTTGCAGGAGTCTGTTGACGCGTTGTTGGATAACGGGCGTCGTGGTCGAGCGATCACAGGCTCCAACAAACGTCCTCTGAAGTCGCTTGCTGACATGATCAAGGGCAAACAAGGTCGTTTCCGTCAAAACTTGCTCGGAAAGCGCGTTGACTACTCCGGCCGCTCGGTGATTGTAACGGGTCCAACCTTAAAGCTTCACCAGTGTGGTCTGCCTAAGAAAATGGCCCTCGAGCTATTCAAGCCATTTATTTTTGGCAAACTCGAGCATCGTGGTCTTGCAAGTACTATCAAAGCGGCGAAGAAAATGGTCGAGCGTGAGCCACCAGAGGTTTGGGATATCCTGGCCGAAGTGATTCGTGAGCACCCAGTTCTCCTGAACCGTGCACCGACACTTCACCGCTTGGGTATTCAGGCGTTCGAGCCCGTACTGATTGAAGGTAAGGCGATCCAGCTTCACCCCTTGGTCTGTGCGGCTTACAACGCTGACTTTGACGGCGACCAGATGGCGGTACACGTCCCGCTTACGTTGGAAGCCCAGCTCGAAGCGCGAGCGTTGATGATGTCGACAAACAATATTTTGTCGCCAGCATCAGGTGACCCCATCATCGTACCGTCGCAGGACGTTGTACTGGGCTTGTACTACATGACTCGTGAGCGCATTAATGCGAAGGGCGAGGGTATGGTATTCGCCGATACAAAAGAGGTATCGCGCGCGTACGCGAGCGGCGCCGTGCATCTGCAGGCCCGTGTCAAAGTTCGTATCCATGAAGAGGTTATCGAATACGGTGAGGCAGCACAGGCCCGAACACGTATTGTCGAAACGACGGTGGGTAGGGCGCTTTTATGGAATATTGTTCCCGAAGGCCTGGGCTATGACATGATCAATCGCCCGATGGTCAAGAAGGCCATCTCACAGGTTATCAACCAGTGCTACCGCACGGTTGGCCTGAAGCAGACGTGCATCTTTGCTGATCAGCTGATGTACACGGGTTATGAGTACTCGACCAGATCGGGTTCATCGATTGGTGTTAACGACTTTGAAATTCCCGATGCGAAGAACGAGCTTATCGAGAAAGCAGACGCTGAAGTTGTCGAGATTGAGCGACAGTACTCAGCCGGTCTTGTGACGCAGGGCGAGAAGTACAACAAAGTGATCGATATCTGGTCACGTACTAACGAGCAGGTTGCTAAGGCGATGATGTCTAATCTCTCATCTGAAACGGTAATTAACCGCGACGGTGAAGAGGAACAGCAAGACTCGTTTAACTCGGTTTACATGTACGCTGATTCGGGAGCGAGAGGTTCGCCCGCACAGATTCGTCAGTTGGCCGGTATGCGCGGTCTGATGGCAAAGCCCGATGGCTCCATTATCGAAACACCCATTACCGCAAACTTCCGTGAAGGTTTGAACGTACTCCAGTACTTCATCTCAACGCACGGCGCTCGAAAGGGCCTAGCCGATACGGCCTTGAAGACAGCGAACTCGGGTTACTTGACTCGTCGTCTTGTAGACGTAGCCCAGGACGTTGTTGTAGTCGAGCGGGACTGCGGTACCGAGCGTGGGCTCTTGATGACGCCCGTTATCGACGGTGGTGACATCATAGAATCGCTTGCAGACCGTGTACTGGGTCGAATCGTCGCAGCGGATGTTGTGAAGCCTGGGTCAGACGAAGTGCTTGTTCCTGCTGGAACCTTAGTTGACGAGCTCTGGATGCTGAGAATCGAAGAGATGGGTATCGACGAGATCCTCGTGCGCTCGCCTATTACCTGTGAGACACGCTATGGTATTTGCTCGACCTGTTACGGTCGCGACCTGGGACGTGGTCACCAGGTCAATATGGGTGAAGCGATCGGTGTCGTTGCTGCGCAGTCAATTGGTGAGCCAGGCACACAGCTTACGATGCGTACCTTCCACATCGGTGGTGCAGCATCTGGTCAAGCGGCTCAAGACAACATTCAGGTTAACGCTGACGGTACAGTTCGCTTGCACAATATAAAGGTTGTCGATCGGGCCGATGGCTCTCTCGTGGCCGTATCGCGTTCGGGTGAACTGTCGGTCATGGATAGCGTTGGTCGAGAACGCGAGCGCTATAAAGTGCCTTACGGCGCTGTCATCAAGGTGGGTGATGATTCTCCCGTTGCCGCTGGCGATATCGTTGCAACGTGGGATCCGCACACGCACCCAATCGTTACTGAAGTGGCCGGTATCGTTAAGCAGAGTGGCATGGAGGAAGGTGTGACGATCAAACGTCAGACCGATGAATTCACTGGCCTCTCTAGCATCTCGGTTATGGATCCGTCTGAGCGTCCGAGCGCTGGAAAGGACATTCGTCCTGCGGTGACTCTCGTCGATGAGAAGGGTGATGAGCTATACCTAGCGGGTACAAACGTTCCCGCACATTACTTCTTGCCAGCCTCTGCCATGGTGAACCTCGAAGACGGTGCTAAGGTTGAAGTGGGCGATGTTATTGCACGAATTCCGCAGGAAGGATCGAAGACGCGCGACATTACGGGTGGTCTGCCACGTGTTGCCGACCTCTTTGAAGCACGTAAGCCGAAAGAGCCCGCGATTCTTGCAGAGATCTCTGGCACGGTTAGCTTCGGTAAAGAGACTAAAGGCAAGCGTCGCTTGGTGATTACACCAACCGATGGCAAGACATTGCCTGATGGTTCGGATCACTACGAAGAGCTCATTCCAAAGTGGCGTCAGCTTTCTGTGTTCGAAGGTGAGCAGGTTGAGAAGGGTGAAATTGTCTCGGAAGGCCCGCTCAGCCCACACGATATTCTCCGCTTGAAGGGTATTCCGGAGCTTGCAAAGTACATCGTTAACGAAATCCAAGAGGTCTATCGCCTCCAGGGTGTGAAGATTAACGATAAGCATATTGAAGTGATTGTGCGTCAGATGCTTCGCAAGGCGAACGTTGTCTCGGCTGGTGAGTCCACCTTTATTAAAGGCGAACAGATCGAGTGGAATGCGTACCTTGAAGAGTGCGATCGTTTGGATGCTGCAGGCCTTGTTCGGCCCAGCGTCGAGCGCGAGCTCTTGGGTATTACCAAAGCATCGCTGGCGACTGAGAGCTTTATCTCGGCAGCGTCATTCCAGGAAACAACCCGTGTTCTCACAGAAGCGGCTGTTACCGGAAAGCGCGATTACCTCCGTGGCTTAAAGGAGAATGTGATCGTGGGTCGCTTGATTCCCGCGGGAACAGGCCTCGCTTACCACGAAGAGCGTAGACGGCAGCGTGCACTGGATAGCGAGTCCAGTGTTCAGATGTCAGCTGAGGAGTTTTCTGAAAGCTTCGCTGAAGAGCTCGAAAAAGCGGGAGCGGCGGATGATTTAGCCGAAGCGCTCGCAGCTGAGCTGGAAAATGCAGCAGCCACCGAGGGTGATGCTGAGTAATTGGGTGGCGCGAGCTTGACGGGGCCAGTCCCCGTCATTAGACTTCGCGCTCTTTTTTTATAGCGCCTTATGTAAGGCGCGCTTAACGACTTGGAGTTAAGGCCGAATGGCAACAATCAATCAGCTAGTGCGAAAGCCGCGCAAGCGTAAAGTAGTGAAGAGCGGTGTACCTGCACTGCAGGCATGCCCACAGCGTCGAGGTGTATGCACTCGCGTTTACACAACAACCCCAAAGAAGCCCAACTCGGCACTGCGTAAAGTATGCCGTGTTCGTTTAACGAGCGGCTTTGAAGTATCGTCATACATTGGTGGTGAAGGCCACAACCTGCAGGAGCACAGCGTGGTTCTTATCCGCGGTGGTCGTGTGAAGGATTTGCCTGGTGTTCGCTACCACACCGTTCGCGGTAGTCTCGATACTTCGGGTGTGGCTAATCGACGTCAGGGCCGTTCAAAGTACGGTGCTAAGCGACCAAAGTAAGCCCTCAGTTGTAGAAAGAATCGGCTGCATCTTGCCGCCATAACGTCACCTAGTGTGACAGTAAGGGCAACCCGAGTGTGGTTGCGCAACCTGAAGAAGAGAGAAAGACATGCCAAGAAGACGCGTTGTTGCAAAACGTGAAGTTATTCCTGATCCCAAGTACGGGAATACTACCCTCGCAAAATTCATGAACCACGTGATGATTAGCGGAAAGAAATCAGTTGCTGAGTCAATTGTTTATGGCGCGCTGACGCTGGTTCAAGAGCGCAGTAATCGCGACCCCATCGAAGTGTTCGATGAGGCACTTGAAAACATTGCCCCAATGGTTGAGGTTAAGTCTCGCCGCGTTGGTGGTGCTACTTACCAAGTACCAGTTGAAGTACGTCCCGCGCGTCGTATCGCGCTATCTATGCGCTGGCTCGTGGACTACGCACGTAATCGTGGCGAGAAGTCTATGCGCATGCGACTTGCTGGTGAGATCATGGACGCCTCACAAGGCAAAGGAAATGCGGTTAAGAAGCGTGAAGACGTCCACCGCATGGCAGAAGCTAACAAGGCGTTCTCGCACTTCCGCTTCTAATTTCGCTGATTACGGCGACGAGGTATCAACGTGGCTCGCAAAACCCCGATTAACCGCTATCGTAATATCGGAATTTGCGCCCACGTCGATGCCGGTAAAACTACTACCACCGAACGCGTTCTGTTCTACACCGGCGTCTCTCACAAAATAGGAGAGGTTCACGACGGCGCTGCCACCATGGATTGGATGGAGCAGGAACAAGAGCGCGGCATCACGATTACATCGGCCGCGACGACATGCTTTTGGCGAGGCATGGATAGTCAGTTTGATGAATTCCGAATCAATATTATCGACACTCCCGGGCACGTAGATTTCACTATCGAAGTTGAGCGTTCGCTTCGCGTGCTAGATGCTGCTGTCGTTGTGCTTTGCGGATCTTCAGGTGTTCAGCCTCAAACGGAAACCGTTTGGCGGCAAGCAAATAAGTACGCTGTGCCACGAATGGTATTTGTCAATAAGATGGATCGAGCGGGCGCGGATTTCCTCAAGGTAGTCGAACAGCTGCGTGATCGGCTCGACTGTAACGCCGTACCGCTTCAGATGACGATTGGTGCTGAGGAAGACTTCGTTGGTGTCATCGATCTCATTAAGAACAAAGCGGTCATATGGAATGAAGAAGATCGTGGTACCACCTTTGACTACGCTTCAGTTCCAGACGAGTTGGTTGAGCAGTGTGATGAGATGCGAGAGTACCTGATCGAAGCTGCCGCTGAAGCTAACGACGAGCTCATGGAGCAGTATCTTGAGACGGGTGAGCTATCTGAGGAGCAAATCAAGGCCGGAATTCGCGCACGAACCTTGGCGAACGAGATTGTTCCTGTGCTGGGTGGTAGTGCTTTTAAGAACAAAGGTGTTCAAGCGGTACTGGACGCGGTTGTGGAGTACCTGCCATCTCCTACTGAGGTGAAGGCAATTGAAGGCACCGATCTGAATGGCGAGACCGTTATAACTCGCGAATCTGACGATGGTGAACCGTTCTCTGCTCTAGCGTTTAAGATTGCGACAGACCCCTATGTCGGAACGCTAACCTTCTTCCGTGTGTACTCTGGCAAGCTCGAATCGGGTAACGCCATTTTTAATTCGGTAAAAGGTAAGAAAGAGCGCGTTGGCCGGATGGTGCAAATGCACGCGAACAGCCGCGAAGAGATTAAAGAGGTTTTAGCAGGTGACATCGCTGCGGCGATTGGTCTGAAGGACGTCACAACAGGCGATACGCTCTGCGATGCCAACAATGCAGTAGTCCTTGAGCGCATGGAGTTTCCGGAGCCTGTTATTTCTGTGGCGGTCGAACCTCGCTCTCAGGCTGATCAAGAGAAGATGGGTTTGGCGCTCTCCAAACTCGCGCAGGAAGATCCGTCATTCCGTGTCAAGACGGACGAGGAGACGGGACAGACCATCATCTCTGGTATGGGTGAGCTGCACCTCGACATTATCGTTGATCGCATGCGACGTGAGTTCAGCGTAGAGGCGAATATCGGTAAGCCTCAGGTAGCCTACCGAGAGAGAATTCGTAATACCGCTGAAATCGAAGGCAAGTTCGTGCGTCAGTCGGGCGGTCGCGGTCAGTACGGCCATGTGTGGATTCGTTTTGAGCCTGCTGAAGACGAGGGTGCAGAAGGTCTCGAATTCGTGAACGAGATTGTGGGTGGCGCGGTTCCCCGCGAGTACATTCCTGCAGTTAACAAAGGCATTGAGGAGCAGATGCAAAACGGCGTGCTCGCCGGATATCCGCTACTTGGCCTTAAAGCTACTCTG
The DNA here is from genome assembly GCA_965655685.1 of Luminiphilus sp. Taxonomy (GTDB): domain Bacteria; phylum Pseudomonadota; class Gammaproteobacteria; order Pseudomonadales; family Halieaceae; genus Luminiphilus. Next base: position 65,699 of record CBFHHL010000102.1, read on the forward strand.
TACGACGGCTCTTTCCACGATGTCGATTCGAATGAGATGGCGTTCAAGATTGCCGCAAGTATGGCGACGAGAAAGCTCTCGCAGGACGGCGGCGCGGTACTCCTTGAACCAATAATGAAAGTCGAAGTGGTTACGCCAGAAGAAAACATGGGCGATGTTGTCGGTGACTTGAATCGCCGTCGTGGCCTCATTCTCGGTATGACCGATAGTGCTTCGGGTAAGATTGTGGTTGCAGATGTCCCACTCGCAGAGATGTTTGGGTACGCCACAGATTTGCGCTCTGCGACTCAGGGCCGTGCGACTTACACCATGGAGTTTGCCCGTTACTCTGAGGCACCCAGTAACGTAGCCGACGCCATTATTGGAAAGAACACCTTCTGATTGATGTCATAGGGCTTTTTTAGACAGGCTAGTTCGTTTCAAGACGCCACGCGAGCCGAGTGATAAATCGCCTCCAATAGCATTCGCTTTAAGCGATGCCGAAGCCCCCAACGCACGCACTGTAACCATTGGCTATTGAGGCGCTGTGCTCGCCTTTTATGAGCTTTCAAGCAACTGAATAGCGATGCTTCGCTCGGGTTCAATGGTTTTTTTGGCAAAAAGCCGGTTCTTTGTTAAAACCGTAGCAACAAAAGAGATAACAGCTGGTTTCGAATAAGACAGATAACAGAGGACGCATCATGGTGGATTTTATGTTGAACGGTGAGGTGGTCAGCGCAAAGAGCGACGCCGACACGCCTTTATTGTGGGTGCTGCGCGAGGAGTTAAAATTGCGCGGTACGAAGTTTGGTTGCGGTATAGCCCAATGTGGCGCGTGCACTGTCCATATTGACGGCAGCCCGATGCGTTCCTGTGTGACACCCGTAAGCGCGGTATCTGGTAAGTCAGTGACGACTATCGAAGGTCTTGCCAGTCCGGTTGGCGAGGCACTCAAAACGGCCTGGACCGAGGCGCAAGTACCACAATGTGGCTACTGTCAGTCAGGCCAGATCATGCAAGCTGCAGGTTTACTTGAGTCAAATCCAAATCCCTCTGACGATGAGATTGTCAGTGCAATGAATGGCAATTTATGCCGCTGTATGGCTTACCCTCGAATTAAAAAGGCGATTAAGAGGGCCGCAAATGGAGGGGTTATCTCATGAATAAAGTTATGAATAAGCCCATGAAAACATTGTCGGTAAAAACAGAACAGGGGATATCCAGACGCTCGTTCATCGCTGGGTTGGCCGGCTCTTCGCTCATGATGAGTATGGGTTCTCTAGTATCCGGGTGTAGCTCGGAGCAGGCAGCACAGGCCTTAGCCTCGGGTGATCTTACAAAGTTATTCTCGCCGAATATCTGGTTTGAAATTAATGGTGCAGGAGAGGTGCTGATCAATATTGTGCGAGCCGAGATGGGTCAGCACGTCGGCACGTCGCTTGCTCAAATCGTCGCTGATGAATTAGGTGCCGACTGGTCGAAGGTGTCTTTTAAGCACGTGGATACAGACCCCAAGTGGGGCGTCATGGTAACGGGCGGTTCTTGGTCGGTTCACACCTCCTTCACCGCGCTGTCCCAAGCCGGTGCAGCGGGCCGGACTATCCTGATCGACGCGGCTTCAAAGTTGATGGGTGTTGCTCCTGAGGCATGCGAAGCTGAAGACGGCGTAGTCACATCCGGTGCGAAGACGCTGACCTTTGCCGAGATTGTCAGTAACGGTGATTTCTCTCGCACGATTACGGAAGAGGAATTGGCCGCTATGCCTGTTAAGGCACCGGCTGATCGAAAAGTCATTGGGCGCAATCTCAGAAATCTTGACGTGGCTGATAAGTCCCAGGGTTCCGCGGTTTACGGTCTTGATACTGAACTTCCGGGAATGGCCTATGCCATGCCGCTCCTGCCGCCCACGCGGTACGGCAGCAAAGTGGTGAAGATCGATGAAACTGCAGCGCGGAACATAGACGGCTATATCGGTGCATTGGAAATCAAAGATCCGAGCCAGACTGTTCAAGCTTGTGTGGTCGTTGCCGCCGAGACGATGCCGGCGGCGATGAAAGCCGCAAAGGCGGTTAGAGTGGAATGGACTCCCGGCCCTACCGCTAATGTGACGGAGGCCGCTATTCTTGCAGAGGGCGCGCGACTTGCAGCGGACCCCGAAGCGGGCACGCTTTATGTGAGTGAGGGGGATATCTCGGCTGCAAAAGCGAGTGCCACGAGTTCTCTGACCGCCACCTACACAACGAGTACTGCGCTTCACTTCACCATGGAGCCGCAGAATGCGCTGGTTGAGTTTGATGCTGCGGGCAAATGCCATATCCACGCGGGCAACCAATGGCAGTCGTTGATTCTCCCCTACCTCGCGACGGCGTTGGAGATGCCTGAGAACGACATCATTATTCATCAGTATTATTTGGGCGGAGGTTACGGTAGACGCCTGTTTGGTGATCAGATGATCCCGGCTGCGCTCGCGGCGCGAGAGATGGGTCGTCCCGTTAAGTTGATCTTCGACCGACCCACTGACACCCGTTTTGATTGCGTGCGATCGCCCTCCGTCTGTTCTTTTGAGGCTACATTCGATGCTGACGGCGCGTTGAGCGGTATAGATCATGCTGTGGTCGCAGGTTGGCCAACAAAAGGCATGGCACCGGATTTTCTCGGAACAGGTACTGACGGGGAAGGGAAGTTCGACGGTTTCTCGATAAGCGGGGCAGATCACTGGTACACGCTTCTCGCCCACCGGGTGAGAGCCATCAACAATGAGCTCGCACAGTCGACCTTTTTGCCCGGTTGGCTTCGTGCCGTTGGGCCGGGTTGGATTAGTTGGGGTGTTGAAAGTTTCCTAGATGAGATTGCGAATCAGCAAGGGCAGGATCCTCTGGCAATGCGTCTCGCTATGCTCGATGGCGCAGGTAAAAACGCCGGCGGCTCTGGAAGTACCGTTGGCGGTGCCACGCGGCTTGCTGCTGTGCTTAAGGATGTTGCTAAACGCGCAGGCTGGGGTCGCGATATGCCGACTAACGAAGGCCTGGGCATTGGTGTTGGTCACGGACAGGAACGGGGCATGCCAACGTGGGTGGCCTGTGTCGCTCACGTTGCAGTTGATCCTTCTTCGGGGGGCGTCACGCTCAAGAAGCTCTGGCAAACCATCGACGTTGGAACTGTTGTCAACCCCGATGGGGCTATGGCACAGGCGGAGGGTGCCGCGCTATGGGGTGTGAGCCTTGCCCTTCATGAGGGCGCTAGCTTTGCCCACGGAGAGGTGGTAGAGCAGAACCTCGATCAGTACACACCGCTAAGGATGAGTGATGTCCCCGAGCTCGATATTGCTTTTATCGATAGCCAGGAGTTCCCGAGCGGTCTTGGTGAGCCGCCCTTGATACCGGTGGCGCCGGCAATTGGTAATGCTATTTTTGCCGCGTCAGGGCGTCGCGTGCGAGATTTACCGATTCGTTTGAGTTAAACGGGTCTACAGCATGCCGTAAGTGGCCTGCAATCCACAGCCTCTTGTGAGGCCTTGTGAGGTTTTGGTGGGCATTAATTGATCAACGGACCTACGGGTCCGTTTCTCTTTTTGTGATAAAGCACCGTAAACGGTAATAACTGACAAGAAATTCCAGTTGACACTCTTCGCCCCCGTCCTTAGACTTCGCTCTCTTTTTTTCGGGATCCCTAGCGGGTACCGGTTTTTTTAGGAGATTGCTTGTGCAGAATCAACGTATTCGAATCCGCCTAAAGGCGTTCGATCATAAACTCATCGATGCTTCCACTCAGGAGATCGTTGAAACCGCACGCCGCACCGGCGCGCAGGTCCGTGGCCCTATCCCGCTTCCAACGAAGAAGGAAAAGTTCACCATCCTTATTTCACCTCACGTGAACAAGGATGCACGGGATCAGTATGAGATTCGTACACACAAGCGACTCATGGACATTATCGAGCCAACGGAAAAGACCGTTGACGCGTTGATGAAGCTAGACCTTGCTGCGGGCGTTGAAGTCCAAATCAGCCTGGCATAGTGACAATTTAGAAGTAAGCCTGCCCAGTTCGCTGGGTGTGTAACGAGTAAGACAATTACTCGGCCATAGAGGGTTAAGCCCCGTACACGGAGAGGTTAGTACCATGACTGTGGGAATAGTCGGCCGTAAATCAGGTATGACACGTGTGTTTACCGAAGACGGTGTATCAGTACCAGTGACCGTAGTGGAAGTTGTTCCAAACCGCGTCACTCAAATCAAAGAGCAAGATACCGATGGGTATCGCGCAATTCAGGTCACAGCGGGAAGCCGCAAGGCCTCAAAAGTTAGCAAACCAGAAGCGGGTCATTTTGCCGCCGCAGGTGTTGAAGCCGGAACGGGGCTCTGGGAGTTTCGTTTGGATGGCTCCGACGAGGCGTTCGAAGTGGGCGCTGAGCTAACCGTTGCACGATTTGAGCAAGGCCAAAAGGTTGACGTCGCGGGTCAGTCAAAGGGTAAGGGTTTCCAGGGCGGTGTTAAGCGCTGGAACTTCCGAACTCAAGACGCTACGCACGGTAACTCGCTTTCGCATCGTGCGCCGGGTTCGCTCGGTCAATGCCAGACGCCTGGACGCGTGTTCAAGGGTAAGAAGATGGCAGGTCATATGGGTGCAGAGCGTGTAACGACGCAGGGTCTCGAGGTGATTCGTGTTGATGTTGAGCGCAACTTGCTGCTCATCAAAGGCGCGGTTCCCGGAGCTCCTGGCGGCGATGTCATCGTCCGCCCAACGACGAAGTCGCGGCGCTAAGGAGGCTTATCGTGGAATTAAGTGTAGTTAAGCCTGGAAAGAAGAAGCCAGGTTCGGTTGAAGTCTCAGAGGCGACGTTCGCTCGGGATTACAACGAAGCGTTGATCCATCAGGTTGTCACTGCTTACTTGTCGAGCGGTCGTCAAGGCACTCGTGCTCAAAAGAACCGCTCTGCGGTAGCGGGCGGCGGCAAGAAGCCATGGCGTCAGAAGGGCACCGGTCGCGCTCGTGCAGGAACGATACGCTCTCCAATATGGCGTAGTGGTGGTGTCACATTTGCAGCGACACCTCAGGACCACAGCCAGAAGGTGAACAAGAAAATGTATCGCTCTGCGATGCGTTCGATTCTGTCTGAGTTAGCGCGAAGCGAGCGCCTTGTGGTGGTCGAGAGCATGACTCTCGAGCAGCCAAAGACCAAGCTATTGGTAGAGGCGCTTAAGGGTTACGGATTGGACAACGTTTTGATTGTTGCGTCTGAGGTCGATCAAAATCTCTACCTCGCATCGCGCAACCTTCACAAGGTTGACGTGATCGATGTCGAAGGTGTTAACCCGGTGAGTCTCATCGCGCACGAGAAGGTCGTGGTAACTGTCGATGCAGTTAAGAAGTTTGAGGAGGCTTTGGCATGAATCAGGAGCGTGTATTCCAGATTTTGATGGGGCCTCACGTGTCAGAAAAGGCGGCTATCGTCGCTGATGCGAACAACCAGTACGTCTTTAAGGTGGCTTTAGACGCAACCAAAGATGAGATCAAGCGCTCGGTAGAGCAGCTGTTCAAGGTTACGGTTGATGACGTCAAGACTCTGCGCGTTAAAGGTAAAACGAAGCGCAATCGTTTTGGTTGGACGACAAAGCCGACTTGGAAGAAGGCTTATGTTCGTCTGGCGCAAGGTCAAGAGATTGACTTTGCGACGATCAATTAAGAGGTATAGGTCATGGCAGTCGTAAAGAGTAAACCGACATCAGCAGGCCGTCGTCATCACGTTCGTGTGGTGCACAAGGATCTGCACAAGGGCCGTGCGTACGCGCCGCTTCTCGAGAAGAACTCGAAGACAGGTGGTCGTAATAACCTCGGTCGTATCACAACACGCCACATCGGCGGTGGTCACAAGCACCACTACCGAGTAATCGATTTCAAGCGCACTAAGGATGGTATTCCAGCTACGGTAGAGCGTGTTGAATACGATCCAAACCGTACGGCGCACATTGCACTGCTGTTGTTTGCTGATGGCGAGCGTCGCTACATCATCGCGCCAAAAGGCGTTGCGACGGGCGATACGCTTTTATCAGGTGCTGCTGCGCCGATCAGAGCGGGTAACTGTTTACCCATCCGTAACATCCCTGTTGGTGCTGTGATTCACGCAATCGAGCTCAAGCCAGGCAAGGGTGCTCAGCTGGCGCGCTCTGCGGGCGCGGCGGTTCAGTTGGTTGCTCGGGAAGGTCAGTACGCAACCATTCGACTCCGTTCAGGTGAGATGCGCAAGGTTCCAGTGGACTGCCGTGCAACGCTTGGTGAGGTGTCAAATAACGAGCATAGCCTTCGCAAGCTGGGTAAGGCTGGTGCGTCACGCTGGCGTGGTGTCCGCCCAACGGTTCGTGGTGTTGCGATGAACCCGGTAGATCACCCACATGGTGGTGGTGAAGGTCGTACCTCTGGTGGTCGTCACCCAGTGACACCATGGGGTGTTCCAACCAAGGGTTACAAAACTCGTAAAAACAAGCGCACGGACAACCTCATTGTTCGTCGTCGTAACAAGAAGTAAGGGGAGATAAGAGATGCCACGTTCATTGAAGAAAGGCCCCTTCATCGACCTTCATCTAATGAAGAAGGTTGAGACGGCGCTAGAGAATAACGACCGACGCCCGATCAAGACATGGTCACGTCGTTCAATGGTTTCACCGGATATGGTGGGTTTGACTATCGCGGTTCACAACGGTCGTCAGCACGTTCCGGTTTTGATTAACGAAGATATGGTTGGCCACAAGCTCGGTGAGTTTGCGGTAACGCGCACTTATCGCGGTCACATCGTCGATAAGAAAGCGAAGCGCTAAGGCATACGGAGAAAGATGATGGAAGTCTCAGCAAAATTGCGCGGCGCTCGCATCTCGGCTCAGAAGGCGCGATTGGTCGCTGACCAAGTCCGCGGCATGCCGGTGGGTGAAGCGTTGACGCTGCTCGAATTCAGCACCAAGAAAGGTGCTCACATTGTTCGCAAACTATTGAACTCGGCGATTGCAAACGCAGAGAACAACAACGGAGCTGACGTCGACGAATTGCGCATAGCAACTATTTTTGTCGACGAAGGTATGACCATGAAGCGCATGCGTGCACGTGCTAAAGGTCGTGGCGATCGTATTTTTAAGCGCACCTGCCATATCACGGTAGGCGTTGCTGACAACGATAATTAAGGAGAGGACCGCATGGGTCAGAAGGTACATCCGACTGGTATCCGTCTAGGTGTGGTCAAGGACCAC
>CBFHHL010000103.1:0-4011 GCA_965655685.1 Luminiphilus sp.
ATCTTACGCCCATGGTCGCTGCGGCCATAATGGTAAGCGTCGCAATAACGGGTATGACAACGGTTATCACGGCCGTATCACGGTAAGCTTCTTTGTGTGTTAGCTGAGTGATTGTCAGCATTGTAATGACGGCACCACAGTGGGGTAGCGAATCGAAGCCGCCAGCAGCCACGGTTGCCACGCGATGTACCACCTCGGGATCCAATCCCATCGCTATATAATCCTGTGCCATCGTCTGCATAAAGATTTGCAGTCCCCCCGATGCCGACCCCGTGATCGCGGAGATGATGCTGATTGAACTAAACAGAGAGAGGAGCGGAGGGAGGCCCGAATTCATGATGAGGTCTCCAAACTGCTGGAAACCTGCTGTTTGCACCACGACGCCGCCGTAGCCAATGATCGCGGCGCTGTTCAGCATGGGCATGAGCGAGTCGTTGGTGCCGTTTCCTAAGGTCGTAAATGCGGTCTCTCTAATGTTGCTAAAGAGTGCGAGACACAGAATAGTGCCAATGCCTAGGGCGATACACGGCCACATAATGGGCTGGCTTCCTGCGAATGCCATCAACTCGCCTAGCTGTCCCGCAGTGCCAGAAATGAAACGAGGCGAAATAATTAAGCCGATAACAATAACCAGAGGTAATACGGCCGCCTGCCAAGACGGTAAGTTGTCATCCGATGTTTCTTGGAGCACGTCTCTGGGGCCAGGTACGAAACCTTCACCTGCTGTTTTTGCTAGAACTCGCTGGTGTTCTAAATACCAGAGACCTAGTCCTATCATGACGCCGGCGGCTAAAAAACTCAGCATGGGTGCTGCTGTGAGTGATGTGCCCAATGCTGAGGCTGATATGGCGTTGTGAATCGATGGCGTACCCGGGAGGGCTGTCAATGTGAAGGTGCCCGCACCCAGCGCCAAAGCGGCGCAAAAGAGCCGCTTTGGTATGTCCGCCTCTCGCAATAACTGCAGACCCAACGGATACACCGCAAAAATAACCACGAATACAACAACGCCGCCGTAGGTCAGCGCCGCACATGCCAGTGTGGTAATGACCAGCGCGCGGTCCGCACCTAACTTGCGAACCAAAGCCATCGCGATACTGGCAGCGGCACCGCTGTCACCCATTGCTCGCCCGAATATGGCTCCGGCGGCAAAAAGGAAGAAGAACTTCCCGGCAAAGGTGAATGCACCCAGCGGGCCTGCGGCGAAACCTGTCAATAGCGAATCCGCCAGGGGCATAGCATTAGTGATGATCACGAATAGCGCGCTAAGAATTGCGGCAAACATAATGTCGACACCACGCAGTGCCATCCATATGAGAAGTGCGACACTGCCAATTAATCCAAGGTAGCCAATGATCTCCATATTTAGTCCTTTTTTGGTTCCGCTCTTTAATAAATGAGCGTCGCCAGCTCGACTCGGCGACCTTCCCGATTAGTGCCTGGCGCGCATTCAAAGGCGCGATGCACCAGTGTATAGACGTGATAGTTCCGCACAATGATGTGCCATAAACCTAGATTGACACACACCCAGTAGGCAAGATTTCTATCGCTTGACTGCTTAATTAGTGTAAGCGGCGCCCATCGTTGACAGCGGTTCCACCATAGCAGCCTTAGCTGCAGCTTCTGGACTGGATGCGGTTCCAATTTGTGCTCTTTTACGAATCCCCTGGGTGATCGAAGCGAGACGGAAGAAACAGAAGGCCATGTAGAAGTTCCAGTCCTCGATACCGGGCTGCCCTGTGCGCTCGCAATAGGTTTTTATGTAACTCTCGTCGTCTGGAATCTTTAGCTCCTCACGCGACAAGCCCGCAAGCCCATTGATACCGGCCTCTCGAGGGAATTGCCAAGCCATTAGCTGGTAGGTGAGGTCAGCCAATGGGTGACCAAGGGTCGATAGCTCCCAATCGAGAATGGCAATGATTCTAGGTTCAATGGGATGGAAGATCATATTGTCCAATCGGTAGTCACCATGAACCAATGACACCCGACCATCATCCTCTGGCATGTTCTTGGGAAGCCAGTCGATGAGCTTTTCCATTTCGGGAATCGTCCCGGTCTCGGCCGCTCGATATTGTTTAGTCCATCGCCCTACTTGACGTTCGAAGTAGTTGCCAGGCTTGCCATAATCGCTGAGGCCTACCTCGTTGATATCGACCATGTGCATATCCGCCATGACTCGATTCATTTGATCGTAAATCGCGGCTCGGTCCTCATCGCTCACTTCGGGTAGTGCTGGGTCCCAAAAAATCCGGCCCTCGAGGTATTCCATGATGTAAAACATCGAACCGATAACAGATTCATCCTCGCAAAGTGCGACAGGCTGGGGCACCGGTACATTGGTGGGGGCGAGGGCAGAGAGTACCCTGAATTCGCGGTCGACAGCGTGAGCAGAGGCGAGCAGTGTGCCCTGTGGTTTGCGGCGTAATACGTATTGATTTTCACCCGCGGTTAGCTTGAAAGTCGGGTTTGACTGGCCGCCGGCAAATTTTTCTGCCAAGAGCGGGCCCTCAAAAGCCGGAACATGCGCCCGTATCCATGTATCAAGATGCGTTAAGTCGAGACGTTGCGCCATTTTTCAATCCCCAATGTAGCTAACTGCGACGTGATTAAGTATTGTTCTTGAGCGCGTTATACACTCCGCGTAAAAGCCTCGCAACGTAAGAAGCCTCGCGACGAAGGCTGCGTCGCTTGCACCACCGAGCAATCGGTTAATAACGATAACCAACAGTTGTATGGAGAAAGTTTCGGTATGTCAGTTGTAGCTAATTTTAAAGAAGCCCTTGCGATGACAACGGCAGATGGCGGATTGCTGGAAATCACCACCATCGAGCGTGATGGCGTTCCGGTAAAAGCATTTGCGCAGGCGCCGGGATCAATGAGGGACCTTTGGGCACTCTCTGTGGGCCATGGTGACGCAGAATATCTGATTTATAACGACGAGCGTTGGACCTACGCGCAAACAGCGAAGATCGTTGCCGAGTTCGGTGGTTGGCTGATGGAGCAGGGTGTTGAGCCTGGTGACCACGTCGCAATTGCTATGCGTAACTATCCCGAGTGGATGATGGCTCACTGGGCGGTTAACAGCATCGGTGCTGCCATTGTGGGTATGAATGCGTGGTGGGTCGCTGATGAGATGGACTACGCGCTTAATGATTCCAAGCCAAAAGTCTTAATTGCCGACGATCGCCGTCTCGAGGCTTTCGCACAAATCCAAGAGAAGTATCCTGACATCAAAGTTGTGTCTGTGCGCGAGCCAAACTCACCCGTGGCGGCTACCGATTTTCACTCTGCCATGATTGGGGGCGCCCAGCTTCCCGACATCGACATCGATCCCGACAGTGTGGCCTGCATTTTCTACACCTCAGGTACGACAGGCCGGCCGAAGGGTGCACAGCTGACCAACCGGGGTTGCATAACAAATGTTTTGAATGTGGTGGCGATGGGACGTGCGTTTGCGACGGCCTCTGCGCTCGCAAAGTCTGCTGGCGAAAAAGAGGTTGATGTCCAATCACCTCCGGCGGCTACATCACTCATCGCCACACCACTATTTCACGTGACGGCTAATAACTGTGCACTGCAAGCCGGCACACTCGCGGGTAACCGATTTGTGTTGATGTACAAGTGGGACACGGTCGAAGCGCTCAAGCTCATCGAAGCAGAAGGTGTTAACACTTTGAGTGCGGTGCCGATGATGACACGCGAGCTACTAACGCACCCTGACTTTGAGGACTACGATACCTCGAGCCTTGCTAGCATGGGCGGTGGCGGTGCTGCCGTTCAGCCTGACTTGGTGAAAAAGGTAGATACCGTTACGAAAAGAGCGCGACCTGCCCAGGGTTACGGTATGACTGAAGTTTGCGGAATCATCACCTACATTGCAGGGGACGTATTCGTTGAGCGCCCCTCTAGCTGTGGTTACCTCGCGCCCACCTTCGACGGTAAAGTGATTGATGAGACAGGCAAAGAGTTACCTATCGGTGAGTTGGGCGAAATCTGCGTTAAGGGTGCGGCGGT
>CBFHHL010000104.1:0-1882 GCA_965655685.1 Luminiphilus sp.
GAGGGTCGCTTGTTGTCCTCGGTAAATCATGAATTCCCTCAAATCTTTCCGCAGCCCGGTTGGGTTGAGCATGACCTTGAATCCATATGGGAGTCTGTCGAAAAAGGGTTGTCGGCAGTCTTCGCTGATGGAAAGTACGCAGCCACAGATATTTCAGCGATTGGTATTACCAACCAACGCGAGACAGCCGCGCTGTGGGATGCAGAGACGGGCAAGGCAGTTCATAACGCTATTGTATGGCAATGCCGTCGAACGACTGATGTCTGTGAAAAGCTAAAGGCCGATGGCCTTGAGTCACTCGTTAAAGCGCGCAGTGGTCTTGTTCTAGACCCATATTTCTCAGCGACTAAGTTCAAATGGTTATTGGATTACGCACCTGAGGCGCAAGCGCTTCTAGCGCAAGGTCGATTGCGAGCGGGAACCATTGATAGCTACTTGATATGGCGATTAAGCGCTGGTCAAGCACACAAAACCGACGTTTCAAACGCATCACGAACGTCTTTGATGGCGCTTGACAGCCTGAGCTGGGATGATGAGTTGTTGTCGGTTTTTGGTGTGCCCAAAGAGATTTTACCTGAAATTTGCCCTTCCAGTGGTCGTTTTGCTGTCACTCGTGGAGTGGCAGGGTTGCCGGATGGTCTTCCAATCTCGGGTGTTGCCGGTGATCAGCAGTCTGCGTTGTTTGGGCAGGCGTGTTTCGATATCGGTGATGCAAAGTGCACATTTGGAACAGGGTCATTCATTCTCATGAATGCGGGCGATACGGCTGTTGCCTCAGACAGTGGCTTGCTGAGCACAGTCGCTTGGCAGCTCGAGGGTCAGCCTGCAGTGTATGCGCTCGAGGGCGGGGCGTTTGTTTGTGGGGCCGCCGTGCAATGGCTTCGAGACCAGCTAGGCATTATCCAGAGTGCGCCCGAGGTTGAAGCGCTCGCACAAACAGTTGATAACTCTGGGGGGGTTGAATTCGTTCCAGCGCTCGCAGGACTCGGGGCCCCTTACTGGGCTCCCGAGGCGCGAGGGACACTCACTGGATTAACCCGTGGATCGGGCCGCGGTGAAATTGCTCGGGCAACTCTCGACGCAATGGCACTGCAAAATGTCGATATTCTCAGGGCGATGGAAAAAGACATTGGGAGCACGATGCAGTCACTTAAGGTCGACGGTGGCGCCTCGGCCAATAATTTGCTAATGCAGTTGCAGGCCGATTATTTAGCGCGACCTATTACGCGCCCTCAGGTTATCGAGACTACAGTCGCGGGAGCGTGCTTCTTGGCTGGCTTGGGAGAGGGAGTCTGGGATTCGCCCAGTGAGGTAGCAAACGTATGGCGCTCGGATTGCTCATTTGATGTGGGTATGACAGATACTGCTCGCGATCAACGAATGGCCTCCTGGCAGTCAGCAGTTGCCAAGGCTTTGCTGAACTAGCTCATGGAAGCTGCGCCGACTTCAGTGACGTGTTTGCGAGGTCGTCACAAATGGCGTGAAGTGAAGCCCGATAGCATGGCGCTTCTGCGCGGTGAATTGGTCATGCGTCAACGCTGTGAGCGCTGTGGCAAGGAGCGTAATAGGGCACGGTGAGCCTGAGCGACTTTTCATTCCTGCCGTTCTCCCGTAGTTCTGAAGTTGTTCTTTGTTTGTGCGTCGATTGTTTCCTCAGCGCCATTCTAAATAGGGATTTCCATTCATGGATTCCGCTTTTTTCCGGTTTCTACCTTCGATCCTCTACCTCATTTGCCAACTCTCATGCCCCAGGTTTCGGCTGTTGGTACGCCACTTCGAGATGTCGCCGTGTGTCAATTCTCGTCAAGGCCTTATATGTGCATCTAACAACCGTTCCGCGCTCTGTTTGCCTGACGCTCAGGTCTCCTTTCTATGAATATAT
>CBFHHL010000105.1:0-8431 GCA_965655685.1 Luminiphilus sp.
CAGACCTTAAACGTCGCGAAGGATCGATCCTATTCATCGATGAAATCCACACGATTATTGGTGCTGGTGCTGCTTCAGGTGGTGTGATGGATGCCAGTAATTTGCTTAAGCCGCTTCTAAGCTCGGGTAAACTGCGTTGTATCGGTTCAACCACTTACGCCGAGTACCGGGGTATTTTCGATAAAGATAAGGCCTTAAGTCGGCGCTTCCAAAAAGTCGATGTGCTGGAGCCGTCTGTTGACGATGCATACAAAATCTTGAAAGGGCTGAAGTCCCGCTTTGAGGAGCATCACGGCCTTCGTTACACCGATAAGGCCCTTAGAACTGCGACAGAGATGGCAGCCAGGTACATCACAGACCGATTCTTGCCAGATAAGGCTATTGACGTCATTGACGAGGCGGGAGCCTATCAGCAGCTCCAACCAGCTAGTAAACGCAAAAAAGTATTAGGACCTGGTGATATCGAGGCGGTGATTGCAAAGATTGCTCGTATTCCGCCAAAGACAGTTAATAGCGATGACAAGGAGCTTCTTGAAAAGCTCGAGTCAAATCTTTCACTCGTTGTATTTGGGCAGAACAAGGCGGTTAGTCAGCTTGTAAGCTCTATTAAGTTGGCAAGAGCGGGTTTACGCTCAGGTGATAAGCCGATCGGTAGCTTCCTACTCGCGGGTCCAACAGGTGTCGGAAAGACTGAGGTCACCAAGCAGCTGGCTATGCAGCTGGGACTGGAGTTATTGCGCTTCGACATGTCTGAATATATGGAGCGGCATACGGTATCACGCCTTATTGGGGCGCCACCCGGGTACGTGGGCTATGACCAAGGTGGTCTACTCACCGATGCGGTAACTAAACATCCTCACTCAGTGGTGCTATTGGACGAAATTGAAAAGGCACACCCCGAGGTCTTTAATCTGTTGTTACAGGTAATGGATCATGGAACATTGACCGACAACAATGGTCGCAAAGCAGACTTTCGAAACGTCATTTTTGTAATGACGACGAACGCTGGTGCCGAGAGCATTTCCAAGCGCTCTATCGGCTTCTCGATTCAGGACAACAGCACGGACGCGATGGAAGCGATTAATAAGCTCTTCACGCCTGAGTTCCGGAATCGTTTGGATGCCATTGTTCCCTTCGAGCCACTCGATCAGACTGTTATTCTCACCGTTGTCGATAAGTTCCTCACAGCACTGCAAACGCAACTCGATGAGAAGCGTGTTCAATTACAGGTGGACGACAGTGCACGCGAGTGGTTGGTTGAAGAAGGCTACGATCGGAACATGGGCGCTCGCCCCATGGAGCGTGTCATCCAAGAGCATATAAAGAAGCCGCTGGCGGATATGGTTCTCTTTGGTGATCTTGCAAAAGGCGGTGTTGCGCAAGTTAGCGTTAATTCAGAGGGCGACGGTTTGACGGTTTCAGCAGTGGTCGAATCGGCAGAGGACGCTGTCCCAGCATGAGAAATTGCCTGTATTGCCTACAACTGATGGTTTTCCCCACGCTTACTTTGATATAGAGTGCGCGCCATCACATCAACTAGGTAGGTTTAATGGCTAAAGAAGATCAAATCGAGATGGAAGGGGAGATCATTGATACGCTTCCCAACACCACGTTCCGCGTACGCTTGGAAAACGGGCACGTTGTGACGGCGCATATCTCAGGGAAAATGCGTAAGAACTACATCCGAATTCTTACTGGCGATAAAGTGCGTGTAGAGGTGACCCCATACGATTTGAGCAAGGGCCGCATTACTTACCGCGAGCGGTGAGTTCACGCCTCGGGCGGGATGTTTACGACTGGGATTGACGATAAATGACTCGGTTGAGTGTTTTCCTCGCCGTACCACCTGCCGCCCTTCAACATCTCTAGCGGCTGAAACCGAGTCTTGTAACTCATCTTCTGACAGTTTTCTATCCAATAACCCAAATAGACGTACGGTAGGCCACGTCGTTTGGCGTGAGAAATCTGCAGCAAGACGGCAAATGTTCCTAGGCTTCGTTTTTCACGATCGGGATCATAAAACGTATAAATGGCTGCAAGTCCATCAAGCATTTCATCGGAAACAGCCACACACACTAGCTTGTCATTCTCGTAGAGTCTGAAATAGCGTGTCGATCCGAGGCTGTTATTCAAAAACGATTCGTACTGATCCCTGTCGGGCGGGTACATGTCTCCATTAGCATGTTTACTTGAAATGTAGCGATCGTAAAGTTCATAGGCCTCGTTATCGATAACCGAGTCGCTGATTTCTAGCCTTAGATCCTGATTAGCGTTAATCACGCGACGTTGACTCTTACTCGGCTTGAAATCTGAAGCGACCACGCGGGCGGCAACGCAGGCATTACAGTTATTACAGTGTGGTCGATAAATGTGATCGCCGCTGCGCCTGAATCCCATTAGTGATAACTCGGTGTATAACTCCGGGCTTATCCTCTGTCTTGGATCGACAAAGAGTGTCGTGGCCTCCCTCTCTGGGAGGTAGGAACATCTGTGTGGAAATGTGGTAAAAACCTTAATTTCTCGAAGGTTAGCTGTCACTTTCTTTATCGCTTACTCAGTTGCTCACGGTTATTTAGCGTGACACACGGATCATCGATCCCCGGCTACTCTAGTCTAGTCATATCTGCCGCCGAGGCAAAGTCGGCCCCATCAAATTGATCCCGTAATTGAACATCAGAAACACAGTCGAAGTCGCTTTATCAGAGCTCTATGTCCTCGGAACTTAGAGGAAGCTTAGCGGATTCCCCCGGGTTGAGGGCTTCCCAACGCTTATCACGCGGGAATCTTCCGGTCCCGGCCATCTGTGGTAGTGATTCACGTTAGCCCTAAGGTGTAGAAATCGATTGGTGGTTCTGCGTACTCTGGTGAACATCCATTTGGCGTCCGTATCTCCTAATTGTTTTTACAGCCCATTCCCGCTTTTGTTGCGCTAATGTTACAGTGAGCGAATGCGTAACATTCGACTAAAACAACAAATAGACGACCTCCATCTCGAAACTGCTGATAGAGGTTCTAAATGAGTCATATCAGTGCACAATATTTTCGGTATTACGCCTTGGTCGCAGCAGGTCTCGTGGCTCTAGCCGCCATTGTTTTAGGCTACAGCGACTCGGTAGAAAATATATTGCTGAGCGAATCGGGCTTAATTGAGAGGGCTTCCGCTTTCGGATATTTCGCCTGTGCCGCCTTTATGCTCATCAGAGGCGGGCGAGACTTTTTCTTTGCTCGGGGTTATTTTGTCATCCTTGTGACCCTTTTTGGTTGTCGCGAACTCGATTTCGACAAGGCGTTTACGACTATAGGGATACTCAAGTCCCGTTTCTTTGTTAGCCCCGAAGTGGGCCTTGGCGAGAAGGTCGCTGGATTTATCGTTGTATCTCTACTCATCTGGTCGGTTTACAAAATCCTTTCTCAGCATTTCGCAGGGTTCCTGGTAGACCTGCGAGATAAAACGCCAGAGGCGATTGGTGTCGCAATCGTATTTTTCTTACTTGCGGTTTCTAAATCAATCGATGGTCTCCCGCGTAAATTACAGCCTCTAGGTCTCGAAGTCAGTGTGGAAGTTAATGCGTTCGTTGGTGCGTTGGAGGAGGTTCTAGAGTTGGGCATCCCAATCTACATTGGCTTGGTTGTTCATGCGTGGTTCAAGAGGAACGCTCAATGTGGATAGTAGAGAGGGTTACGAGCTATACCAGTCATGCCTCTCCAATTATACCTACGATGAGTGTGCTGAATCGTGGGAAAGCCTTCGCTTGAGGCGAGTTAAAAGAGGCTTAGATGAGGACGGCTTCTTAGAAACTCGATAGTGTAGAGAACCGATATTGGCGATCTGGACGGATAGGTTAGTCGAGGTCCAAATGTGCCTGAAGGAGTTGCTCAAACTCCAGGCGGGGAATCAACGTCATGCCGAGAGACTCGAGATGCGGGTTCGGCACCTGACAGTCTATCAGCGCAAGTTGAGGGAAGGGCACCTTGGAACACAAATAGTGTAGTGCCACTTTGGAGGCATTCGCTCGTCTTGAGAACATGGATTCACCAAAGAATACTCTCCCCAAAGTGACTCCATAAAGTCCACCGACAAGCTCTTCACCATCAAAGACCTCGATACTCTGGGCGTAGCCCATGCGATATAGATTTAAGTACGCCGAGGCGATCTCACTACTTATCCAGGTTGCTGATCGCTGATCAGTCAGTTCCGCACATGCGGAGACGACATCCTCGAAGCACCGATTAAGCGATAGGGTCCAATTACATTTGTTGAGAAACTTACGCAGTGAGCGGGAGATATGTAACTCACCTGGAAACAGGACTGCACGAGGATTGGGCGTCCACCACAGAATGGGCTCACCTTCCTCATACCAGGGAAAGATACCCCTCTGATAAGCATGTAGAAGTCTTTCTGCGCTCAGGTCGCCTCCCACAGCTAACAGGCCGTTTGGATCAGCTAACGCATGCTCGGTGGGAGGGAAGGGCTCGATCATGTCGAGACGGCTGATTACTGCGCGTCTAGATACTTTTCGGCGTCCAAGGCGGCCATACACCCAAAGCCGGCCGACGTGATCGCTTGACGGTAAACATGATCCGATACATCGCCTGCGGCAAAGACGCCTTCAACTGTGGTTAGCGTCGCGTTGCCCTCAAGTCCTGACGCGGTCTTGATGTATCCGTCACTCATTTCGAGTTGACCTACGAACATATCGGTATTCGGTTTATGGCCAATCGCAATGAAAACGCCATCAACCGCTATCTCCAAAGGATCATCTCCTTGGGCAGACGCCAAACGAACGCCTGTGACGCCGGATTCATCGCCCAACACCTCATCGAGCTGCCTGTGCCAATTGAGTGTAATCCGTCCTTCTTTGGCGCGAGAGAACAATCGATCTTGGAGTACTTTCTCCGCTCTCAGCTCGTTACGACGATGCACTAGATGCACCTTACTGCAAAGGTTTGACAGATATAGCGCTTCTTCAACGGCCGTATTACCACCGCCCACAACGACAACTTCTTTGTTGCGATAAAAGAAGCCGTCGCAGGTTGCGCAGGCACTGACGCCTTTACCCATAAATGCACTTTCACTCGGTAGGCCTAGATACTGCGCCGATGCTCCTGTTGCAATAATCAGAGCGTCGCATGTGTAAGAATGACTCCCTGTCAGAGTGAATGGACGTCGAGCAAGATCAACACTCTCGATGTGGTCAAAGACAATTGCCGCTTCATAACGCTCAACGTGCTCCTGCATCTGCTGCATCAACGCAGGTCCCTGCAAGCCTTCGGGGCCTCCCGGCCAATTTTCGACCTCTGTCGTGGTAGTGAGTTGACCACCTTGCTGCATGCCAGTGATCACAATTGGGTTCAAGTTCGCTCTCGCCGCATAGACAGCCGCGGTGTAACCGGCTGGGCCTGAGCCCAGAATAATTAAACGGTGGTGATTCGATGTACTCATTCTCAGGGATTTTCCATGGTCTGCAAATGCGAGACGAGAGGGTACAGCATTACAGGCGTTAACGAAATATTACTAGAATACAGGTGGCTCGAAGCTTATCTTTAAGTATCTGAAAAATATAAGTATTCTTTTAAAAATTGAAAGAAAATCTTTGTGTTATCATGCGGCAAAGCAATGGGGGGGAATTTACAATTGCCGACTAAAACCACGTCGTCAAAGGGGCCACTAACCAATACCGAGACCAGGGCGCCCGGTGCGATCGCCAGCGTAGGTTTTATCGTCGGGTTAGCCGCGGCCTCGTTCGCTGCGGTCAGTCTGCTGACCTTCAGTACCTACGACCCAAGTTGGAGTTCTAGCGGAACAGGTACCGCGCTCAAGAACCAAGGCGGTGTGGTCGGAGCCTATTTGTCTGATCTTGCTTATTCGTTAGTCGGCTTTCTGGCGATTGCTATGCCGCTACTGCTATTGTGGCTCTCGTATCGATCCATTCGTCCGGTGCAACGAGGCGTTGCTACTTCGACGGATCGACTCCTCAGGGCGTTTGGCTGGATAGCCTTTCTTGCCGCAACCGCAGGTCTGTTTCAGATCGTGATTCCGCAAGGTGAATTCCTTCCGCAAGGAACGGGCGGCATAGTGGGGTATGGCGTTGCCTCCTGGTTCACGGCCGCTTTTTCTGATTTCGGCGCACGATTACTGCTGAGCTTTTGCGCGTTGTTAGGTGGCACCTTAGCGTTTGATATCGATTGGATGGACATCGCTGAGCGAGTTGGCAGTCTCACACTCAGGGTAGTCAATGCCCTGCGTGCACGCATCGACGACTTCAATGATCGTCGAAGATTACGCAAAGAAAAAGTGCAGCGCAGTGTCCAGATAGCGGCTCATGTTGAGAAGGAGAAGCATCGAACGCCTCCAAAGATTAAAGCGCCCAAGCTTTTGGAGAGTGTCGGAAAGAAAGCGGAGCGAGAAAAACAACAACACCTATTTGAGACGGCCGAGGTTATGCCCATGCCGCCATTGGAGTTGCTCGACGCGCCGACACAAACTGGCCCCCGTGGTTATTCAACATCGGAACTGGAATCACTCTCTCGTTTATTGGAGATAAAACTGGCTGATTTTGGGATCACCGCTGAGGTTGTATCGGTTTTTCCAGGTCCCGTTGTTACGCGCTTTGAAATACAACCTGCGGCGGGTGTTAAGGTCAGTAGAATATCGAACTTAGCAAAGGATTTGGCGAGATCATTAGCGGTCATCTCGGTTCGAGTCGTAGAGGTAATCCAAGGTAAGAGCGTCGTCGGCATTGAAATTCCCAATGCAGACCGGCAAACGGTTAATTTTCGAGATGTGCTCAGCTCCGCTGAATTTGATGACGCGAATTCTCCTCTTACTATTGCATTAGGGCACGATATTGCTGGATCTCCGGTCGTCGCAGATCTCGGCAAAATGCCGCACGTTTTAGTGGCGGGAACTACTGGCTCTGGTAAGTCGGTAGGTGTCAATTGCATGCTTGTGAGTCTCCTTTACAAGGCAACGCCTGACGAGCTGAGGTTGATCCTCGTAGATCCCAAGATGTTGGAGTTATCGGTATATGATGGGATCCCCCATCTGTTAACCCCCGTCATCACGGATATGAAGGATGCGGCTAACGGCTTGCGCTGGTGCGTTGCTGAGATGGAGCGTCGGTATAAGCTCATGTCTTTGCTTGGGGTTCGTAACCTTGCGGGCTATAACCGTAAGGTTAGGGACGCCGAAAAGGCGGGCACACAAATTGATGATCCGCTTTGGATACCCGACCCGGTCCTAGAATTAACAGGCGAAGATCAATCCGCTCCAGCGCTTGAGACGCTCCCCAGCATCGTCGTGGTCATCGACGAATTCGCCGATATGATGATGATAGTCGGTAAGAAAGTCGAGGAGCTCATTGCGAGAATTGCGCAGAAGGCGAGGGCAGCTGGTATTCACTTAGTACTTGCCACTCAGCGTCCATCTGTTGACGTTATTACCGGCCTCATTAAGGCAAACATCCCGTCACGTGTTGCTTTCTCTGTCTCATCAAGAATCGACTCACGTACGATTCTGGATCAAGGTGGCGCCGAACAGCTGCTCGGGTATGGGGACATGCTGTACCTCCCCTCAGGATCCAGTACGCCGACACGAGTTCATGGTGCCTTTTGCTCTGATGATGAGGTTCACCGTGTGGTTGCCGATTGGCGCCGCCGCGGCTCACCTAATTACATCGAAGGTTTGCTCGATGAAGGAGGGCAAACGCCGGTAACTGCACAGGAGTTACAGTCCGCCGCATCGTCAGAGGAAGATCCCGAGAGCGATGCGCTCTACGACGAGGCGGTACATTATGTCTGCAGTAGTCGTCGCGCTTCCATATCCTCGGTGCAGAGAAAACTTAGAATTGGTTACAACCGAGCTGCGCGTCTTATTGAGACGATGGAAGCGGCAGGAGTCGTTTCGGTTATGGGCAGTAATGGTCAGCGTGAAGTGCTCGCGCCACCCCCGCCGGGAGGAGAGGGTTGACTCGGGGTCTGTTATGTCTCCTTTTGCCTTGGTGTGCCCTTACTGTAACGGCGGCCGAAGCTGAAGTTTGGCCCTTAGCAGGTCTAGAGGGGGTGTCTGGAACTTTTGTGAGCGAAACACAGGCCCAGAACCCACTTGATGTAATGCGGAGTAGTGGAGGATTCTCGAGCCTCAAGTCCGATCACTACCTTTGGGAAATACAGACACCAGATCACCAAGTGCTTCTGGTCAATCCTGATGGCTTCTGGCAGCTCGACTTTGACCTTGAAGTGGTCATTGCGCGCGACGTTCCCGAAGCTTCCGAGTTGCCACTTGCTAACATTTGGTTAGACCCCGCCGAGCTTCAAGTTTTCTCGGATAAGGCTTCCAAAGGTCAGTTTAAGGGCATCAGTGCGTTTAACCTTAACGTTTTGGATTCAACGACCTTAGAGATGAGCATTGTTGACTCTCTTGGTCGGACAA
>CBFHHL010000106.1:0-22221 GCA_965655685.1 Luminiphilus sp.
AACTTGGAGAGATCCGGCACCCTTGTCGTAACCAACGGTTACTGACAGATTGGTGATACCGGGTAATGGTGCGTTTTCAACAATGCCCAAGTTGTGAATATCTATAGCTGCTCGCTGAATATCCATTTTTCGATAATCACCCGAGAGACTCAGTGCATTGATTCGCCCCGAGGGATACATGGTTTGGACTTTATCGGCAATATTCTTTGGAAGTAAATCGGTCTCGATCATCGTCGCCACAGCGTCCGCGACATCTAAGTTGTTTACAACAAGTATCCACTCGTCATCAAAAAGACCGAGGTGCATATCCTCTAAGGTCAAGCGCCCCTCATCGAGTGCAAGATCGATTTCACCAAAATTGAGCCAAGTACCATCAACCTGAGACTCCGAGACACCCAGCACCGATAACGCAATATCATTTGACGAATTATCTAAGGTCTCGATTGATATCTCACCATCGGCTTTAAACGTCGAAGCGAAAACACCATCGGCGGCATCAGTCCAAAATAAGATATCACCGCGTCCCGATATCGGCAGATCAAAAAAAGACGCCATCGCTGAAATGTCATCTGCCGAGATCTGCCCTTGAATATTGCCTTTGAAGCCTCGCAAGTCGAAAGGATCGCCAACACCCGACCCTGCCGCATTGATTATGAGATCTCCATCACCGCGCGCACTTAGCTGCAACTCACGAAGGCTGCCGTTGCGTCTCAGATCTAGGTCCACTGCCAAAGTAAGGAGATCCTGATCTTCATCCTCTCCTCTCAGCAACATCACGCGAGTGTTCTGCAGGGTCAGTCTCTCAACCTCACTAGCAAAGACACCGGGGTCGATAGGAATCACAATACTCCCTGCGGCGTTCTCGAGTCTCGCAGGCACCTCAACATCACTTGCCTTCATCTCGGACACAATAAGCTGGCGTTGCAGCAAACTTCGCCAAGGGTTAACGGTGATCTGCAACTTTGCCGCACTAAAAATGAGTGCATCACTACACGCATTTTGAGCGAGAGAGCGGGGGCTAGTTTGTAGCGAGCCTCGAGCAATGACTTCAGGGGGTGGTTCCAAGGATCGCTGATAAAGCGCGAGATCCGTCACTCTGAGCCTCGGTCGAAAACCTGACATCTCTCCCTGCAGCGAGCCTATTTGGGCACTAAATCCAGTGCGGGTTTCGATTGCGTCTGTTAATGCTTCGTTAACCGAGGGCAACATCGATAAAAGCACCGTTGTTGTGCTGACGGCAACCGCTAAACCGACAAGAAAAGTCAATACGATGCGCCAAATCAACCCTATGGCAAATCGATAGACGCGATCAAGCATTTGCAGCACTCACCCGGGTCCGAATACCCGCAGCCTCAAGCAGTTCTCTCGTATCGAAAAGTGGCAAACCCACCACGGCACTGTAGCTCCCCTCGATAGACCGAACGAAAGAGCCGGCAAGCCCCTGAATACCGTAAGCGCCAGCTTTGTCCCATGGCTCATCCGAAGTGAGATAGGCCTCGATGAGCGGCTCCTCGAGTACTGCAAACGTCACCTTTGTCCTGGACACTTTAGTCCATAAATCCCCGTTAACCATGATCGCAATAGCCGTCATAACGTCATGAGTTTGACCACTCAAGGCAGATAACATTCCCCGTGCGTCTTCAACGGACCGTGGTTTTTGCAAAATTTTGCCTGATAACACGACAACAGTATCCGATCCAATGATCGCAGCTTGCGACGAACCCACGGCAGCTGCTTTCTCTACCGCCATTCGCAAAACGTAGTCTTCAGGTGCTTCACCTGATCGAGGGGTTTCGTCTATGTCGGATGAGCAGCAGTCAAAGTTTTCGAGGAGTAATGAGAGCAACTCCCGTCGACGCGGACTGGCACTTGCGAGCATGACTCCCATGGTGACGCTCATAAAAGGCGCCCCAGCTCGAATCTAATGCGATCCAAGCCGGTGGAGAACGGCCGCCACGCCAGAGCTGACACACCCGCCGAAAACAAGTAATACAGCCCATCGGATGACACACCGACCACTGACAATGTCAGCCGATGACATCCTAAATAGATTCCCATGAGCAGAAAAATTAACAGTGACTGAGAGATGCCATCAAGCTGGCGAATAGTGTGGATATTTCCCAATAAAACATAGGCGACTAATGACAAGCCAATAGACGCACTCCCCAGATAGCTGCCCTCTACCAAGCTCACGAGAATCCCCACCAGGAAGGCGAAAGTGATTCCGAATATCGCAGGTGACGCGATAATCCAATAGCAGGCGCAAAGT
The DNA here is from genome assembly GCA_965655685.1 of Luminiphilus sp. Lineage (GTDB taxonomy): Bacteria > Pseudomonadota > Gammaproteobacteria > Pseudomonadales > Halieaceae > Luminiphilus. The sequence goes on from CBFHHL010000106.1 coordinate 2,270, forward strand.
TCAATAATTCTCGGAAGCCAGACACCTAAAGCTGGTGTGTACAACATCTGTAGTGCGAGTGAAGCGAGCACAAGGGAGCACAGCATCGGTCCATAAACGTTGCGCTGCTCCATCATACGCCCGCGCCTATTCCGACTCAGCGTTGGTGAGGATGAGTACATGACTGCCAATGTCGAGCTTGGCGAGCGGTTCGACATTGGCCGTAAGATAAGCGGCATCAGCAGAGATTGTTGCCCCAACCGTTCGTCCAACCGGATAGCCTGAGGGAAAACGTCCCCCCAACCCTGACGTCACCCACAAGTCCCCAACCTCAACCTCGGAGGTACTGGCAAGGTTCCTAACTAGCAGACGATCAAACTGCCCTACACCCTCAGCTATTCCCCGTTGTCCAGTTCTATTATTCAATACCGGAAGCCCGTGTTGATTATCGGTAACGAGTAAAGCTCGGCTTGCCGAGACTCCGACTTGTATCAACTGCCCCATTATCCCATCCGCGTTCAACACAGGTGCCCCCTCGCTGATACCATCACGCTCGCCGCGGTCGATCGTCAAAAGGTGTCGATTCGGATCAGGAGAGACCGCTATGATTCGTGCCACCGTCATTGTCGCATCATCTGCAACAGGTGAGTTCAACATAGCTCGGTAGCGCATATTTTCGCCTGCTAGTGCCTCCATACGCTGAGCTCTTGCACTTAAAATAAGATTCCGGTCCTCAAGCTCTTGAATCCGACTGCGCATTTGCTCTCGTGATTCTGAGTAGTCTATAACCGACTGCAGAAAACCCTTAGGTATTTCAATGATTGCGAACGATGTCGCGCTGATGTCTGGCCCCCAACCACTCACATACTTAACGAGCGATGTTTCGCGCACTAATGCAACCAAAACCCATCCCATCAAAACGAACGCCAGTAAACGTAGCGTCAAGTACTTCGGGCGTGAAAATAGGGTTGCGATGACAAGCTCCTCAAGTGGCGTCGAGCTTGGAGTTCTACTCGGTAGACATCAAGTCCAATGAGTAGTGATCCATCAACTCCAGTGCCATACCACCGCCGCGCACGACACAGGTAAGCGGGTCCTCTGCAATAAGAACGGGCAAACCCGTCTCCTCAGCGATACGCGCATCAAGATCTCGCAGTAGCGCACCACCACCGGTCAGCACAATACCCGTCTCCGCAATATCGGCCGCTAATTCTGGAGGAGACTGCTCGAGCGCAACTCTTACAGCGCGAATGATCGCATCAACTGGCTCCTCGAGCGCTGTCATTACGTCGGTGCTGTTTAAAGTAAAGGTTCTGGGAACACCCTCGGCAAGGTGGCGGCCACGTACATCGATCTCGCGTTGTTCGCTATTGACCCATACGCACCCCACTTCTTGCTTGATCCGTTCAGCCGTAGCATCCCCAATGAGGCACCCAAAACGACGCCGCACATGCGCGACAATTGCCTCATCGAATCGATCACCACCTACTCTGATCGAATCTCTGTAAACAACACCACTCAGCGAAATCAATGCAATTTCAGTGGTGCCCCCACCGATATCCACAACCATGCAACCAATGGCTTCCTCTACCTTGAGGCCTGCACCGATTGCTGCAGCCATTGGCTCTTCAATAAGCCTTACATCGCGCGCACCCGCACCCTCGGCTGAGCGGCGAATGGCTTCACGTTCAACCTGCGTCGACAGACACGGAACACAAATCAGGACACGCGGGCTTGGTCTGAGCCATGAGGAATGCTGGTCGTGTACTTTCAAGATAAAATGCTGAAGCATTTTCTCCGTAACTTGGAAGTCAGCAATGACACCGTCTTTGAGCGGGCGAATTGCTGTGATGTTGCCAGGCGTCCGCCCCAGCATACGTTTCGCTTCCGTACCAACAGCTTCAATCGATTTTTGACCGTTGTGAACACGAATCGCCACCACGGAAGGCTCATCCAAGATGATCCCTCTGTCTTTTACGTAAATTAGGGTGTTAGCCGTTCCGAGGTCGATCGACAGATCGGTTGAGAACATTCCTCGTAAGCGCTTCAGCATTGTTTTTTGCCCATGGATTTGTGCTTTTCCTAAATCGTAGCCAATGAGCCCAGTCACCGACTACTCGGGCACTACGACTCCCGAACATTGGCCCCAGCCAGCGTAATGCGACATCTGATCAGAATGTAACAATCGGACAGTTTTTGAGCAAGCTGGATTGTGGTAGTTTCTCAATTTAGCCCAGATCTAGCAGGTAGTACCGTGACTCAGACCACAACAGTCAGAGACGTGGCAGATTTAGCGCGTCTCATCATTGCTGATAGTGACGTAGCGAAAGTCACAGAAGAATTTAATCAGACCTTGACATTATTTGAAGCGCTCACCACTGTGAATACAGATGGGATAGCGCCCATGGTTAACCCGTGCACTGAATCGCAGCCGCTTCGCACCGACAAAGTCGAAACCTTAGTCAATCGCGAGGGCCTAATGCAAAACGCGCCGGCCTCAGAACAAAATTACTTCCTAGTTCCGAGGGTATTCGATTAATGACGATGTGCTTCGAAACAGTTGCAGCCCTGCGCAGCAAACTTGCCGCGGGCGAAATCTCGAGTGTCGAACTCACCAAAGATGCCTTGACGCGCATCGCGGATCTAAACCCGGAGCTGAACGCGGTCATTGCGTCAAACCAAGAGCAGGCTGTTGAGACTGCAATGAGAGCGGACGAAGCAAGGCGCGATGGCAATAACAACCCTTTGCTAGGCATACCGATGTTGCACAAAGATATCTTTTGCACCCAGAACCTGCCAACAACCTGTGCGTCAAAGATGCTCGCCGGCTTCATGGCTCCCTATGACGCGACCGTCGTCAGACGACTCGATCAGGCGGGCATGGTAATGCTGGGCAAATGCAATATGGACGAGTTCGCCATGGGCTCGTCGAACGAGACCAGTTATTTTGGTGCATGCAAGAACCCCTGGAACACATCCCGAGTGCCTGGCGGCTCTTCGGGTGGGTCAGCTTCAGCCGTAGCGGCCGGTTTGGCGCCCCTTGCAACCGGTACCGACACCGGTGGCTCGATCAGACAGCCCGCAGCGCTGTGTGGTATCACTGGCCTTAAGCCCACCTACGGACGTGTGTCACGATACGGTATGGTTGCTTTTGCCTCGTCAATGGATCAGGCAGGCCCCATGGCCAGAACCGCCGAGGACTGCGCATTGGCACTCGAGGCAATGGCAGGCGCCGATCCGCTAGATTCAACCTGCTCTGAAAAACCTGTACCTAATTACGCCCAGCACCTATCCGACGCCGTCACCGGTATGCGTGTTGGCATTCCCAAAGAGTTTTTCTCCAGCGATTTAAACCCCGCGGTTGCCGCAGCCATTGAAACAGCCCTTAAAGAACTTGAAGGGATGGGCGTCAAACTGATTGAGGTCTCGCTCCCATCAACGTCACTTGGGGTATCAACTTATTACATCATTGCCCCGGCAGAAGCTTCGGCAAACCTATCGCGCTATGACGGTGTGCGGTATGGCCACCGCTGCGAAAATCCAACCGACCTGCAAGACCTGTACCTTCGGTCACGCAGCGAGGGGTTTGGAGACGAGGTAAAGCGCCGCATTCTTATCGGTGCATTCACACTCTCCGCGGCGTCGTACGACCAATACTTTATGAAGGCGCAACAGGTGCGCAGAGTCATCGCACAGGAATACGATGATGTGCTGTCAAAGGTCGATGTAATTGCGGGACCTTCAGCCCCGAACACCGCCTTCTTATTGAACGACACGTCTAAGTCAATCACAGACAGGTACATGGAGGACGTCTTTACCATCGGTGCAAATCTCGCGGGCTTACCCGCGATGAGTGTTCCCGCTGGACTTGTAAACGATCTTCCCGTCGGCATGCAATTAATAGGTCGTAGATTTGGCGAGGTCGATATTTTGAAACTCGCACATCAATTTCAACAACGAACAACATGGCACAATTTGACGCCAACGCTCACGGAGCGTCGCTGATGCGCTGGGAAAAAGTGATGGGGCTAGAGGTTCACCTCCAGCTCGCAACGCAATCAAAAATCTTCTCGTCATCGTCCACTACCTTCGGTGCAGATCCAAATAACCATACAAACCCGCTCGACATGGCACTACCGGGGACACTACCGGTACTCAATCATGAGGCGGTGACGAAGGCGATTATTTTTGGTCTCGGTGTGGGCGCTAAGCTCGGCAAGATATCGCGTTTCGATCGAAAGAATTATTTCTATCCCGACCTTCCCAAAGGCTATCAGATCTCACAATTCTTCGAACCCATCGTCAAGGAGGGCGTGTTTGACGTACCTATGCCAGATGGGTCGATATTCCCCGTGCGGATTTTACGAGCACATCTCGAGGAGGACGCTGGAAAGTCCGTACATGATGCGATTCCCAGTCAAACTGGCATAGACTTGAATCGAGCAGGCACGCCCTTGCTGGAAGTTGTCACCGAACCGGACTTTAGAACAGCCGATCAAGTCGTGGCCTACCTCAAAGCCTTACACGCCCTCGCCACCTACCTAGGCATCTCAGATGGCAACATGGCCGAGGGCTCTATGCGCTGCGACGTCAACCTGTCACTGCGACTCGAAGGTGAAGAAGAATATGGGACACGCACAGAGCTTAAGAATATAAACTCCTTCCGCTTTATTGAACGCGCGATCTTTGTCGAGGCTGAGCGTCAGCAAGACCTTCTTGAGAGTGGCAGACACGTAACACAGGAAACACGGCTATTCGACCCCGATGCTGATGAAACGCGCTCCATGCGGTCGAAAGAAGTCGCTAACGACTATCGCTACTTTCCAGACCCAGATCTACTGCCTGTGGTTGTGGATGACGAAACCATCGAGAGGATCCGAGCCGAACTCCCTGAACTACCTGCGGTCAAGCGGGCGCGCTTCTCTGACCAACTAGGTCTGAGCCAATACGACGCTTCGTTGCTGACACAGGACAGAGCGACAGCCGAGTTTTTTGAAACCGTTGCCGCGCGCTGCGACAACCCCAAGTCCGCGGCAAACTGGGTATTGGGTGACGTCAGCGCGAACCTAAACAAATCGGGCGTCGCACTTACCGAAAGCCCACTGGGCGCCGAAGCACTTGCGGATCTGATTAGCCGAATCGATGACGGGACGCTCTCAAGTAAAATGGCCAAGACCGTTTTCGACGCGCTTTGGGAAGGAGCGTCCGATGTCGATGCGATTATCGAGCAAAAAGGCCTAAAACAGGTAAGCGATACGGGGGCTCTACAAACGATCGTGGATGATCTAATTTCCAATAACCCTGCTCAGGTTGAGCAGTACCGGGCGGCGGACGACAGTAAACAGAAAAAGCTAATCGGCTTCTTTGTCGGACAGGCCATGAAAGCCTCTAAAGGGCAGGCTAACCCCCAATTGCTTAATCAATTACTAAAGGACAAACTCAGCTAAAGACTGAGCGTGCGTTAAGAGCGCCGCGACACGGCAAGGCTTAATACCTGCGAGTGCGCCGTTAAACGTCCTGTACCCGCCCTTTCAGAAAACGCTCACGATTTTCGCGTTTCTTTTCTTCGCTTTTGCGCAAAAGGACATAAACGGCTCCCGTACCACCGTGCTGCACCTGCGCAGAGTGGAAAGCCTGCACATCGTCAATATCCCTAAGCCAGTGGTTAACATAGCCTTTTAAAACCCCAGAACCCGACTTTTCCTTGTTGCTTAGTCCTTTCCCGTGGGTGATGAGAAGCGTGCGAAGACCAAGGCGGCGCGCTTCCTTGAAGAAGGACCATACCTCTGTTCTTGCTTCCGAAACAGTCATTCGATGCAGATCTAGACGCGCCTCAATGTCATAGTGACCCAAACGAAGTTTGCGATAGACACCATTTTGAATGCCTGGGCGCTTGAACTCGAGCACATACCAAGCATCGAGCGGCGGTATACCATCGTCCGATAGCCGATTATCCGACCTCGCTGACGATGCAGCCGCAGCCTGTCGCCTGACAGCGCTATCAGTTCGATCCGCTTTTAGAAGTCGCTCCCGTGGCTCGCGCTTAAGCGGCGTAACACCGCTCATTTCGCTTGAAAATAAATCGTCGTCCTGCACTAATCTAATCTCTCGTAGTCTCATTCCCTAACAATGTCTGCATTGCGAACGAATGCACTGCGGGGGTTTTCACACCCGATCCATACGCACCACTTCATAGTATAATCAGCGCTGATGAGATAGAGGCTTTCTATCGAACAACAAATCTGGTCGAGACTGTTAACAATGGCGAATCAACTTTCGGGTTTTAGCTACTTTTTCCGAGGCATGGGTTTACTCACCCAACCTGGGCTACGCCGCTTTGTGGTTATCCCACTACTGGCGAATGTGGCGACTTTCGCCCTGTTAGCTAGTGCCATTTATCAAGCCATGTCAGGCCTCTATGTGGAATACAGCACTAACGTTGTAGGCGACTGGGAATTTTTAACCTGGTTTGTCGCGCCACTCATTTGGCTCTTCGGAACATTACTCTCGGGCTATATCTCCGTCTTCATCGTATTGTTCCTCACTTCACCCTTTCACGGTCTGTTGGCGGAGCGTGTCGAGGAGCACCTGACGGGCGAGCGTATCATCAATGAAAGTAACGCGTTGCAAACTGCACTCGCTATCCCGAGGGGGTTCGTTCGTGAGATTCAGAAAATCCTGCACTACATTCCGATGGCGCTGTTAGTACTCATCATAAGCCTCATACCGGCAGTAAATATTGTTGCACCGCTTTTGTGGGTTTTGCTTGGCGCGTGGATGATGTCCTTGCAATTTGTTGATTATCCTATGGATAACCACGGGCTTCCTTTCAGCGAAGTTCGTAATGCCTGCAGCGCAAGACGGTCGACCTCAATCACGTTTGGTGCGGTTGTCGCCTTTGTCTCGGGTCTGCCGATTCTGAATTTGATTTTGATTCCAGCCGCAGTCGCTGGCGCGACTCTGCTGTGGTGTGAAGAGCTAAGACACCTCAGGTAGGGAGGCGGCGCCGAACAAACCTCCAAAAATAAGGCTCTGTAGCGAGGAATGCACTGCCGTCTCGGGTAGTGCTAAAGATGTGTGGAAAGGCGCTTACCGTTCGACGCATTTGATCAAAGGCCACCCATCGAGCTAGGTTTTGCCCGTCTGAGCTAGTCTGCAAGCAATTCCTCGGGAACCTGTGAACACTTTAGAGGCTCACCGAGAAGCGCTTCGATTTCGGGCAGCAAAAACGCATTGTCTTCACTGGCAAAGCTAATTGAAATTCCCTTTTCGCCCGCGCGTCCAGTGCGGCCTATTCGGTGAACATAATCCTCGGGATCTTCTGGAAGATCATAGTTCACGACGTGGGTCACACCGTCAACGTGGATGCCGCGACCCGCAACATCAGTTGCGATCAAGACGCGGATTCGACCAGATTTAAAGCTCTCTAGGGTCTTGGTGCGCTTAACCTGAGCGACTTCTCCGGACAAGATGCCACACTCCAGCCCTTGCTTTTGCAGTCTCTCATAGACGCGGCGAACTTGATCTCTGCGGTTTGCAAATACAATAACCGATGTCGCGTCAGGCTCCGCAAGGATTCGCTTTAGAACATTGAGTCGATCGCGACTCTCTAGAAGATAGACCCGCTGGTCCACATTCTCAGTAGCGACTCGTTCAGGTTCGATTTCTACCGTGATTGGATCAAAGGTCCACTGCCGCGCAAGGTTCATAATATCCTGACTAAATGTCGCGGAGAACAACAACGTTTGACGGTCTTCTTTTCTTGGCGTTGACCTCACGATGCGCTTAACCTGGGGGATAAAACCCATATCCAGCATGCGATCGGCCTCGTCCAAAACGAGGGACTCAACACGGTCGAGGAACATATCGCCACGCTGTATGAAATCGATCAAACGGCCAGGCGTTGCAACCACAATATCGGTGACGCGGTCATTCACCTTGGAGAGTTGCTTAGCGTAATCGGCACCACCAATAAGTGTCACCGTATTGAGTCCTGTGTGTTTACCCAGTTGCCGAGCATCATCCGCGATCTGCATCACCAACTCGCGCGTCGGTGCGAGCACCACTGCCCTCGGCTCAGCCAGGTAGCGCTCCCCTTCTACAGGATTGTTTAGCAAATCATTGAACAAGGTAATAAGGAAGGCAGCGGTCTTTCCGGTTCCAGTCTGAGCCTTACCAATCGCATCATGCCCATCGAGCGTGTAGGGCAAAATTTTCGCCTGAATCGGTGAGCATTTTTCAAAACCAAGCCCCTGAATGCCCCGCATCAGCGTGTCTTCAAGATCAAGTGATTCGAATAAAACCTCGTCGTTTGCGAGAGCCTCATTTTCGGGCGTTTGGGCAGTGTTTTCAGACAAGTGCGATTAGGTCCTGACAAAAGAGGCGGGAGCATAGCACATTGGCCCCTTGAGACCCTGCTTATTTCATTTGGCTTTTATCAAAGGCTTTTTTGCATATTGACGCTTTTTATCACTCGCAGCAGGGTTTAAATGCCATCCTCGCTGTGACCTTTCCTGGTTTCTTTCCCTGGTTCACTGACTACTTCTCTGTGCTCGTATGATCGCAACTGAATCGACGAATATTGCCGTCTCAAAGTTTCGACGGAACAGGACCACTACCATATCCACGTGATATGGTGTGGCGCGGCGCGAGAGAGACCTCATGGTTCAATCATCCACATCAATTACGTCCGAGCTAAAACAACTCTGGCGAATCGGCTGGCCATTGCTGTTAGCACAAGCTGCACAGATGGGTACGGGTGTTGTCGACACCATCATGGCAGCACGGTTCGGAGACAAAGATCTTGCAGCTATCGCCATCGGATTTCATATCTGGCTACCGCTTTACCTGATCGTCTTGGGTGTCATGTTTGCGTCGTCGTCGATCATTGCTCAAGACTTTGGCGCTGGCCGCATTCAACGCATTAGAGATCAGCTTCCCCAATCACTCTGGGTAGCTGTATTACTCAGTTTGCTGGTTGCACCAGTATGCTATGTCAGCCCCGTGGGTCTACCTTGGCTAGGCATCGATGCATTGACTGCGCAGAGGTCAGGCGACTACATCCGCATGGTGGCGTTCGGATTGCCCGCCATCGGAATCTTCATGGCGCTTAGGTACCACACGCAAGGCATTGGCATCACCTCACCATTTGCCGTTGCAGCGGTCATTGGGTTCTTTGCGAACATACCCCTAAATTATGTGTTTATTTTTGGATACGGTGACATACCAGCCATGGGTGCCAAAGGTTGTGGCATCGCAACGGCAATCTCGATGTGGCTGTCGGCTATCATCATTTCGGTGTATGTCCTAAACAAAGAATCACTGAAGCAGTACCTACCGCCTTGGCGGCCCGTCGGTCCCGACTTCAGCGCAATCAAATCTATACTGATTTTAGGGTTCCCCGTTGGTGCAACCATGTTCCTTGAAACCGCGGTTTTCACCGGCATTGCTCTCTTGGTGTCTTCACTAGGTGATGTTGCCATTGGCGCTCATCAGATCGCCTTCAATGTATGGGATATGTTCTACATCCCCATGCTTGCTATCGGCGGCGCGATGGCAACGAGAATGGGCCACGCGATCGGCGCTCAGGATAAGCCCGGGGTTTACCGCGCGCTCAAAGCGGGAATTATCTGCTCGGTTACTGTCAGTGCTGCAACGATGGTCGTATTACTATCGCTACCCAACCTTATTGTATCGGTTTACACACAGTCACCGGATATGTCAGTGCTTGCAGTGCGTTTACTTAGCTTTGCGGCGCTCTTCGTGATAATCGATGCCGTGCAAATTGTAGGCTCTTTTTCGATGCGAGCTTATAAGAAAACAACCTTCCCATTCATTGCCTCAATGGTGGCGTATTGGTTGATTGCGCTTCCTCTAGGCTATTATCTGGGCATTATGAACAGTGACAATGCGTCGGACGGCGCCGCCGGCTTTTGGGTCGGAATTATTGCCGGTGTGGGGGTTGCCTCTGGCATGATCGCAATCAGACTCGTGGGTTTGTTGAGGCAACCGTTCTCTAAAGACTTTCTAACCGAATAACAAGGGCCCCAACGACAGCCATATGAGCGGCAGCCGCGTTTAACCAACGGCAGACCTGTAACAAGTCTGTGAAGCGTTAGCCTAGGAAGCCATCCCAACGGGATTAAACGTGAGGGCAGCCACCAGCAGGGCCTATGGTCAGCTTATCGATGGATTGTGCTTGCGCGTCGTAAACCCGCAAGACGCCCCAGGCGGGCGACACTTTCCCCGCAAGCATTAGGAGTGCGTCCTGCGCTTGCCACGCAGCAATTACACCCACCACCGGCCCTAAAACGCCCTCATTTCGGCAATCAGCAGTCTGCTTAGCATCAACCACTGGCGCAATGCACGCATAACAGCCCTCTTTTCTCGAACGGCTAAACGCAGCTACCTGCCCGTGCAGTCTTGTCGCAGCCCCCATAATCCAGGGCAAACCCATTTTTTGGGTGGCAGCTTCTATGCAATGGCGAGTTTCCAAGTTATCGGTAGCGTCGAGAACTAAATCGACTCCCTCGAGGGAGGCCTCGTCGCATGCAGAGTTAGAGCCAAACCGGTAGTTTTGCGATACCACCGTGACGTCACGATTAAGCGCTCGCAATTGGCGCGCCAGGGCCTCGGATTTTGAACAGCCTATATCGGCCTCGCGATAGGCCAACTGACGATGGAGGTTACTGACTTCGACCATATCATCATCGACGAGCGTGATCGCGCCTACTCCGGCACCGGCGAGATACAGGGCGATCATCGACCCTAGGCCACCACAACCCACAATGGTTACTGAGGCAGCCGAGACCGCTTCCTGACCCGAGAAATCGATTTGGGACAACAAAATTTGGCGCGAGTAACGCTCCAACCATTCGTCATTCATGCGGCCCAACACCCACCCGTTACTCTCGGTCGTCCTGCGAGATCATGCCGCAGCGTCACGCACTCAAAACCACGCTCAGTCATCAGCTTTGCCACACTCGCCGCCTGATCAAAGCCATGCTCGATTAATAACCATCCGCCTGTCTCAAGATGGGTGGGTGACTCATTGACAATAGCCCGTATCGCGCCAAGCCCATCGTCACCATCCGTAAGCGCCATCGGAGGTTCGAATCTGAGATCGCCGGCGGTGAGGTGCGGATCATTTGCAGCGATGTAGGGTGGGTTTGAGACGATCAATGACCACTTTCGTCCCTCTAGGCCGGCCCACCAATCCGACTCTATCAGCTCAACGGGCAATCCAAGTGCAGCAACATTCTGACGCGCAACGGCTAGTGCGCGGGTACTAGCGTCGGTCGCGGTGACGTCTAGCTGGGGGCAAGCAGACTTCAAAGCAAGTGCGATCGCACCGCTGCCAGTACCCAAATCCAGAAGACTCGAGCTCCGATCCTGCTCAGATAACTCGATCGCCCACTCCACCAAAAACTCGGTCTCAGGTCGAGGTATCAGGACATCACATGACACCCTCAACTTGAGTGACCAGAACTCTCGATAACCTAGGAGGTAAGCAAGAGGGGTTCCACCACGACGCTGCTGGCACAACTGCTCAAATTCAGCCACAACCACCGGTGATAATTCGTCGGTATCGTGAGCGATCAGCCAACCTCTGTCCTCGCGACCCAGACAGTGTAAAAGTAACGCTTCAGTGTCCCGCCTAAACCCTGTTTGCTCTGCTAAAGCTTGTTTTACATTCACCCGGCATTTACTCCTCACCGAGAGCGGCGAGCAGATCTGCTTGATGTTCCTGGCGCAACGGCTGCACCACAGCATCCAAATCGCCCTGCACAACTTCGTCAAGTTTGTATAACGTTAAGTTAATGCGATGGTCAGTGACACGGCCCTGAGGGTAATTGTAGGTTCGTATTCGATCCGATCGATCACCTGTTCCCACTAAATTGCGCCGCTCTTCTGCCTGCTCTGCAGCCAACTGTTGCTCGGACGCCGAAGCTAACTTCGCCTGCAGTAGAGACATGGCTCGAGCACGATTCTTGTGCTGCGACCGCTCATCCTGACACTCAACCACAATGCCGGTGGGGATATGGGTCAATCGAACCGCTGAGTCAGTCGTATTGACGTGCTGCCCACCAGCCCCGGACGAGCGATAGGTGTCAACCCGCAAATCTTCTTTGCGAATTTCGATCTCTTCGACTTCATCGGGTTCAGCCATAACGGCAACGGTACACGCTGAGGTATGAATCCGACCCTGAGACTCAGTTTCGGGAACCCGCTGTACACGATGAGCACCTGATTCGAACTTCAGATGAGCGTAAACGGACTCGCCGGCCACGCGGGTAATTATTTCTTTGTATCCACCATGCTCGCCTGTGCGCTCAGATATAACCTCTATCGCCCAGCGTTTACTCTCGGCATAGCGAGAGTACATGCGGAATAAATCTCCCGAGAAGATCGCAGCCTCGTCGCCGCCCGTTCCTGCGCGTATCTCCAAGAACACATTGCTCTTATCTTTAGGGTCCTTGGGTAACATTAAGATCTGAAGCTCAGCCTCCGCCGAAGCCATAAACGATTCTACTGCGGTCACCTCATCCTCGGCCATCTCTCTAACATCGGGATCAGAATCACTCATCATGAGGCGCGCTTCCTCGAGATCATCTTGAGCACGACGATAGCCGTCATAGACTTTCACCACCTCATCGAGCTGTGCATATTCTTGTGACAGCACCCTGAATTTATTGGGGTCAGATGCAGTTTCTGCATCTGCCAGTAACGCTGCCACTTCCTCGTGACGGTCAGAAAGAGATTCAAGCTTGTTAACAAGCGACGATTTCACACTTAAGGGCCTTTTTCGAACGCGCGGACGGTCTACATGCGCTGTGGGTAAAAATAGTTTAACGAAGTGCCAGATTACTGGAGTGTCGACGAACCGTCTGGAGGTATCGAGGGGGACACGCCAAGCAATGCCGCTGCACGCGAAACATTAACACGATCACCGTCTTTTGCGATCTGTTTTAGTCCCGCTGTTGGTGCGTGAATAAGTTTATTTGTGAGGTCACGCGACAGACGTTTAATAACCTCTTCCGCGGGCTTACCGCTGTCGAGCGCCTTTAGCGCACGCTCTAATTCCGCCTGCTGAATCGCCATCGCCGATTCTCGGTAGTTCCTGACTACATCAGACGAGGCCCTTTGATGCCACGAGGCCTCTACCTCGATAACACCCTCTTCAACAATCTTGTCTGCCTTGCTGGCTTCATGGCTTCGCAGCCGAACGTTCTCCTCAACGACATCGCGAAGATCATCCACGGTGTAAAGATAGACATCTGATAGCGAGGCGACTTGTGGCTCGATGTCTCTGGGGACGGCCAGGTCTATAAGCAATGCGGGTCTGAATCGTCGAGCTTTTATCGCCTCTTCGACTGCACCTTTGCCCAGAATAGGCAGTTGGCTTGCCGTCGAGCTAATAACAATATCAGCGCTCGGAAGCCGCTCCGTAACATCTGCAAGCAATATTGCTTCCGCATTGAATTGCTCTGCCAATGTCTCGGCGCGCTTTAGTGTTCGATTAGCCACAATGAGCTTGCCCAAGCCTGCCTCATTGAGATGTCTAGCCACAAGCTCTATTGTCTCGCCCGCGCCCAGTAACAGTGCTGTGCGGTTACCAAGATCCGAAAATATTCGCCCCGCCAAATCGACAGCGGCGTAGGCGACGGATACAGGGTTCTCGCCAATCGCGGTATCGGTACGGACACGTTTTGCCAGCCGGAACGCCTCTGGAAAAAGCTTGCTCAAGGCATCACCAATCCCACCGCTCTCCTGTGAGACCGCGAAGGCTGACTTTATTTGCCCCAGAATTTGAGGCTCACCAAGAACCATCGAATTCAAACCCGCGGCCACCCTTACAAGATGGGTTAGAGCCGAAAGACCGTGACTTCGATAGGTACAACTGGATAGATCATCGGCAGAAAGCCCGTGGAATGTCGCCAACCAATCAACGACACCGTCTCCCGCAGCTTGAGCCTGATCTTCCTGAGAGCACCAGCCGTAGATCTCGGTCCGATTGCAGGTGCTAAGAATCACACCCTCTTCGAGCTGAGTTGATGAAATCAGATCAGAAATTGCCTCAGGAACCACCTCTGGCGCAAACGCCACCCGCTCGCGCACTTCAACCGGCGCTGAATCATGGTTAACCCCAATGACAATTACTTTTGACGTCATGCATGTAATCTATAGAGTACATTTTTTGTGCACTATACCAGACAAATTCACTGACATGCGGGCATGTGCCGAATTCGTCGGGTATGTCATCATTACACGCATGCACACGACTAAACTTCTTCTCGCAGCCTTGCTAGCCATCTTGACTGGATGTGCAACAGCACCTGACGACGTGACTAAGACAGCTGACAGCGGAGTGGCTACCGAAGCAGTCAAGGTCATTACTGCTGATGCAAACCCTTATGCGGATATGCCCAGTGCACAGCTTCGACAATTACTCGAGGCCGAATTTGCGATTCGCGCAAGGAATTTAGCGCTGGGTTTAGAAAAGCTGCAGGCGGCGAGTGTCGCGATTCCTGACCCCGTTATCGCTAGGCGCGCGTTGCAACTCGCGCAATTCTTGCGCGACGCTGATGCCGTACTTGTCATGTCGCAGCGCGTATCCGACTTGGCACCAGAGGACGGAGCGGCGGCCACCTTTGCCGCAGCATTGTTAATCGAGCGCGGTGACATTGCGACCGCGCTTCCCTACGCCAAACGGGCATTTGCCTCGGCTTCTGACATCAACCCAGCTGCACTATTAAACGGATTCAACGAACAACCAATCGAGACACAAGCACTTATCAGAGGTCTGATTACTGACCTTAGTGACGCCTACCCTAACCAACCTCGCACCATTTTTGCTCGAGCATTACTGGCGTGGCGCGAGGGAGAGATGGAAGCGTCAGATCGCATCTTGCAAGAGCTATTCTCCCTTGAACCGTATCACGAACGCGGGACGCTGCTCGTCACCGAGATCCGACTGCGCACCGACGACAACACAGCATTCGACCAGCTCCTAGAGGCCATCGAGGCAACCAATAGTGCCCTTTTACGCTACCAATACGCGCGCTTCCTCATGGGTAAGAAGCGCGTGGATGAAGCAAAGGAGCAATTTGATGCATTGGTAGCGATGGCGCCTGAAAACACCGACTACGCGATGGGCGCGGCGCTTTTAGATTTGGAGCTAAATCAACCCGCAGCGGCGCTTGTCATTCTTGATCGCGTCATTTCAATGCAACAGCGGCTTGATGAGGCGCATTTGTATCGTGGAATAGCTTTGGCTCGACTGAACGACAGATCAGGAGCGCTGGATGCTTTCAAAAAAGTTGGCGCTTCCCCTAATCTTACCGCAGCCATGCGAGAGGCAAGCGTGCTGCTCGTGGAGGAAGGTGCTCCCAGTGTAATCGATACCTTTTTTGAAGCGCATCGCGAAAACCATCCCGATGCACGTGAAATCAACTTTGCCTTCCATGCTGACGCGTTCGCCACATCAAACCCTGAAAAAGCAATCGAGGTCCTCTCCCAAGGCATCGAGGTACTTCCAGATTCGATTCGCTTGCTCAACGCCCGTGCGAACTTGCTAGAGCGCGAGGGACGTTTCGATGCCGCTGAGAACGACTATCGTAGCGTGCTCAAGCTAACGCCGGGAGATGCGGGAGCACTAAATGCGCTAGGTTACGCGCTAACAAATAACACTGAGCGATTTGCTGAGGCTGCAATGCTATTAGAAGAAGCCATTGCCAAGGATCCGCGCAATCCTGCAATTATTGATAGCTTGGGGTGGGTGTATTTCAAATTAGGAAAGAATCAGCAAGCCGAAGTTCTACTCAAAGAGGCGTACCAAAGGTACCCTGACCCGGAGGTTGCTGCTCATCTGATCGAACTACTTTGGTCAGTGGGTCGAGAAATCGAGGCGCGCGACTTAATGGGCGCACAATTAAAGACATCGCCAAATAATCCATTGCTCCTCGATACCGCAATGAGACTCGCAATACCGCTGGCCAAGTGAGACAAAAACTAACGTGCGGGCGCTCATCATTACTTTGATAACGACACACATGATGGCGGGTTGTAGTCATCAATTGAGAGGCACAACCGAGCTGCCAATACCGCAGCAGTCACAGGTGTCGGTGTCACAACCTTGGACCGTCAAAGGAAAACTACTTGTCATAACGCAAGATGATAAGCACTCGCTCCGCTTCACATGGGAACACAATCTCGACGCAGATGACGTCATCACCATCGGGGACACTCTGGGCATTCACCGACTTATATTGCACGGTCGTGACGGAATGCTTTTCGAGCGATTGGCAGATGAATCTCTCAATCCAATCCAAACTCAACAGCTCGAGAGTGAGCTAGCCGCACTCACCTTATTGTCTCCGGAGAATTTAGCACAGGTACTAACGGGAGAGGCGTCTAGGTCTGATGCTATCAGCACCAAGGTTATTTCTTGGCAGTCCGTTGATACTAAGAATGTGCCACGCGTTATTCTGCTGCAAGCTACTGACATCGAAGTCAAGGTGGTCATCAACCGTTGGGAGCTGATAAAAAATGTCTAATCAGGTCCTCGAGGTACTCAGTCCCGCAAAACTCAATTTGTTTCTGCATATAACGGGGCGCACTGCGAACGGGTATCATGAGCTACAAACTGTTTTTCAATTGTTGAATTGGGGAGACACCCTCACGTTCGAGTTGAGCGATACTCCTGGTGTCCAACTCTTGGGCGACATTGCCGGTGTAGATCCCGCCGACAACCTTATTACTCGCGCCGCGAATTTATTATCTCTACCCAGCGATGCCGGCGTATCGATAACCGTTAATAAAATCATCCCTATGGGAGGTGGCCTCGGCGGAGGCAGTTCGAACGGAGCGATCACGATGCTCGCGCTAAATAAGATGTTCGAACTTGGTTACGGGGTAGATGAGATGGCTGATATCGGAGCAGCACTCGGCGCTGACATTCCTGTTTTTATTCGCGGGCAATCAGCATGGGGAGAGGGTATTGGCGATCGACTTACACCCATTGACCTCCCAAATCGCTGGTTTGTGATTATTTACCCCAATTGTCATGTCTCAACTCAGCAAATCTTCACTGCTCCAGAATTGACACGCAATACTCCGCCAATTACAGTGTCGGCCTTTTTCCACGGGGTAGTGCGTAACGACCTTCAACCCGTGGTTGAAGCTAGGTATGAACCGGTCAGATCGGCCATTGAATGGTTGTCGGCACGAGGCTCCGCAATGATGACCGGTACTGGCTCTTGCGTGTTTGCCGCCTACGACGAGCTGGAAACGGCTGAGAAAGTTGCCAGTGAGGCCGCCGGTCAATACCAAGCTTTCGTCGCAGAGGGAATTAACCGCTACTCAGTGTAGTAGCATTTACAAATTATTGGGGCGTCGCCAAGCGGCAAGGCAGCGGGTTTTGATCCCGCCATTCGGAGGTTCGAATCCTCCCGCCCCAGCCATTTTTCTACTCGCAGGATGCCCCGCATGTCTTCGAAAATGATGGTCTTTACGGGCAACTCGAACCCCGACCTAGCCAACAAGGTGGCCAGCCGCCTTTATCTGGAGCTGGGGAGCGCCAAAGTGGATAAATTCTCAGACGGTGAAGTCACCGTTGAGTTGAATGAAAATGTCAGAGGCAAGGACGTTTTCGTGCTTCAGAGCACTTGCGAGCCCACAAATGACAACCTGATGGAGCTCTTGCTAACCATCGACGCCTTGCGCCGTGCGTCGGCGGCGCGTATCACGGCAGTCGTGCCGTACTTCGGCTATGCTCGCCAGGATCGTCGCGTCAGGTCATCGCGCGTTCCGATCTCAGCGAAAGTGGTGGCGGATATGATGGTCAGTGTGGGCGTTGATCGCGTGCTTACGGTAGATCTGCACGCTGAACAGATTCAGGGCTTCTTTACGTGCCCGGTGGACAACGTTTACGCATCACCTATCCTCAATGACGATATTGTTGCGACCAAATACGAGGATGTTGTCGTAGTGTCACCCGACATTGGCGGTGTGGTCCGCGCCCGTGCAATCGCAAAGCAACTCGATGATGCTGATCTTGCTATTATCGATAAGCGCCGGCCAAGGGCCAACGAATCGGAGGTCATGAACCTCATTGGTGATGTAGAAGGTCGCACCGCCATCATGGTCGATGACATGGTTGATACTGCTGGAACGCTGTGTTCCGCAGCTAACGCACTCAAAGAGCGTGGCGCGAAAAAAGTGGTGGCCTACTGTACGCACGCCGTACTATCCGGCAAGGCGCTCGACAATGTGCGAAATTCTCAGCTGGACGAATTAGTAGTCACAGACACAATCCCGCTTAGCGCTGAAGCTAGAAGCATCACAAAAATCCGCCAGCTTACTATCGCGGATCTGTTGGCTGAGTCGATACGCCGAGTGAGTAACGAAGAATCCATTAGCGCACTGTTTGACGCATAAAACAGTGTAAACCCACGCACCCTAAAACTGGTCGCAGGTTTGAAGGTGTTTTGTCAAAGGAGACAGACCATGTCTGACACTTTTGTAGTAGAAGCCGAGCTTCGTAGCGATGAAGGGAAAGGTGCGAGCCGCCGCCTTCGCCGACTCGAAGCGAAAGTACCCGCCATCATTTATGGAGGCGATAACGCCCCTGTAAGCTTATCGCTAATCCGCAAGGATTTTGAAAAGCATCTTGAAAAAGAAGCTTTTTACTCAGCGGTTATCGAAGTTGCTTACGATGGCAAAAGAGAAAAAGCGATTCTGAAAGCACTTCAGCGTCACCCCGCTAAAGACTTCCCGATGCATGCCGACTTCATGCGTATCGAGGCAAACAAGGCGATCAAAGTTAACGTCCCGCTTCACTTTGTCAACGAAGAGAGTTGCGTGGGCGTCAAATTGGGCGGCGGCCGTATCCAGCACACGGTGAATGAAGTAGAAGTCAGCGCACTGCCCGGTGACCTGCCAGAATTCATCGAAGTCGATATGGCGAAGGTTCAAGTGGGCGAAATCATCCATATCTCTGATCTCGCAATGCCCGAAGGCGTGACCTCAACGGCACTTGCCCTCGGTGAAGACCGTGACCTCGGCGTTGCAACGGTTCTAGCGCCGCGCGGTGGCAAAGCAGCGGCAGCAGGCGGCGACGCAGCTGCAGGCGCTGAAGCGTCTGAAGGCGGCGACGAGAGCTAACCGTGAAGCCCAGCATTCGACTCATTGTCGGTCTGGGTAATCCTGGCGAAAAATATGTCGGCACTCGCCACAATGCGGGTGCCGATTTCGTTTCGGCGATAGCAACACTCAACGCTATCGAACTCAAAGCTGACAAAAAGGTGGCCGGTCGTATCGGGCGCGGCATGGTAAACGGGCAAGACATACGCCTGTTAATTCCTGACACCTTTATGAACCAGAGCGGCAAAGCTGTAGGGCTCGCAGCTAAATATTTCCAAATAAGCCCCGAGCACATCCTAATAGCCCATGATGAACTCGATATGCCACCAGGCGCAAGTCGCTTCAAGTTTGATGGCGGGCACGGTGGGCATAATGGACTTCGCGACATTATCCCCGCACTAGCCGGCAGTCGTGCTTTTTGGCGCCTGCGCATTGGTATTGGTCATCCAGGGGACGCAAATAGAGTGTCGGCATGGGTACTCAACAAGGCCTCTAAGACTGAACAAGCACTCATCGATTTATCTCAGGATGAGGCCATCAGGGCGCTACAACTGCTTATGGCAGGTGATGACGTGAAAGCCATGACGCAATTGCACAGTAACGACAAAACCAAAGACGATCTCTGAAGGAAAGGTTATATGGGAATTAAATGTGGCATTGTTGGCCTCCCCAACGTTGGCAAATCAACGCTATTTAATGCGCTCACTAAAGCTGGTATCGATGCTGAAAACTTCCCATTCTGCACCATCGAGCCCAATGCTGGCGTGGTATCGGTCCCCGACCCTCGTCAGGATGCGATCCAAGCTTTAGTCAACCCAGAGCGATGCATC
>CBFHHL010000107.1:0-1220 GCA_965655685.1 Luminiphilus sp.
TCGTCGGGTCTTCGACAGTGAATAAGCGATCATAACTTCTGATCTCGGCGCTACCACCAGTTACCGTGTCTACCCAGTGAATAACGCCCTTGGCCTTGATACCATCATCGGGATCCTCACCAAGGGTCTGCGGAACGATACTCGCATACACCTTTGTCACTTCGCCGTTAGTATCCACGTCACATCGATCGGCTTCGATAACGTAGCCTCCTCGGAGGCGAACGCGCTTGCCAAGGACCAGTCGCTTGAACTTTTTGTTCGCTTCCTGTCGGAAGTCTTCTTTATCGATCCAAATATTCCGACTGATAGAGACTTCCCGCTTTCCCTGACTCTCGTCAGCCGGATGATTAGCAACCATCAATACTTCAGGCTCGCTAAGATTCGAGATTTCGAGCGCTAACGGATTCAGCACTGCCATGGCGCGCGGCGCGCTGGTGTTCAGGTCGTTTCGCACGGCGCTTTCCAGCATCGCCACGTCGACCACACCGTCCGAGCGTGACGTGCCCACCTCCTCGCAAAAATGGCGTAATGCAGCAGGCGTATATCCACGCCGGCGCATTCCTGCAATCGTGGGCATACGCGGGTCATCCCATCCGCTCACAACACCGGAATCGACCAGAAGCTTGAGTTTTCGTTTGCTAGTGACCGTGTAATTGACGTTGAGGCGCGCAAACTCGAATTGCCGGGGCCGGGAGGGAACCGGAAGATTATCGATAAACCAATCGTATAAGGGCTTGTGATCTTCAAACTCAAGCGTACAAATCGAGTGTGAAATGCCCTCGATTGCGTCTTCCTGCCCGTGCGCGAAGTCGTAGGTTGGATAAATCACCCAGTCATCCCCTGTCTGGTGATGGCTGACCCGCCGAATTCTGTAAAGCGTTGGATCACGTAAATTGATATTTGGGGATGCCATATCAATCTTGGCACGGAGTACTCGAGAGCCATCCTCAAACTCGCCTGCCTTCATTCCCGCAAATAGCGCGTGATTCTCTGCAACCGATCGCTCTCGGTATGGACTATTTGTGCCAGGCTTCGTCAGTGAACCGCGGTACTCACGCGCTTCCTCTGCACTTAAATCGCATACATAGGCTTTACCTTCGTCGATTAGGTGAAGCGCCCATTCATAAAACTGTTGAAAGTAATTGGAAGCATATCGGACCTCACCCGCCCATTCATAACCCAACCACCTCACGTCAGCTTGTATGGCGTCAATAAAAACT
>CBFHHL010000108.1:0-3320 GCA_965655685.1 Luminiphilus sp.
TGGCGCGAAGGAGAGGATAGAACTCGGTACACAGCTGCATGGCGCCTGTTAGGTTTATATTGATGATCTTTTCAAAGCCTGCCCGCTCAAACTCTTCCTGCTTCCAAAGCACAGCGCCGATGCAGTTAGCCAGGACATCTAGTCCGGTGAATCTGGTAGCAAGGGCAGTAATGGCGTCCGGATCTTGCACATCCATCTGATGGAACGTGAAGTTACTGAAGTCATTTTCGTAATTATCGGCTGACCGAGTGCCGGTTATCGCTACCTCTGCGCCGGCCTCAAAAAAAGCAGTTGCCACACCGTAGCCGATGCCATCTGAACCTCCGCAGACGAGAACATTCTTTCCTGAAAAGTCGAGTGCGTTTACTAAACTCATTAACGCGGTCCTTGTCCGTCGTCAATTTTAATGACGGTTCCAGTCACGCACTCCGAGGCCGGCGACACTAAAAAGAGGAGGGTGCTGTCCATCTGCGCCGGGTCACATATTCGTTTTCGGGGAAATCCTTTTGAGATATCACCCACACGCGACAGCATGCCGTCCATCATCTCGCTCGAGAAGGCGCCGGGAGCTATGCAGTTGACGTTAATGTGGTTGCGTGCCCATTCCATGGCGTGCGACTCGGTCATGCGGACAACCGCGCTTTTGGTGGTTGAGTACAGTGTGGTTGCAACAGCACCGGTGATGCTAAACGCGGCAACAGATGCGATGTTAACGATTCTGCCGGGAAGTTTCTGCTCAATGAGCTTGCGTGCAACTTCGCAAGACAGGACCCACGGTCCAACCAAATTAGTGTCGAACACCGCATCAGTGAGTTCGTCAGACATTTTGATCGCGCGTTCAGCATCTGGGATGCCTGCGTTATTAATCAAGATTTGAACCGTTCCCAGTTTTGCCTCAGCCTCTGAAAGTGCTGCGCGAATACTTTCTCTTGAGGTCATATCAAGTGGGATAGGCTCACAGATTCCGCCATCAGCTCTGATTTCCTCAGCAAGGGCCTCTAAACGTTCAACACGGCGTCCCGTAAGCGCCACCTTGGCACCGCAGGCAGCGAGCACTCTGGCAAAGCGCTTACCGAGGCCTGATGTGGTGCCTGTTACAAAAGCGACTTGGCCCGATAAATCGGTCGATACGTTGGGAAGTGGAAACTCAGACATCGCATTTCTCTTGTGATTGTTGATAAAGAAACGTAAAGATGTCGGCCACCGAGCAAGAATGCAAGTCTGAGATAACAGACGCATTCACTGCAGATGAATTCGTTGATACAACAAAGCGATGTCTTCCAGCGATCTTGATTTGGGTGGCGACGACAGTGGGGCCAACGGCGAGCAAAGCTTCTGCAAGTTTTAAGCAGAAACCACAAGCACTAGGCCACGTAGAGAGGAAAGTAATGCACATTAGAGACGAAGAATTTCACCCAGATTTACAGAGTCAGGTGCCGGGTCTGCGACGCATGGCACGGCTTATGAAAATTCCCGGTTTTATTCGTCTCGTTGACTGGGTTCGACGAAAGGAGATCGGTAAAGACGTCGAGGGGCTGGATTGTTCTTCGGTGAACATCGCCAGCAGCTTGGACGGTTACTCGATCAGGACTCGGATTTACAAGCCTAAGCATGTTGCGGGTCCGCTCCCGTGTCTTGTCTATTTCCACGGCGGGGGCTATGTGATGGGCGTGCCTGAGGGGTCGGCTGAACTCATCAAGAAATTTATTGAGACGCGCCCCTGTGTGGTCGTAGCGCCTGATTATCGTAAAGCGAAGCATCGACCTTACCCAGGTGGCTTCCAAGACTGTTATGACGCGCTTATTTGGGCTCGCGACAATGCATCTATGCTCGGCTGCGCCGATAAGTACATTATCGGCGGACACAGTGCTGGCGGCGGCTTAACGGCTGCTGTGGCGCTAAAAGCGAGAGATACGGGCGACGTGGCACTCGCTTTCCAAATGCCTTTTTATCCGATGATCGACGAAACCCAGCCCAGCGATCCGAAGCGCGATATCGACCCTCCCGTTTGGGACACAGGCCTTAATCGAATTGGCTGGGGTGCCTACTTGAAGGATGTGCGACGCGGCAAAGAGGAACTGAGTGCATACGCAGTGCCTGCTCGTGCTAGTAGTTACAAGGGACTTCCTCCGACCATTACTTATGTCGGTGATAAAGATCCTTTCTACTGGGAAGCGCAAACCTATGTTGAGCGGTTAGCTGCAGACGGTGTTGAAGTTGTAAGCACGGTTTTTGAGGGGTGCTATCACTCCTTTGAATACATCGGTGACGGAGGAGACATTGGTGCGTCAGCACGGCAATTTACCTTCGAGCACTTTGCGGTATTTTACGATCGCTTTGCTGCCTAGACTTTAGCCGAGTTTGCTTCGTGAATTCTCGAGCTAGACGCTCACGATGGCGTAGTCGAAATCGGTAACCTCACTTGGTTTACGCTGCTCAGCGGTTAGCAGCGTAATGCCGAACTCCTGTCGCAGGTCAGCGAGCGTACGGTCTAGAAATTTACCGGGTCGTTCAAAAGGCCATTTTTTATTCATCTTTCGGGTGTTTTTAATGACCTGCCACAGTGCTTTCCGATTTCGCCAGTAGACTCTGGGAATGACTAAGATGCCTAGTTGACCGACGACTGCCCGACTGAGCGCCTTAATTTCAGGTATTTGCTGATAGTCCCGCAATGTTTTCCAAGAGAAATCGCTACCAAAGAACACCCAAAAGTCGAGTGTCGCTTCACCTTCCAGAGATGTGTCGTGCCCAAATAGGACGTGCGTTGCATCATGGTAGAGCCATACCGAAATAGCAGCGTCGGGTGAATCGGTGAGTATTTTTCGACCGATATGAGTAAGGTAATGATGGTATTCCTCAATGGCCTCTCTAAGCGTTTGTTGGCTGTCCTGCGATTGGTAGAGCAATTCCATAAACCTCTTCCCCTGCTCGATTGTGTAGTAGTCGAATGAGCTCAGTAAGGCGCAGGTTATGACCTTGCGCTTTTTCTCGTGGACTCACAAGGCCCTCTGGGGATCAAATTCAGTTATGGTAGCAGTGGTGCGCTGTGCGGGTTACCCTCTTAGCTAACCGCATTACGCAAGCTTGAGGATTACTCAAGTTCATAAAAGGATTGTTAGTTGACTCTACCGGGCTACTCCTACTTTGCGCTTTCTGTCATCTGTTTAATAACGCTTTATATCCCGATATTCTGGGCAACGGGCGAATTCAAGGACACGTCGCAAGACATGAAGCGATTTTTTATCGCTTTCCTGCCGGTGGGAGTCGGCGTCATTTATTGGATTGAGTACGCCGGCTTGGATTGGGTACGTGTGGGCTCC
>CBFHHL010000109.1:0-1630 GCA_965655685.1 Luminiphilus sp.
GATCGCGGAGCGCGCAGGCGTATCGCAAACACCCTGTTGGCGACGGATCAAAAAGCTTGAAGAGGCCGGGTACATAACACAGCGAGTGGCACTGCTCGATCAAGACTTATTGAACTTGGGTATGACGGCTTACGTGATGATCAAAACCTCACATCACGATGACGCATGGCTGAAGCGTTTTTCCGAGGGAGTAGCCTTAATACCGGAGGTCATGGAAATCCATCGAATGGCGGGCGACATAGACTACTTGCTCAAAATTGTTGCCACCGATATGAGCGACTACGACCGTATTTATAAACGGCTTATTACGGTGGCTGAGCTCTTTGATGTTAGTGCGTCTTTCTCGATGGAGCGCATTAAAACATCGACCGAGCTGCCGTTAGACCGGATTGGCGCCCCGCGCTGACAGCAGCTTAGGGTGATTCATTAAAGCAGCCCCGGGTGGTAGGGCGCTTAGGCGAGTTGGTCACGTCGGTAACACTCCCAATTCCAAGCGCTCTGCGCAATTTCATCGATGCTGTCATGCTTTGGCGTCCAGCCCAAATCGTTACGTGCTTTTGCAGAGCTGGCGACTAGCGTTGCTGGGTCACCATCGCGTCGTGGTCCGATGGTGTAGGGGATGTCGGCGCCGACGGCTTTCTCGCACGCGGCAATGACTTCTTTGACCGAATAGCCGTTGCCGTTACCCAAGTTGAAGGCGTTGAAGCCACTCGATGAATTCATCTTCTCGATGGCGGCCACGTGAGCACTCGCAAGGTCATCGACGTGTATATAATCTCGCACGCAGGTGCCGTCACTGGTCGGGTAGTCATCACCAAAAAGCGTCAGTGGATTGCCCGTTCCTGCGGCTGCGCGCAATGCGTTGGGAATGAGGTGCGTTTCCGGTTCATGCCACTCGCCTAAGTTGGCCTCATTGTTTGCACCAGCGGCATTGAAGTAGCGTAAGCAGGTTGCGCTGAACGCTGAGCTCTCGCACACCGCCTTGAGCATGTGCTCAACCACCAACTTGGTTTGCCCATAGACGTTAATCGGGGCCTTGGGGTGTTCCTCATCAATGAGGTCCGAAACAGGGTTGCCAAAAATGGCTGCTGTTGAGGAGAAAACCAGTCGAGGGGTGCCGGCGGACTGCATAGCGCGCACTAAGTTGGTCGTGCCGCCAACATTGTTTTGATAGTACATCGCGGGGTGGTTTTTCGACTCGCCAACCAGTGACTTCGCAGCAAAATGGAGCACACCCTCAAAGCCTCGTCCCTGCAAACTTTTGGTGAGGTTGGCCTCGTCCCGTAGGTCAATATCGATGAGCTCGCAACCTTGAAGCGCCCACTTATGTCCCGTACTGAGGTTGTCGAGGACGACGACCTCATGACCTTTATTGAGTAGCGCTCGGACAGAATGGGAGCCAACGTAACCACCGCCCCCCGTGACTAACAAATTCATTCGCCTTATCTTCCTGCGGTTTGTGCCATTGGTTCCGGTAAACGTCGTTTTGAAAGCGCTCAGTGTAATCGGCGAGCCCAAGGTTGAAGTGTCGCGTTTTACCAAATTTAGCGCCAACTTTTTTGTCACGGCGCCAGAATAAAAAAACGGCCCCGTGCTTACGCAGCGGGCCGCTTGATTTTCTAATGGCCTA
>CBFHHL010000110.1:0-1532 GCA_965655685.1 Luminiphilus sp.
CGAGCATATTGAGCACATCTTGAAAGTGGGTGATGGCCGAATCAGCCATATTTTGTGTACGCACACCCACCCTGATCACTCACCGGCCGCAGCGCCGTTAGCGCGGGAGCTTGGCGTACCGATGATTGGTGCTCTTACGGCCGATGATCAACATCAAGACCTCACATTTCAGCCTGACGTTCACTTAAAGCAAGACGTTATTGTCTCAGGAAAGGACTGGTCTATTCGCGCGATCCACACTCCCGGGCATGTCGACAATCACTACTGCTTCCTTCTCGAGGAAGAGGGTATGGTATTTGCCGGCGATCACATCATGAATGGCTCGACGGTTGTGATCGTGCCACCTGGTGGCAACATGAAGGACTATATCGAGTCACTCCAACGCTTGCTTAATTACGACGTAAAAGCGATTGCACCCGGGCACGGCGAAGTCATTGAAGGGTGTCGAGACGAGGTTGAAAAGCTCGTGAGACACAGACTCATGCGCGAGGCAAAGGTGGTTGCAAATCTCGAGCGGGGAGGCCCTGTGCCTATCGAAACTCTGGTCGTATCCGTATACGATGACGTCCCAGAGGCAATGCACCGGTGGGCGCAGTTATCGCTGCTCGCTCATCTAATAAAACTTGAAATAGAAGGTCGGGCGCAACAGGTGTCTGGAGTATGGTCGCTCACCCAGTGATCGCTATTGTGTGATCGTAAAATCTAAGCCCAAGAGAAAACACTAACGATAACAACCACAGATATAACAGCTATACAGAGAGGTAAATCATGCAAGGCTTGATGATGGATTTTCCACTGACCATTACGTCAATCATGGAGCACGCAGAGCGTGTCCACGGTGCGCAAGAAATCGTATCCGTAACACGAGATAACCCTAGACACCGCTACAGCTACGCAGACGCATTTGGGCGGGTAAGGCAGCTTGCCAATGCGATGAATAGCTGGGGTTTGTCCTCGAGCGATCGAATCGCAACGCTCGCTTGGAACGATTATCGCCATTTTGAGACCTACTACGCGTCAGCCTGTTCGGGCTATGTTTGTCACACCATCAATCCCCGCCTGTTCCCTGAGCAAATCGTCTACATCATTAATCACGCTGAAGACCAGTATGTATTTCTAGATCCGGATTTCTGGCCCTTGATCGAGCAGGTTGCGCCTCAGTGTCCTGGGGTGAAGGGTTGGGTCATTATGACAACAGCTGAGCACATGCCTGACACATCTGTGGGTAATGTGCATTGCTACGAAGACGTTATCAGTGGGCAATCCGACAGCTACGAATGGCCGGCGATTGAGGAAAACGAAGCCTGTGCGTTGTGCTACACCTCAGGTACAACGGGTAATCCGAAGGGCGTCCTCTATAGCCACCGATCCACCGTTTTGCATACTTACGCAACCATGATGCCGGACTCTATGAATATTTCATCGGCCGACGTTGTGCTTCCCATTGTTCCCATGTTCCACGTTAACGCCTGGGGTAATCCCTATGCCTGTCCGGTCGCAGGGGCGAAGCTGGTGATGCCGGGCAACAAAAT
>CBFHHL010000111.1:0-6858 GCA_965655685.1 Luminiphilus sp.
CCATCGTTCCACAGTGCTTCACACGTACGCCACTATGATGCCGGACTCGATGAATATTTCGTCTGCGGACGTGGTACTCCCCATTGTTCCTATGTTCCACGTCAACGCCTGGGGTAACCCCTACGCTTGTCCTGTAGCGGGAGCAAAGATGGTGATGCCTGGTAACAAGATGGGCGATGGGCCGACCCTTGCGGCACTTATTAACGAGGAAGGCGTCACCATGTCTGCGGGTGTGCCTACGGTTTGGTTGAACCTTTTGGCGCACTTGCGATCAAGTGGCGAGCGCGTTGATACGCTTCAGCGTGTTGTTGTCGGTGGCTCTGCTTGCCCGCTATCGGTGATGGAGGAGTTTGATACTTACGGTGTCGATACCCGTCATGCTTGGGGTATGACGGAAATGAGCCCACTGGGTACGTCAAATTCTGCGGGGGCGAGACGCAGTCAGTATGACGCAGAAACCTTCGCCAACATTCGTACCAATGTTGGACAACCCATTTTTGGTGTTGAGGTGAAGATTACCGATGATGACAACAAGGAATTACCTTGGGATGGCGTTGCCTTTGGCGCACTGAAAGTGCGCGGTCCTTGGATTTGCTCGAGCTACTTCAAGCTCGATGGCAGCTCAGCGCACGAAGAGGAAGGATGGTTCGAAACCGGTGACGTGGCGAGCATCGATCCGCGAGGTAACGTCTCGATTACTGACCGAACCAAAGACGTGATTAAGTCAGGCGGTGAATGGATTTCTTCGATTGAAGTCGAGAATTGCGCGACGGGTCACCCGATGGTGGCGGAGGCTGCGGTCATCGGTCGGGTTCACCCAAAATGGGGCGAGCGTCCACTGTTAATTGTAGTCAAAAACGGCGAGGGCGATGTCACGCCAGAGGAACTCAAGAGTTTCTTGGATGGCAAGATCGCGAAGTGGTGGATTCCGGACGATGTCCAGTACATTGAGGAAATGCCCCATACGGCTACTGGTAAAATTCAGAAGATGAAACTTAGAGAAATGTTTGAGGATTATCAGTTTCCCGCTTAATGAAAGCCTATTTAAAAAAGCCCCGCTCTAGCGGGGCTTTTTGTTTACCCCCATTTATCTGTACAGTCATTGTCGTGACCAGGACCATCGTAAGGAGCACATAGTCCTCGCTTCATTGGTGCTTCCCGACAGAGGCTTCCTCTCAGCGGTGATGGATCAAGTTGGATAGATCAGATGCAACGTATTTTTGACTCACTGTCTGTGTATACCCACCCCCGGGTTCTGGCCATGCTGTTTCTGGGTTTCTCGGCAGGCCTGCCACTATTACTCATTTTCTCAACGCTTTCTATTTGGCTAAGTGAGGCGGGCGTAGAACGCAGCGCCGTGACCTACTTTAGTTGGGCGGCGCTTGGCTATTCGTTCAAGTTCGTTTGGGCGCCACTCGTTGATAAATTACCTTTACCGCTTATCGAACAGTTTTTGGGCAAGCGGCGAAGCTGGCTACTGCTATCACAGTTAATGGTTATTTCAGCAATGTTGTGGATGGCTATGAGCGATCCAGCGAGTACCGAAGGCCTCCGGTACATGGCCTATGCAGCGGTCTTTCTCGGTTTCTCGTCTGCTACACAGGATATCGTTATTGATGCGTACCGCATTGAAGCTGTGGAAGAGACGTTGCAGGCCTTGATGTCCGCTTCTTACGTGGCGGGATATCGAATTGGAATGATTGTCGCGGGTGCTGGCGCACTTTATCTAGCCGCTGGTCTGGGCACGACGAAGGAAGTCTACGTGTATTCGTCATGGCAACTCACCTATGTGGCGATGGCGGGCACCATGCTCATTGGTGTCGTCACCACCTTGATGATAGAGGAACCCTATAGTCACCGCGAGTCGAGTTTTCTGAGCTCAACCAGTGACTACCTTCGATTCTTGCTTTTGTTTGCCTGCTTTGTCTCCGCGCTGGTATTCGCCTACGTATGG
Source organism: Luminiphilus sp. (assembly GCA_965655685.1). Taxonomy (GTDB): domain Bacteria; phylum Pseudomonadota; class Gammaproteobacteria; order Pseudomonadales; family Halieaceae; genus Luminiphilus. The sequence continues at coordinate 1,955 of CBFHHL010000111.1, forward strand.
CTTGCCGACAGCATGGCTGGACTGCGGATCGGGCTCGAGGGCCTTGGTCTCGGGACGTCACTCGCGTCGTTCTCGGCTGAGGCTATTCGGCTCTTCGCCGCTGTTGTTCTTGCAGGAGCTTCCAGTTGGGTGCTAGTGACACTAAATATCGCTGATCGGCGTGCGTTGCAGGAAACCTATATCGATCCGATCGCTGAGTTCTTTGGCCGCTACGGCAGGATGGCGGTCTTGGTGGTGCTGCTTATTGGATTCTACCGCGTCTCCGACATTGTATTGGGCGTAATTTCCAATGTGTTTTATCTGGATATGGGATTCAGTAAAGGCGAAATTGCCACGGTCACCAAGGTGTTTGGTATTTGGATGACCATTTTAGGTGGTTTAGTTGGTGGCTTTCTCACTATCCGATTCGGTGTGCTTAAAGTCTTGATGCTAGGAGCGGTGATGACGGTGGTCACGAATTTGTTGTTCATCCCCGTTGCTAATGACCCGGGCAATCTCTCGTTGCTCTATGTCGTCATCGGCGCAGACAATATCACGGCCGGGTTAGCGGCTGCTGCCTTCATCGCTTATCTGTCGAGTTTGACTAGTCTCTCTTTTACGGCGATGCAGTATGCCATGTTTAGCTCGATGATGACCTTGTTTCCCAAACTTCTGGGTGGGTACTCGGGCTCTATTGTTGATTCCTTGGGCTATGAGAGCTTCTTTTTAATCTCATCTATGATGGGTTTACCGGTCCTGGTTCTCATTTGGGCGGTCGATCGCTACGTGAAAAAGATTAAGGCCTGAGCTTGATAGACACCTCTCATAGCACCGGCAAACCCACTGACGCCAAGACACAGTTCGAAATTACGGTCGGGACAAAAGGTGTCAAGAGAGACGTTCTCTTTAAAACACGGCACCTTTTCGGATGGTCTTTACTGAGGGCAATCCGTCTCGGCTTCATATTTTTCGTTGGAGCTACAGCGATGAGGGCGGGGGCGGAGTCGATTGGAGAAGAGGGACTAATGAGTGGTCTCGTTGGCAAGACTAGACTGACAAGCACAGACATTACGCGTCTATTTTCTAATGTCATTGATCGCGGTGAGGTTCAGAACCGGCGCGGTGTATCAGCAGAGACCCACTGGTATGCAGACGGAACCTTTGTCAGTCGATGGTGGACAGAAGCAAGCGATCCAAGTATCGAAGATGCGCCACAACAGAAGGTCACGGGTCGGTGGAGAGCCGAGCGTGATCTCCGATGCGTGACGTTTAAGGTGGGAGGCCAGCCCGATTGGTCATGTGCCGAGGTATGGCTGTTAGCCGATGGGCGCGTACTGTCTCTCAATCCTGACGGAAGCGTTCACGGCCTGCATCGGTTGTCTCCCTTGAAATGATCACTACGAACCCGCATTCACTACCGTATCCCGACGTAATGGAACGACGTACACTGTGTACGGATGCTTGGGCGAGGAAAACCCTATGCCGTTTTTGTTAATTGCATACCCTTTTCTTGAGTTTTGGTCGCTGCTTGAGTTCAGTGCTCGCACCAGCGCGTTTGCGACCATTACGTACATCCTTGTCATGATCATCGTAGGCTACTGGTTGCTCCAGCTTGCAGGCCGCTCGGCTTTGCTGACAGCAGGCCGCTTCCCCTCGGCTAACGCGCTTCGGGGTCAGCTCTTTGCAGGCGAGATCAGCGTGGCCTTTGGGGCGATATTATTAATGATCCCCGGATTAATTTCCGACGTCTTCGCCTTGTACGTTTTCTTAAGAGCCGCTTTGAAAGCGGTCTTTGGCCGAGGTGGTCCTCGCCCAGGTCCTCGCACCGCGGAGCCCGAGCGGGATATCCCTAACCGGAGCTCAGATGGCGAGAGCGATCGCGGCCCCGTGACTCTCGAGGGCGATTTTTCACGACTCGAAGACGACTAAACACCCATCGTTTAGCGTTTTTTCTGCTCTTTTTAGCACTCTCGATCCTTGAGTGCTAAAAAAGGCTTGAAATAGTTTCTCCAATCCCCATTATTCACTCACCCCGTTATGGGGGATTAAAACGTAATCGTCATTTTGGAGATTGAAACCAATGAATATTCGTCCGTTGTACGACCGAGTTGTCGTTCGTCGTAAGGAAGAAGAGCAGACAACAGCTGGCGGCATCGTCCTGCCAGGTTCTGCCAAAGAAAAGCCTAATCAGGGTGAAGTTGTTGCAGTTGGGGCCGGCAAAGTGCTGGACAACGGCGAGCAGCGCCCTTTGACCGTTAAAGTTGGCGATCAAATCGTTTTCGGTCAGTACGCAGGCAGCAACACTATCGAAGTTGATGGTGAAGAGCTGATCCTCATGAGCGAAGGCGAAATCTACGCCGTTATCGACTAATCAATCCAGCCCAACGTTAGTAAAGGAATTTAATCATGGCAGCTAAAGACGTATTTTTTGGCGATTCTGCTCGCCAGCGCATGCTTGTCGGTGTGAACACACTGGCAGATGCCGTTAAAGCAACACTAGGTCCAAAGGGCCGCAACGTAATTCTCGAGAAGTCATTCGGCGCACCAACAGTCACTAAAGACGGTGTTTCAGTTGCGAAGGAAATCGAACTGGCGGATCGCTTTGAGAACATGGGCGCACAGATGGTGAAGGAAGTTGCTTCACAAGCTTCTGATGTCGCTGGTGACGGAACCACAACAGCAACTGTTCTTGCCCAATCCATCGTAAACGAAGGTCTTAAGGCAGTTGCGGCAGGCATGAACCCAATGGACCTCAAGCGCGGTATCGATAAAGCGGTTGCTGCGGCGGTTGAAGCGGTTTCAGGAATGGCATCGCCTTGCGAAGACAACAAGGCAATCGCTCAGGTAGGTACGATCTCAGCGAACAGCGACGCGTCTGTTGGCGAAATCATTGCGGAAGCAATGGAGAAGGTTGGCAAAGAAGGTGTTATCACTGTCGAAGAGGGCTCTGGCCTAGAGAATGAACTCGATGTAGTAGAGGGCATGCAGTTTGACCGTGGTTACCTCTCACCTTACTTCATCAACAATCAAGACAACATGTCAGCAGAAGTTGAGGATCCCTTCGTACTTCTCGTTGATAAGAAGATCTCGAATATTCGCGAGCTTCTTCCCGTTCTTGAGCAGGTAGCCAAGGCATCTCGTCCGCTCGTTATTATCGCTGAAGATGTTGAAGGCGAGGCGCTGGCGACACTAGTTGTTAACAACATGCGCGGCATCGTTAAAGTCGCTGCGTGTAAAGCACCTGGTTTCGGCGATCGTCGTAAGGCCATGTTGCAGGACATCGCGATTCTTACCGGCGGTACGGTTATCTCTGAGGAAGTGGGCCTCGATCTCGAGAGCACAAGCCTTGAGCACCTCGGTAATGCCAAGCGCATCACCATGGACAAAGACAATACGACCATTGTTGACGGTTCGGGTGACGCAGACGCGATTCAGGGCCGAGTTGGCGAGATCCGTGTTCAGATCGAAAATACGTCGTCTGATTACGATCGCGAGAAGCTTCAAGAACGCGTTGCGAAGTTGGCTGGCGGTGTTGCTGTGATCAAAGTAGGTGCAGCGACTGAAATCGAAATGAAAGAGAAGAAAGCACGTGTTGAGGACGCGCTTCATGCAACCCGTGCAGCGGTTGAGGAAGGCGTAGTTGCGGGCGGTGGTGTTGCACTCATTCGTGCGATTGCTTCTGTTCAAGGCCTCACTGGTGACAACGAAGATCAGAACACGGGTATCGCGGCTGCGCTGCGTGCTATGGAAGGTCCTCTGCGTCAAATCGTGACCAATGCTGGCGATGAAGCTTCTGTCGTTCTCGATAAGATTCGACAGGGAGAAGGTAACTTCGGTTACAACGCGGCTACCGGTGTCTATGGCGACATGATCGAGATGGGCATTCTTGACCCCGCGAAGGTGACACGTACAGCACTTCAGGCGGCGGGCTCGGTTGCCGGTCTTATGATTACAACTGAAGTTATGATTGCTGAATCACCTAAGGACGAAGCAGCACCCGCAATGCCTGATATGGGCGGTATGGGTGGTATGGGCGGCATGATGTAAGACGCGTCCATTGCGATTTGAAAACCCGGCCATGTGCCGGGTTTTTTTTATGCTTCAAAAGCAGTATCGATACTGTGGTCAAAAGCCTGGGTTTAATGCAATTGCGCGGGTTCTTTTTTTCTATCGGGCAGATATACTGACCATCGGGCAGGGCGTCTAAGACGCTGTTTTTTATAAGAGGAAACAACAAATGGAATACTTAGTCGAGTTCATCTTCCGTTACATCCACGTTATCGCCGGTATCACATGGATCGGCATGTTGTACTACTTCAACTTTGTGCAGACGGAGTACTTCAAAGAAGCTGAGGCAGACGCCAAAAAAGACGCAATGGCTAAGTTGGCACCGCGGGCTCTCTGGTGGTTCCGCTGGGGCGCGATGGTAACTTTCATCTCTGGCGCATACCTCCTACATAAAGTCGGTGCTTTGGGCGCAACGATGCCGGCTATCTGGGTGGGTGCCTTGGCAGGTACGTTCATGTTCCTGAACGTGTGGTTGATCATCTGGCCCGCACAGCAAGTTGTGCTGGGTATGAAGGAAGGTGACGGGCCCTCAAATGCTGCGAAAGCGGGTTTGGCGAGCCGCACAAACACACTTTTCTCAGGTCCTATGCTGTTGGGTATGTTGGCGTCAAAGCACTTGCCATTGGCGGGCTCAATGACTGGCCTCTACATCGCTGTGGGATTGATCGTTCTTTTGGAAATCAACGCGATTATGGGTAAGCAAGGTCCAATGACCACTGTGAAGGGTGTGATTCACATGTCGCTGCTGCTTACTGTTGCGACGTGGGCCCTCCTGAACTTCGTCTGATTCAGATCTAAGTGTTGTGTATCAAAAAGGCGGCTGAGGCCGCCTTTTTTGCATCTGATTAAACGTCACG